>PFFX01000094.1:6032-18400 GCA_002783385.1 Rhodobacterales bacterium CG15_BIG_FIL_POST_REV_8_21_14_020_59_13 | reverse complement strand
GGCCTTGCCCTTGGCATCTAATTTGCGCACTCTAATTAACCGCAGGGAAAAGACAGCCTCAGGGGAAAAGATGATGCGTAAACTCGTTATGGGAGCCATCGCCGGCTTGATGGCCGCGGGCTCGGCCCATGCCGTTCAGGGCGAAGTCGTACCGCTCGAATATTTCGCAACCTATCCAGCCGTGGCGAATGTCGGCTTGTCGCCCGATGGTGAGCATATCGCCATGCGCCGGCTGACCGCCCGTGACGGGAATTATATTGTCGAGGTTTATTCAACGTCCGACTTTTCCGCTGCACCGGTCCGGTTGGGGGCTGACCGTATGGAAATCCTAGGCGTGAGCTGGATCGCACCTGAATATCTGCTGGTCAGATTCCGGCAACAGGTCCGCAACCGGATTGAAGGCGTTAATCAGGGCGTCTTCGAATTCAGGCAGGCCATTGTTCACTGGTCCGGTGAGGGCGGTTTCCGTACCCTGAATGATGATTTCCAGATTGTGCGCCGCATGGCCGATGATCCGGATCATATCATCATCCGCACAGCAGGTCTCGATGCGGACACCACGGTAGAAGATCTGCGCGGCCGCTCGATCGGCCGGGTCAGCACACCTGATTTCTACCGCTATAATGTCCGCACCGGACGGCAGTCGCGGATACTGCGCGGTAGCAGCCGGTTCGGCAATTATGTTCTGGATCAGGAAGGCAATCCGCGTTTCGCAACCGAACTGGATCGTGCCAATGAGGAAGTCATCTATTTCTGGCGCCCGGATCCCGACAATCCGGAATGGCGTGAAGTCATGCGCTGGTCTCTGACCGAGTACGACACCTATGGCCAGACGGGCATCAATGTCGTTGGCTTTGATCCGGACCGCGATTATCGCGCCTATGTGCTCGCTCATAATGGCGAAAACACGGTTGGCGCACACATCATGGATTTACGGAATGGTGAATATATCCGTACCATTTATCAACGAGAGGATGTCGATATACTGGGGTCGCGTTTCGAGCCCCACATTGATCGCGAACCTGAACTGGCCGGCTTCAGCTTCTACGCCGATGGTGAACGCCAGTATGCGTGGATCAGCCAGGAAATGGCGGACCTGCAGGCGGTCGTCGACAACGCCTTCCCGGACACACGCAATACAATTGTCAATTGCGTGAATAATTGCGCCCAGATGCTTGTTTTCTCTCAATCCGCTCAGGAGCCGGGTGTCTATTACTATATCGCCAATGGCCAACCCGTGGTGATCGGCCGCTCCTTCCCGCAATTGCTGGACGCTGCGTTCGGGCGTGAGGAATTCATCACCTATGAAGCCCGCGACGGCCTGCGTATTCCGGCAATCCTGACCCTGCCGCCTTTCGGCGAAGCGCCCTATC
The DNA here is from genome assembly GCA_002783385.1 of Rhodobacterales bacterium CG15_BIG_FIL_POST_REV_8_21_14_020_59_13. Classification (GTDB taxonomy): domain Bacteria; phylum Pseudomonadota; class Alphaproteobacteria; order Caulobacterales; family Maricaulaceae; genus Hyphobacterium. The sequence continues at coordinate 17,027 of PFFX01000094.1, read as the reverse complement.
CCCTCGTCGTCATGCCGCATGGTGGGCCTTGGGTTTCCGAAACACGGGCCTTTGATGAATGGACGACTGTGCTCACCAATCGCGGCTATATGGTGATGCAGCCTCAATATCGGGGGTCACTCGGCTACGGCATTGATCACTGGCTGCGCAGCTGGGGTCAGTGGGGCATCACCATGTCGGACGACAAGGATGATGGCGTGCGTTACCTCGTCGATTCCGGTCTTGCCGAATCCGATCAGGTTGCCATGTTCGGCTGGAGTTATGGCGGTTATGCAGCTTTTGCAGCTGCCGTCCGTCAGCCTCCAGTCTATAATTGCGCAATTGCCGGTGCCGGCGTCTCCGATCTTGATGTCATCCAGCGTGATTTCGGCGGTGGCGGCATTCAGAGCGAGCTGATTGATGAAGGCTATGCCGGCATGTCGCCCAGTGAATTCGCTTCAGATATGCGCATCCCGCTGCTCATCATCCATGGCGAGGTTGATCAGCGCGTTCCGCAATATCAGAGCCAGTTCATGATCCGGGCACTGGAACGCAATGGCATTCCGCATCGCTATGTCGAATTGCCAGGAGCGGACCACTTCTCGAACACGCTTAATTACGACAACCAGGTGACCCTCTACACAGAGCTTACAGGCTGGCTGGCGAATGAGTGTGGCATGCCGACGCCGCAAAACCCGGCACGGTAAAGCACCATAGCTTGAAACCGGAAAGGCCCGCTCGTTGGAGCGGGCCTTTTTGTTTGTCGGGTTGTTGAGACGGTCAGGCCGCCATGACGCGGTCAACTTCATCAACCAGCTCCCTCAAATGGAAGGGTTTGGACAGCACTTTCGCATTCGACGGCGCGCTAGAGCCTGGATTGAGGGCGACGGCCGCGAAACCGGTAATGAACATGATTTTCAGCGCGGGTGTCAGCTCGGCGGCCCGCCGTGCCAGCTCGATACCGTCTATGCCGGGCATGACGATATCCGTCAAAAGCAGGTCAAACCCGTCCTTGTTTGCTTCGAAGACCGACAGGCCTTCATCACCATCGGCACAGGCCACAACATCATGACCGGCCCGCTTCAGGGCCTTGGCCAGAAAGTCGCGCATGGACCCATCATCTTCCGCCAAAAGGATTTTTGCCATTCCTGGAACTCCACCAATCCATTTCCTGATACGCTTCTAGCGCATTAAGGTAAAAGTCCACTGAACATGCGCAGAGACCGCATGTGAAAAGCTTGACCGCAATGCCAACCTTTCGCCATTGTGCGGTAATGGCGCGTTTCACCTCCCCTTTGCCTGTTCAGGCCATGGACAAGTCTCCGGCGGTGATCGCGCGGATCTCGGAACCGGTCATTGTGCACCGCCCGGCCGAACGCCGTTCACCTCTCTTGGCGGCCTCACCTCATAGCGGGCGTACCTATCCGCCTGATCTTCTGGCGCAGTCGGTATTGCCGCTGGACCAGCTGCGGCGGTCGGAAGACGCTTATGTCGACAGTCTGATCGCAGCCGCCCCCGGGCTCGGGATTACCAGTATTATAGCGCCTTTTCCGCGCGTTTTTATCGACCCCAACCGGTCCACAAAAGAACTCGACCCCGTGCTGTTTCCGGATATGGCTGTCTCTCCCGGAGCAGCCACGCCGCATGTTCAGGCAGGTCTGGGCATCATCCCCCGGGTCAGCGCTGGCGGGCATGCCCTCTATCAGGGACCTTTGGCCGGGGTTGAGGCCAAAAAACGCATTGCCGATTATTACCGTCCTTATCATGGGGCCATTGATGTCGAGATGAAATCCGCCCGGGATATTTTCGGCAACGCCATATTGCTGGATTTCCATTCCATGCCGGCCATTGCCGCAGGCAGCGTCGATATCGTGTTGGGAGATCGCCATGGCAGTGCCTGCGGTGGTGAAATTATGGCGACAGTCGAAGCGGCCTTCCGTGAACAGGGCTTCGTCGTCCGCCGCAACAGGCCCTATGCCGGCGGATATACGACGGCCTGTTATGGAAAGCCGGATCAGAGCCGCCATGCCATTCAGATCGAAATCAATCGCGGCCTCTATCTGAATGAAGAAACAGTGACCCGTTCCGGCACATTTCCCGCGACACGGGAGAAAATCGAAGCTGTTCTGCGCTCGCTTGTGCAGGAAAAATGGTCATAAAAGTCATATAAGCTTCTGAAATAATGTGCCTAAATGTCTTTGTGTCATGTGCGGCATGGCCTTTGCTCCCCTCTAAAGCGAATGCGTCGAGGGGACGTAGGTCAACAAGCGATTACCGGAGCCAACATCATGACGAGCGAGATTGATTTTCACATTGGCAAGCGGCTTCGCCGCCGCCGCCGTCTTCTGGGGCTGACCCAGCAACAGCTGGCTGAATCCGTCGGCATCCGCTTTCAACAGATCCAGAAATACGAGTGCGGTGCCAATCGCGTCAGTGCCAGCCGCCTGTTCGAGCTGTCCCGGTCACTAGATGTCCCGGCCCAGTATTTCTATGAAGGTCTGGTACCGGATGAAGAAAAGACTGACGATCCCGACGTTATGGCCGCTGATGTTCTGTCACAGAAAGAAACCATGGATCTGGTCCGCGCCTATTACCGGCTGGGAGAACGTCCCCGCAAGCGCTTGCTGGAATTGGCCAAGTCACTGGAACCAGCGGAAGCCGCCAACGACGCGGCTTGAAATCTTGGCAGCTGACAAGAGCTGATCACCCTGATAGGTCAGCGCCATGACAGCACGTAATCCCGAAAACGATCTCGCATTTGCGCACCGGCTGGCAGATGCTGCCGGTGCCGCCATTTTACCGCACTTCCGCCGCCGCACGCCGGTCGAGAACAAGGCGGAGCAAGGATTTGATCCGGTCACGATTGCAGACCGCTCCGCCGAACAGGTGATGCGCGGCATTATCAATATTGAACGCCCGGACGATGGTGTTCTGGGCGAGGAATTCCCGCAGCGGGAAAGCCGCAATGGCTGGTCCTGGACACTCGATCCGATCGACGGCACGCGCGGTTTCATCGCCGGCACCCCGGCCTGGACGGTATTGATCGCTCTGACGAAAGAAAATGTTCCGGTTCTTGGCGTGATCGATCAGCCCCATACAGGCGAGCGGTTTTCAGGACATCCTGAAGGAGCCGAACTGCTCACCCTCAATGGGTGCCATGCCATGCAAGTTTCAGAGGTAACCAAGCTCGGCGAGGCCATTCTCACCACCACCGACCCCTATCTGTTTCAGGGCCGGGAAGCCGGTAAATTCACCGCCATCCGTGAAGCCGTCAGGCTGACACGCTATGGCATGGACGCCTATGGCTACGGGCTTCTGGCGGCTGGATGTATCGATCTGGTGATCGAATCCGGCCTGTCACCCTATGACATTCATGCGCTCATACCGGTGGTGAAAGGCGCTGGTGGTATGATCAGCAACTGGCAGGGCGAGGCGGATTTCAGCACCGGCGCTCTGGTGGCTGCAGCAACGCCGCAACTCCACGCGCAGGCGATTGAAAAACTGAACGCGGCCTAACCGTCTTCGTTCCCGGCCTCGACTGGAACCGTCTCCGGTTTCCGGAACAGAAGAGTCATACGATCACTCTCGCCTATCGCGGCATAGGGCGTTGAATCAAAGCCCGCTGAACCCCAGCCACTCCGGGCTGGCGGCAAGGTCCAGACGCCATTGGGATGATCGGCCGTATCGGCGGGATTGGCATTGATCTCGCTACGGTCCACCAGTTCAAAGCCCGCCTCGCGCGCAATGGCGATAACATAGGCTTCCTGCACATAGCCCGATCCGGCCAGCGGGTCCTGTTCCCGCGTATCGGGAAGGCGGTGTTCGACCACGCCGAGAACGCCGCCGGGCCGCAGAACGGTATAGAAATCCTCAAACGCACGTTCGGTAAATCCGCCCCGCATCCAATTATGAATATTACGGAATGTCAGAACGGCATCTGCGGAAGCCGGACCACCCAGAGCCTGAACACCAGGACCCCAGTCACGGACCACGACATCGCCAAAAAGGTCTGATCCGGTAAATCGCTCTTCGAAACTGGCGCGGCTGCGGCGGCGGTTTCCGCTTTCGCTGCTGGCTGGAAAATGAGCCGCTACATACTGTCCGCCATTGGCGTTCAGCCACGGTGCCAGAATCTCGGTATACCAGCCACCACCCGGCCAGATTTCAATCACTGTGCCGGAGGGATCAATGCCGAAGAAAGCCAGCGTTTCAACCGGATGACGGAAGGTGTCGCGCGCGCTGTTTTCACCGCGCCACTCACCCGCAAGCGCCCATTCAATCGTTCCGGCCCCGGCAGTGGCTTCCGTGTCTGGTGCGGCCGCTTCCGGGACTTGTTCACTGGTATTTTCAGCGGTGGCTTCGATGTCTGTTCCGGCCACGTCTTCATTTCCGCTACAAGCAGTCAGAACGAGGCTTGCCAATCCGGCCAACCAGAGTGCGCGTTGCATGAGATGCTCCCGGAATTGCAGAATTTTCAGCCCCTACGAGTAAACAAGCCCAGCCCCTCTTGCAAGCGCCGATCCGCATTCCTACCTCGTGTCATGCAGGCCGCCATAACGGGGTCTGCGCATCGGCCGGTCCGGCCTGAATGGCGGATCAAGCCCGGTGCGGAACCTGTCCGGTCCCGCTTGGGACCAGGGCGCAATACTTGTCGCTTCTGAAGGAGGATAAGACTATGAGAAGTCTTGATTACACCCCGCTCTATCGTTCGATCGTCGGTTTTGACCGTTTGGCGAACATGATTGATTCTGCCTCGAAAACCGATCCGTCAACCGGTTTCCCGCCCTATAATATCGAACAGCTGGGCGAGAATGATTACCGCATTGAACTGGCCGTGGCCGGCTTCGGTGAAGAGGATCTGACCGTTGAGGTCCAGGAAAACGTGCTCACGGTTTCCGGCCGCAAGGATATCAAGTCCGACAATGATGGTCAGAACTATCTCTATCGAGGTATTGCCGAGCGCGCTTTCGAGCGCCGTTTCCATCTGGCGGACCATGTGGTCGTCGATAATGCGGAGCTGAAGCATGGCCTTCTGGCCGTTACTCTCCGCCGCGAAATTCCGGAAAGCGCCAAACCGCGACGGATTTCCATCGGCAACACATCGGCGAAAAGCCGCAAGGTTATTGAAGGTGGCAAGACCAAAGCCGCCTAGCTCTTAACCCTTCTGCGTATAGCCAGAGCGCGCGCCTTGATCCCTTCAGGCGCGCGCTTTTTGCTGTCAGGCCGCATTCAGGTCAACGACGCCATCGGCGGCATCAATATCGGTCAGAAAGGAATCGCTGACCCGCGCTCCGGTAAAGCAGGAGCCGGAGAAATGTGCATGCCGCACATCCGCACCATAAAGCGTTGAATAGGAGAAATCCGCTCCCAACGCCTTGATACGCCGGAGGTCCGCGCCGCTGAGATCAGAATACCGCACCTTTGCCGCGGCCAGTGAGGCGGGCAGGATACGGTCATCGTCCAGCAAGAGGGGGCCCAGTTTGCAATCGCGCAGATCGGCATTATTCAGCTTCGCGCCGGTCAGGTCAGCCCCGCGCAAATCCGCCCCCCTGAGACAGGTCATGCGCAAATCGGCGCGTTCCAGCCGCGCGCCCTGCAATTGCGCGCCTTCCAGATCGAGACCGTAAAGCGTCGCACCGCGTGCGTGAAAAGCGGTCAGTGTCTTGCCAGCGAGGGAGACCAGAGGCCGCATATCCGTATCATCAAAGGAAGACGGCTGGCCCTCCTTTCCTGCGCTGGCGCACCAGCGGATATGATCCTCGATCATTTCTTCCACCGGACGGTCCAGTTCTCGCATATTCCGGCCCACGGGTTCGTCGGTCAAAGCGCCGGTGCGATCGCAATTATCCAGCCGCGCCATGGTCATCGTCGTGCCCACCAGCACCGCATCTGTCATGTCGGCATCGGTAAGATCGGCACCGGAAAGGTCAGCACCTTCCAGATTGGCTCCGGAAAAAACAGTCGATCGCAGATTGGCGCGTACCAGCCGTGTGCCGAGAAGGACGGCATCGGTAAAGTCTGCCCGCTGCGCCGACGAACCGGACATTTTCGAGCGCGAAAGATTGGCACCCTGAAAATTCGCCATTGTCATCTCGCCGGGCCGGGATTTGTGCTTCAAGACGGACAGACCCCGCTCGCGATCCATCTGCGCGATCATGCCTTCGCGTAAATCGCATTCTGACAGATCCGCGCCTTGCAGATTGGCCCCGCGCAGTGCGGCTCCGCGCATGTCCGCCCGCCGTAAAGACGCGCCTTGCAGATTGGCGCGGCGCAAATCACACCCGTAAAGACTGCTGGAATTAAGCACCGAGCCTGAAAGGTCCGCACCGACCAGCGTCGAGCCGGTAAAATCGGCATCGGAGAGGTCGCGATTGGACAGGATCAGACTGTCGAGAACGCAATAGGTGAAGGAGGCGCGCGCCCCTCCAGGCTTGCCGCTCCATAACAGCTCATGCCGGCGGCAGATGTCATCGACCTGCGCCTGATCCAGCGTGCGGTATTGAACGCGATCCGACATGGGCGGCTCTAATTCCCTGATACGAAGGAAAATTATCCCGAATTTGGGTTAACGTGGGGTGTTTATCCCCGGAACTGTCACATCCACGAGACCGGCCGCAATGGCAGCTATTGCCGCAGGCGAGCCGGGGACCAGCCGAAGCCGTGTAACCCCCTTTTCACCAAAGGCACGGAGCGCTGACAAAACATCAGCCTCTTCAAGGGTTTCGACGCTTGCATCATAACTAACTGGATTGTCGTCAATGGCAATCAGAGGCCAGCCCCGCTTGATCAGGTGAAAGAAGCCGGCGTGCAGCGCTTCTGCGTCTGCCTGCCGCACGCCGGTCTCGACGATGAGGCCAGCCGCTCTCAACCGGCCGGCGCCCTGACCGGCAGTGCGCGCATCCGGGTCGAAACACGCGATCACCACACGGGCGATGCCCGCGTCTATCAGCGCATCAGCACAGGGCGGGGTCTGACCGTAATGTGCGCACGGTTCCAGCGTCACATAAGCGGTCGCTCCTCTTGCCGCCTTGCCTGCCAGATCGAGGGCTACCCGCTCAGCATGTGGCCGTCCGCCGGGCACAGTCACACCGGTCCCAATGATCTCTCCGTTCTTATAGAGGACGCAGCCAACGCTGGGATTGGGGGCGGTAGTGCCCAGCCCGGACCGCGCCAGAGCCAGCGCGGCATCCATCATGCGAAGGCCGGTCAGCCTGCTCAAGGAATATCGGGCAGGGGCTGGGCGCGCTCCGTATCGAGATAGCGCGCGGTCACTGGCAATTTGCCTTCCCCATCCATGCCGATTTCCAGCGGATTGCCCGTCGGAATTTCGATGCGGACGATTTCTTCACCGGTCATCTGGAAGAGGAGCTTCACAATGGCGCGCAGGGAATTGCCATGGGCGACCACCAGCACATCTTCGCCAGCCTCCAGCAGAGGCGCGATAGTGCTTTCCCAGTAAGGCTGCACACGGTCCAGTGTGATTTTCAGGGATTCTGTCGCGGGTAATTGGTCAGATGGCAGATCTTTGTAGCGCGGGTCATGGGACGGATGGCGCTCGTCGGTGATATCCAGAGGTGGCGGCGGCGTATCGAAGCTACGGCGCCAGATCTGCACCTGCGCCTCGCCATGGCGTTCGCGGGTTTCATCCTTGTTGAGACCGGTCAAACCGCCATAATGTCGCTCATTCAGCCGCCAGGATTTTTCCACTGGAATCCATACCCGGTCCATTTCCTCGAGCGTCAGCCAGAGTGTGCGGATGGCCCGCGTCAGGACAGAGGTGAAGGCCCGCTTCGGTGCAAATCCGGTTTCTGCCAATAGAATTCCGGCCTTTCGCGCCTGGGCTTCGCCTTCTGCGGTTAGTTTCACATCCACCCAGCCGGTAAAGCGGTTTTGCAAATTCCACTCGCTCTGCCCGTGACGGATCAATACCAGCTTGGCCATGTAAACTCCTGAGACTTTACCGCTCCGGATAGCGCGCGGGCGGGGCAGGAGCAAGCCAAAGGGCAGCAAACTCCCTTTCCGCAGGGCGCGCCCTTCTGCTATGCCGGGGCAGGATCAAGGCAGTTTACAGATGACACAGACAAATTCGCTGGACGTGGCCCGCCGTGTTATCCGTCTGGAACAGGACGGGCTGGGGCAATTGGCCGACAGTCTCGATGAAGGTTTCAACGCGATCGTCGATTGCCTGAAAGACATCAAGGGCCGGATTATCTGCGCCGGTATTGGCAAATCCGGACATGTGGCGCGCAAGATAGCAGCGACGTTGGCCTCAACTGGCGCGCCTGCACAATTCGTTCACCCGACCGAAGCCAGCCATGGCGATCTTGGCATGATCACACCGGATGACGCCGTTCTGGCGCTCTCCAAATCCGGCGAGACCCGGGAGCTGGGCGATCTGATGGCCTATTGCCGCCGATTCGGAACGCCGTTGATTGGAATGACGTGCGGGGTGGAGTCCGGCCTCGCCAGAGCCAGCGATTATCTGCTGCTGGTACCGGATGCCCCGGAAGCCTGCGCGGAAACGCGGGCACCAACGACGTCCACAACACTGATGCTGGCGCTGGGCGATGCGCTCGCGGTCGCGCTTCTGGAAGCGCACGGTTTTACGGCGCAGGATTTCAAGATGTATCACCCTGGCGGAGCATTGGGTGCGGCGCTCTCGACCGTCGGCGATCTGATGCATTCTGGTGAGGACATACCGCTGATAGGTCTGGAGGCGCGGATGGGCGAGGCCCTGATCGAGATCAGCGCGAAGGGACTGGGCTGTGTCGGTGTGGTCGATGGGCAAGGACATTTGGCTGGCATGGTGACCGATGGCGATCTGCGCCGCCATATGGGACCGGATCTGCTTGACCAGCCGGTCGCAGACGTCATGACGCGCGATCCGAAGACGGTTCATGCCGGAACACTGGCCGCAGATGCGCTGCGGATCATGACCGCTGGTCCGGTCAAGATCACCCAGCTATTCGCAGTAGAAAACAACAAACCGGCCGGGCTGCTCCACATTCACGATCTGTTGCGCGCCGGTGTTAAATAGGGCTTGTGCATTGACCGCGCCGCCCCCTTGTCGGTAGACGGTCTGCAACACGGAATAGGAAGGAACGCCCCATGCGCGTAGCCATGATTGGAACCGGATATGTCGGACTGGTATCCGGCGCCTGTTTCGCCGATTTCGGCCACCACGTCACCTGTATCGACAAGGATCAGGAAAAGGTGGACATGCTGCGGTCCGGTGGCATCCCCATTTTCGAGCCCGGCCTTGATCAGCTGGTCCAGCGCAATGTGCGCGAGGAACGTCTGGGCTTTGATACTGATCTGACCCAGGCGGTGAAGGAAGCCGAAGCTGTCTTTATTGCCGTGGGCACGCCTTCAAGGCGCGGTGACGGTTTTGCCGATCTCTCTTATGTCCATGCAGCGGCAAAGGAAATCGCCAGCGTGATGGAGGGTTATACGGTCATCGTAACCAAATCGACCGTGCCGGTCGGCACTGGTGACGAGGTCGAGAAAATCATCCGGAAAGCCCGCCCTGATGGTGAGTTTGCAGTGGTCTCCAATCCGGAATTTCTGCGCGAAGGCGCGGCGATTGACGATTTCAAACGTCCTGACCGTGTGGTCGTCGGCACCGATGACGCGCGCGCCCGTGAGGTCATGAGTGAGCTCTATCGTCCGCTCTATCTCAACGAGACGCCCATCCTGTTTACCTCTCGCCGGACCTCCGAGCTTATCAAATACGCCGCCAATGCCTTTCTTGCCATGAAGATCACCTTCATCAACGAGATGGCGGATCTGTGCGAAGGTGTTGGCGCCAACGTGCAGGAAGTCGCCCGCGGGGTTGGTCTGGACAATCGCATAGGCAGCAAATTCCTTCATGCCGGACCCGGTTATGGCGGCTCCTGCTTTCCCAAGGATACGATCGCGCTGACCCGGACCGCACAGGAAGCCGGCACGCCCTTGCGCCTCATCGAGACAACCGTCGAGGTCAATGACCGCCGCAAGCATGATATGGCCAAGAAGGTTATCAAGGCGATGGGTGGTGATGTTAAAGGCAAGACGATTGCGGTGCTTGGCCTGACATTCAAGCCGGGCACGGATGATATGCGTGAAGCCCCGTCACTTGACATCATTCCGGCGCTGCAGGAGGCAGGTGCGAAAGTCCGCGCCTATGATCCTGCGGGCATCGTCGAGGCGGAGAAACTGCTGAAGGATGTGGAGTTTACCTCCGGGCCCTATCTTTGTGCGGAAGGCGCTGATGCGCTGGTCATCATCACCGAATGGAATGAATTCCGCGCTCTCGACGCCAAGCGTTTGAAAGAGATCATGACAGGTGATGTCGTGGTCGACCTGCGCAATATCTACAGCCCCGATGACATGAAAAATCGCGGCTTTACCTATGTCAGTGTTGGCCGTTAGGCCAAACACCAAAGGAGTGTCTGCATGAGCCAGCCCCCGCGCGCCGATCTTGTACCCAATAGCTGGGACTATGAAACCTCCGCGCAGATCAAGCCGACCGGTTTTCGTGAATATGATGCGCGCTGGTGGTTTGGCCATCCTGGCTCTGACAACACTCCCGAGATTAACCTTTATGGCATTCAGGCGCTGGGCCTCGGCCTTGGCACGCTGATCCACGAGCTCGGCGTTGAACCGAAAATCGTTACCGGCCATGATTTTCGCGGCTACTCGCTGGGCGTGAAGCAGGCGCTCACCGTCGGTCTGATGTCAGCGGGGATCGAGGTTCATGATATCGGCCTTGCCCTGTCGCCCACGGCCTATTTCGCCCAGTTTGATCTTGATATTGATTGCGTTGCTATGGTGACCGCCAGCCATAATTCCAATGGCTGGACCGGCGTGAAGATGGGCGTTGAAAAGGCGCTGACCTTCGGGCCGGATGAGATGGCCCGATTGAAAGAGATCGTTCTGAAAGGCGAGGGCGCCACCCGCCCCGGTGGCGGATATGTCCGCGAGGAAGGGGTTGCTGAGCGTTATCTCGCCGATCTTTCAAAAGATGCAAATATCACC
>PFFX01000094.1:699-6021 GCA_002783385.1 Rhodobacterales bacterium CG15_BIG_FIL_POST_REV_8_21_14_020_59_13 | reverse complement strand
AGTCGTCGCTGCTTGTGGCAATGGCACGGCAGGGGCGTTTGCGCCCAAAGCGCTTACCGCAATGGGCGTTGAGGTCATCCCGCTTGATTGCGAGCTGGACCACACCTTCCCGCACTATAATCCCAATCCGGAAGACATGAAGATGCTGCATGCTTTGCGCGATGCAGTGCTTGAGCACAAGGCCGATGTGGGTCTGGCTTTTGATGGTGATGGCGACCGCTGCGGTGTGGTCGATAATGAGGGCGAGGAGATTTTCGCTGACAAGGTTGGTCTGATGCTGGCCCGTGATCTGTCGGCACGTCATGCCAATGCAAAATTCGTGGTTGATGTGAAATCCACCGGCCTGTTTCTGACCGACCCGGTGTTAAAGCAAAATAACGCCACCACCGAATACTGGAAAACCGGCCACTCCTATATCAAGCGCTATTCCAAGAAGACCGGCGCGTTGGTCGGCTTTGAAAAATCCGGCCACTTCTTCTTCCAGCCGCCACTGGGACGCGGCTATGATGACGGCATTGTCGCAGCCCGCGCCGTTCTGGACATGCTGGACCGCAACCCCGATCAGACCATGGCGGATATGCGCCGCGCTCTGCCAGTCAGCTTTTCCTCGCCCACCATGTCGCCAGCCTGCACTGATGAGGCCAAATACGGCATCGTCGACCAGATCGCGGAGGCCTATAAAGCCCGCACCGAAATCCTCGGGCGGAAGGTTCGCGACGTCGTCACCGTCAACGGTGTGCGCTTCACACTGGAGGACGGTGCCTGGGGGCTGGTGCGCGCCTCATCCAACACGCCGAATCTGGTGATCGTGGTGGAAAGCCCGAATTCAGCCGAGGATATGAAAGCAATCTTCACCGACATCCAGGCCGAGCTGGCCAAACACCCGGAAATCGGCGCCTTCGATCAGGAACTCTAAGGCGGATTGCGCTGTTTGCCACTGACATAACAGGAACTCTGGCTGACAGGCCCGCACATACCTGGTGGCTCAGTTAAGCCGCAATCAACAGGCAGGGACGCTCATTCAACGGTCACAGATTTTGCGAGATTGCGTGGCTGATCGACATCCGTGCCCATCAGAACCGCCGTGTGATAGGCGAGCAACTGGATCGGGATGGCTGCCACAATGGCCTGGGCAATCGGGTCACAATCGGGAATGACAATTGTGCGGATATCCTCACCCGCCTCTTTTGCGCCCCTACGGTCGGTGAAAAGGGTGACGTCCGCGCCCCGGGCCGCAACTTCCTGCAGATTGGAAATGGTCTTTTCAAACAACTCGTCCCACGGCGCTATGACGATAACCGGCGTACCATCCTCGATCAGTGCGATAGGCCCATGTTTCAGCTCACCGGCGGCATAGCCTTCAGCATGAATGTAGGCGATTTCCTTGAGTTTGAGCGCCCCTTCCATGGCCAGCGGAAAGAACTGGCCGCGGCCCAGATAGAGTACGTCACTATGATGGGTTAGTGACCGCGCAAGGTCTTCAATCTGCGGCTCGACCGCCATAACCTCATTGATCAGGCGCGGTATTTCCAGAAGCGCCCGGACTTTCGCAGCCGTCTCTTCCTGACTCATCTTTCCGCGGCTCGCGGCGGCAGCCAGGGCGATGCAGGCCAGTGCGGTGAGTTGAGCCGTGAAAGCCTTTGTCGAAGCCACACCGATTTCCGGCCCTGCAAGCGTACGAAGAGTCAGATCGGCTTCGCGGGCGATGGAGCTTTCCGGGACATTCACAACACCAATCGTGCGGACATCATTCTGCTTGCAATGACGCAGGGCCGCCAGCGTGTCGGCAGTCTCGCCGGATTGCGAAATGAAAATGGCGGCCCCGTTTTGCGGCATGACCGGATGGCGATATCGGAATTCGGAGGCAATGTCGGTTTCAACGGCCAGACCGGCATAGCGTTCAAACCAGTATTTGGCGGTAGCCCCTGCATAAAAGGCAGTGCCGCAGGCCACAGATATCAGGCGGTCTGCCTCTGACAGGCCCAGTTCGCCGGGCTGGAAAGCAAAGCTTTCATCAACCGCAGAAATGTATTGCGAAAGGGTGCGGCCCACAGATTCCGGCTGTTCATGGATTTCCTTTTCCATGAAGTGACGGCGCCCTGCCTTGTCGACGAGCTCGGCGGCAGCGGTTGAGATCACGATTTCGCGGTTGGCAGGCTTGCCTGAGGCATCGAAAATACGGACATCACCAGGGGTGGCAATGCACCAATCGCCCTCTTCCAGATAGACGATCTGACGGGTGAAAGGGGCCAGTGCCATGGAATCGGAACCGATGAAGGTTTCATCTTCCGCCAGTCCTAATGCCAGAGGGCTACCCTGACGCGCGGCCATCATCGTGTTCGGCGTGTCGGCAAAGATTGCGGCGACACCATAGGCACCGCGCAGCTCGGAAAGGGTTTTCGCGAACGCCTTGTCGTGGCTGAGCCCCGCCTGGATGTGATGGTCAATCAGGTGCGCAATGACTTCAGAGTCGGTTTCGGTAGCAAAAACATGCCCTTTGGCCGAAAGTGCGTCGCGCAATTCCTTGAAATTCTCAATGATGCCATTGTGCACAATGGCAACAGGGCCGGAGGTATGCGGGTGGGCATTATCCGTTGTCGGGCGGCCATGTGTCGCCCAGCGCGTGTGGGCTATGCCGGTAACGCCCTCAATCGGGTTTTCGCGCAAGGCATTGTCCAGATTTCTGATTTTGCCTTCGGCGCGGCAGCGATGGATGGCCCCGTTTTGAATGACGGCAATTCCGGCAGAATCATAGCCACGATATTCAAGGCGCCGCAAACCGTCCACGAGGCGCTCTGTGACGGGGTTCAGCCCTACGATTCCGACGATACCGCACATGGCATTCTCCCTTGCCTGAAAGCCGCTCCAGCTTTGTGATCGCCAACGGCATAGCGTGAATCAAGCACGAGAGCCAGCAGGTGGCTTGTGGAAAACGGAGCAGATTCAGATGGCTAACCTGTTCGGGTTGAATTCCGGATCAACGCATTCCTGTCATGAGCGAAGTATCCGATTTTGTACAAGTATTTCTTGGTCAGATGGGCCTGACCATTCGGATCAAGGGATTCCGGCATTTCCGCCTCACAAATCACACCGCAATTTGTTTTTGAAGGTGGCGCGAATGATTTCGTATCCGTTTTGCCTCTGGCGTTGATGTGCTGGCCAGTAATATGTAGGACACACCACACTTTTCGGATACAGAGCAAGCCGTATGACCGACATCAAAGATACTGTCTCCCGCTATGCGGCACGGTTTAAAAACCCAGGCCGAACGCAGCGTGAATTGTCTCCGCATCTGAGAGAGCTGGAAGCTGAAGCCATCCATATCATGCGGGAAGTGGCGGCAGAATTTCAACGTCCGGTCATGCTCTATTCGATCGGCAAGGACTCAACAGTCATGCTGCATCTGGCAATGAAGGCCTTCTATCCGGACAGCCCGCCCTTTCCCTTTCTCCATATCGACTCGCTCTGGGAATTCAGGGAGATGGGCGTCTTCCGGGATGAACTCGCTGCTGCACTGGGCATCGAGATGATTGTTCATGTCAATGAGGAGGGCCGCGCCCGGAATATAAATCCTTTCACCGACGGGTCAGCGCTGCATACCCAGGTGATGCGAACCGATGGTCTGTTGCAGGCCCTCAATGCAGGCCGGTACGATGCGGCTTTCGGGGGCGGCCGCCGCGACGAGGAAAAATCCCGGGCCAAGGAGCGGATATTTTCTTTCCGCAATTCAAGGCATGCGTGGGATCCCCGCAATCAGCGCCCCGAACTCTGGCATATTTTCAATACCCGAATCCGCCAGGGGGAATCGATCCGGGTGTTTCCATTGTCCAACTGGACCGAGGCCGATATCTGGCAATACCTCCTTGAGGAAGAAATCCCCATAGTTCCATTATATCTTGCTGCTGAGCGCCCGGTTGTGGAACGCGAGGGCACACTCATCATGGTCGATGATAACCGTATGCCGCTGGCCGAAGGCGAAACGCCCGAAATGAAAAAAATCCGCTTCCGGACTCTGGGCTGCTATCCGCTGACCGGTGCCATCGAGAGCGAGGCGGATACGCTGGAAGACATTGTTCTGGAAATGCTGACAGCGCGAACCTCTGAACGCGCCGGCCGGCTGATCGATTTCGATGAGGCCGGATCCATGGAGAAGAAAAAGCGGGAAGGGTATTTCTGATGGCGGATGGAGATGTCGTTCGCGAGCTTCGGGATCGTCTGACACGCGCCGGCGAGGGCGGGGTCTTGCGTTTCATCACCTGCGGGTCGGTCGATGACGGCAAGTCAACTCTGATCGGCCGGCTCCTCTATGATTCCAAATTGCTCTTCGAGGACCAGATCCGGATCCTGGAACACGATTCGAAAAAGCACGGCACAGCTGGTGACGAGATTGATTTCGCCTTGTTGCTGGATGGTCTGGAGGCTGAGCGCGAACAGGGCATCACGATTGATGTCGCCTATCGTTTCTTTAATACCGAGAAACGCAAATTCATCGTTGCCGACACGCCGGGTCATGAACAATACACCCGCAATATGGCGACAGGGGCGTCAACAGCCGATCTTGCCATTATCCTTGTGGATGCGCGCAAGGGGATTCTGACCCAGACACGACGGCACACCTATATCGCCAATATGATGGGTATTCGCCACGCCGTCGTCGCGGTCAACAAGATGGATCTCGTCGAACACTCCCGTTCTAGCTTTCATCAGATCGTCTCTGATTACATGAAAATCGCCGAGGGCCTCGGCTTCAAATCGATCACAGCGATACCGATTTCTGCCCGCTACGGTGATAACATATTCGAGCGTTCAGCCTCGTTGAACTGGTATGATGGCCCGACCTTGATGGAGCATCTCGAGCGGGTCGATACGGCCACCGGCGATATTCTTGAATTGCCTTTCCGTTTCCCCGTGCAATGGGTCAACCGTCCGAATCTTGATTTCCGTGGATTTTCAGGAACGGTCACCGGCGGGTGTCTGAAAAAGGGCGGCACCATCCGTGTGGCGCATTCCGGCAAAGAGGCTGTGGTTTCACGTATTGTAACCGCGGATGGCGATCTTGATCAGGCGATCGCGGGAGATGCCGTCACCCTCGTGCTGGATCGCGAGATAGATATTGCACGCGGCGACATGTTGGTCGATCCCAAATCGCCGCCGGAAGTCTCGGACCAGTTCGCAGCCGAAATCCTCTGGATGACAGACGAGAAAATGCATCCGGGCCGATCCTATCTGCTCAAGGCAGGTTGCCAGATCACACCGGCCTCGGTGACGACGCTCAAGCACAAGCTGAATGTCAACACCTTCGAGAAGGAGCCGGGCAAGTCA
>PFFX01000094.1:0-585 GCA_002783385.1 Rhodobacterales bacterium CG15_BIG_FIL_POST_REV_8_21_14_020_59_13 | reverse complement strand
AATCAGACGGTCGCCGCCGGCATGATCGAATTCTCGCTCCGCCGCGCCAGCAATATTCACACCTATGCCATGGATGTGAACAAGGCGCGCCGCGCCGGGCTGAAGGGCCAGAAACCTGCCATTTTGTGGTTTACCGGCCTGTCCGGGGCTGGCAAGTCGACCATAGCCAATCTGGTGGAAGGCAAGCTCGCCGGAAATGGCCGCCACACCTATTCCCTGGATGGGGATAATATACGCCACGGGCTTAACCGTGATCTCGGCTTTACGGATGCGGACCGGGTGGAGAATATCCGCCGCATCGGGGATGTCGCAAAGCTCTTTGTTGATGCGGGTCTTATTGTCACTTGTTCCTTCATCTCACCTTTCCGCGCAGAACGGCAAATGGTCCGGGAACAGGTGGAAGAGGGCGAATTTATCGAGGTCTTTGTTGATGCCCCGATCGAGGTCTGCATGAAGCGCGACCCTAAAGGGCTCTACGCCAAGGCTCAGGCTGGTCAGATCAAGAACTTTACCGGGCTCGACAGCCCTTACGAGCCGCCGGAAACCCCCGAACTGCACATTCATACCGCTGACATTTCTGCGGAT
>PFFX01000023.1 GCA_002783385.1 Rhodobacterales bacterium CG15_BIG_FIL_POST_REV_8_21_14_020_59_13 | reverse complement strand
GAGGAAAAGCCCGAAGCGCGGGGCCAATCCCCCGGTCGAGGGCTTTGACACAGCAGGTCGATGTCAGCGTGGCCGTCCTTCGAACCGGGCTGATCTGCACGGGCTACTGTGTCGCAACCCCTTGAAAGGCATTGGCCTTCCGGCAGGTTTGCTCCTTGTATCCGCCCAGATCCGCTCCGGCCATTGCAGCCAGATCAGCAGGTCCTGACCCTAGGGTCAGGACCCTCGAAGGGGCTCTGTTGCAAAACACGGTGCAGTCCACATCGTGCAGGTATTTATATTTAATTTCATGGGGTTGTAAGACTCTCGCCAAAGAATCGAGACCGGGTCTATTTACTCTCTCACCTGGAGAGTCCCTGCTAACGCCCGCAATGACGGGGACAATAAAGTCCATACAAGTTATTGATTTAATAGAATAAATATTCTGGCGGAGAGAGAGGGATTCGAACCCTCGAGACGGTTACCCGCCTACACGCTTTCCAAGCGTGCGCCATCGACCACTCGGCCACCTCTCCGCTGGAAGGCGCGCACAATAGCCAAGCGCCCTTGCGGGTCAAGCGCTTGCGGCGGCAGGAAGCGGAGATCAATCCGTCTGTGCAGGTGTGGGGGCTGACAGCTGTCTCCGCGATGTCAAACGGCGCGGCCATAGACCCGGTATCTGGTCCGGAAAATCGTCCGCCTGTCTGCTTGTGACGGACAATGGCGACCTTGCCTGTCCCGATGACAGGACAGGAGCCGGCCCCGGCGCTTTCGCATGAACCGCTCCGCAAATTGTGATCTGTCCGCACTGGCACAGCGCGCCGGGCGGCTTACGTTAGAACCTGGCTTACTTGTAAAGGACAAAGACCATGGCCTGGTTTGACTCGATCTGGAAAAAGCAAATCATCCCCGAGTCACAGGCCCTGCCGGGGCGCGATCAGGCGATTCTGGTGCCGCGCCCGCATTTCGTCTCCGGGGCCTCGCTCACCGAAGTGACGCCGGGCGAGGAGGTCATCTTCTTTGCCATGGGCTGTTTCTGGGGTGCGGAGCGGATTTTCTGGGAAACGCCGGGCGTGGTCTCCACCGCCGTTGGTTATCAGGGCGGCCACACCAGGAACCCGACCTATCAGGAAGTCTGCTCCGGCGGGACCGGCCATACCGAATCCGTCCGCGTCGTTTATGATCCGTCGAAACTCCCGCTCGAAAACCTGTTGAAACTATTCTGGGAAAGCCATGACCCGACACAGGGCATGCGCCAGGGCAATGATGTCGGCACGCAATACCGTTCGGCTGTCTACTGGACGACCGACGCGCAGGAAGCCGTCGTGCGCGTCAGCGCGGACATGTATGCAGAGGCGCTGGATCAGGCCGGGCAGCGGGGCATCACCACCGAACTCGCCCCGGCCCCGCCCTTCTATTATGCCGAGGAGGATCATCAGCAATATCTGGCCAAGAATCCGGACGGTTATTGCGGACTGGGGGGCACAGGCGTTGTTTGCCCGATCAGCGCCTGACACGTGTCACGCGGACGGCGGATGGAGTCCCCGCGATGTGATCACCGCATGATGCGGTCTGCCGAGGTGCGCCCAACTGCGCAATTTCAGGAAAACAATTCGCCGATTTGCAAATCGGCAAGACGAGCGGGCGCGGGACAGGGAGGATGGCGGGAACCAATATGAAATGGAGCCCGCATGACCCCCACACCCCTCCCCCGTCATCCCGTATCCCTCGCCCGTCTGTCCGGCCTCGCCTATCTCGCCATCATCCTTTGCGGCATTTTCGCCCAGATTGTTGTCCGCAGCAGTCTGATCGACTGGCAGGACGCCAATGCCACGGCGGCGGCGATCATGTCACAAGACACATTGTTCCGGCTCGGCCTGCTGGCCGACTTTCTCGTCTTCGCACTCGATATCCTGCTGGCGGCGACCTTCTATCGCCTGCTCGCCCCGGTCGATCGGGGGGTTGCGCTCTTCGCCCTGTCGGCGCGGCTGGTGATGAGCGCGGTGATGGTCACAGCGCTTCTGGCCCAAACAGCCCCGCTCCTGCTTCTGGGCGATTCGCCGATAGCAGGCCAGCTTGACACCGAGACCGCTAGTACGGTCAGCCTGTTCTTCCTGGGACTGCACAATGAGGGCTATATTCTCGGCCTGATGCTGTTCGGGCTTCATTGCGGTGCACTTGGGATCCTGCTGGCCCGGGCTCGCTATTTTCCGAGCTTTCTGGGCCTGCTCATGGGCCTGTCGGGGCTGAGCTATGTGGCGCTCGGCGTGGTGCATTTCGGACTGCCCGCACTCAGCGGCGTGGGCGGCTTGCTGCTTTTGCCCGCGGCCTTGCCGGAATTCGTGTTCGCCGGCTGGCTGCTTGTCGTGGGCCTCAATCGCCGCCAGTGGGAGGCACAGGGTGCCGCGGACGAGCCACATCCTCCCGGGGCCTGAATTCCTTACAGGAAAGCGCCGAATACATGTATGGTGTTGGAAACCGGCGCCGGAGTTCTGACATGATACATGAAACCCTGAAAATGACGGCGGGCGTATGCGCAGTCTTTCTCATGCTCTCATCGCCCGGTAGCGCGGCCACGTCATTCGACTGCCGCGCCTGTGAAACGGCTGAACGCTTTTACGAAGCCCGGGAAGAGGCTCTGGCCTGGACCGGACCGGCCAATGCCCACCTCCTTGGAGATCTGATCGAGGCTGTCCAAGATGCTTCCACACATGGTCTTTCGCCGGAAGACTACCATCTGGCTACACTTGAGGCGCTGGACCCGCACATTGCCGATCAGGACAGCGATGAGTTGGCGACCGATGCTTATTTATCGCTCGCCGCTCACTTGCTTGCAGGACGTCTCAATCCGGTCTCCATGGAACCGGATTGGACCGCCGCCCGCCGCGGTCGCGATCTTGCCGCCTATCTGCAAGGCGCCGTCAGCAGCGGCGCCATCCGGGAAAGTCTTGAAGCGCTCGCGCCCGCCCAGCCTGGATATGCGGTCTTGCGCGACGCGCTGGCGCATTACCGCGCTCTCGCCGAAGAGGGAAGCTGGCCAGTGGTGGAGGCCGGTCCGGCCCTCCGCCCCGGCGACCGTGGTCCCCGCGTGGCGCAATTGCGCGCCCGTCTGGCGGCCACAGGTGATATTGATGCGGCCAGCGATGATGCTGAATTTTTCGATGAAGCCCTGGCCACAGCAGTGCGCGCCTTTCAGCATCGCGCCAGCCTCGAAGCCGATGGCATTGTCGGCAGCCAGACGCTGGTTCAGCTGAACACGCTGGTTACCGATCGGGTCCGCCAGATCGAAGCCAATCTGGAACGCTGGCGCTGGCTCCCCGATGATCTGGGCCGCCGCCATATCCGTGTGAACATCGCCGATTACCGTCTGGAGGCATGGAATAATGGTGTGGTGGAGCGGACCCATGACGTCATTGTCGGCCAGCTTTTCCGCCGGACTCCGGTTTTCTCGGGCAATATGAGCTATCTGGTGTTGAACCCTTGGTGGGAAACGCCGTCCAGTCTCGCTGCACGCGACAAACTGCCAGCCTTCCGGCGCGACCCCGACGCGGTAAACCGGCTGGGATTCCAGGTGATTGATCGCTCCGGAAATCTGGTCGACCCGGACACGATTGACTGGGTCAACACTCCGGCAGCGGGCTTTCCCTATCGACTGCGGCAAGCTCCCGGGCCATTGAATGCGCTTGGCGAGGTGAAATTCATGTTTCCGAACCAGCACAATGTCTATCTGCACGATACGCCGAGTCGCGGCCTTTTCGCCCAGCGCCAGCGCAATTTCTCGTCCGGCTGTGTGCGCGTAAGGGACCCGCTGGAACTGGCGCAATGGGTCGCCGCCGATGCCGATGGATGGACGCCGGAAAGGCTGATGACGGTTGCGGGCGGAAACACCGAAACGCGGGTATCACTTGCCCGCCACATTCCGGTGCATATCCTGTATTCCACGGTTGTTCCCGACGAGGTTTCCGGCGTCCGCTTTCTGAACGATATATACGTGCGCGATCAGGCTGTATTGAA
>PFFX01000167.1:2365-3981 GCA_002783385.1 Rhodobacterales bacterium CG15_BIG_FIL_POST_REV_8_21_14_020_59_13 | reverse complement strand
AGGGAAATTCTGGAATCGCCCGCTCTGTATCTCAGCCTGTTTTTCAAGAAGCATCGCGACGAGTATTATCAAAAACTTCAAGCCGTGCGCACGGACGGGAATTGGGAAGACTGGATCATCTTCTTCTTGCGCGGCGTCGCTATTACGTCGAAATCCGCGCTCATCGCTGCCAGACGAATTCGGGATCTCCGGGAAAAAATGCTGAATGAAGCGGGGAAAATCTCTAACAGTCAGAATGCCTTCGCATTTGGGGAATTACTGTTTCATCACCCCTATCTGAGAGTTCAAACCGTGGCAGACCGCATGAAAATCACGTTCCCGACAGCAAATGCGCTGGTCAAGGCCTATGAAAAGGCCGGTTATCTTCAGAACGTAACCGGCCAGCGCCGCCATCGCATATTCGCGTTCAGAGCCTATCTGGATATCCTGCATGAGTGCGCGGACGATCTGACGGATGTCATTGGCGAAACAGACCATCTGGTTACGCCGTCAAACCCGTCCTAAACCCCCAACTCGGCCCACATCTCATCCACCCGCTTCTTCGTCGCTTCGTCCATGTCGAGGAGATCGCCCCATTCGCGCGTGGTTTCGCCGTCCATCTTGTTGGTGGCGTCGAGGCCGATCTTGGAGCCAAGGCCGGAGACGGGGGAGGCAAAGTCGAGATAGTCGATCGGCGTGTTTTCGATCACCGTAATATCCCGCGCCGGGTCCATGCGGGTGGAGATGGCCCACATCACATCCTTCCAGTCGCGGGCATTGATGTCGTCATCCACGACGATCACCCATTTGGTGTACATGAATTGCCGTAAGTAAGACCAGACGCCGAGCATGACCCGCTTGGCATGGCCGGCATAGGCCTTCTTCATCGAGACCACGGCGATGCGGTAGGAACAGCCCTCCGGCGGCAGCCAGAAATCGGTGATTTCCGGGAATTGCTGCCGGAAGAGGGGGATGAAGACCTCGTTCAGCGCCTCGCCCAGAACGCTGGGCTCGTCCGG
Source organism: Rhodobacterales bacterium CG15_BIG_FIL_POST_REV_8_21_14_020_59_13 (assembly GCA_002783385.1). Lineage (GTDB taxonomy): Bacteria > Pseudomonadota > Alphaproteobacteria > Caulobacterales > Maricaulaceae > Hyphobacterium. The sequence continues at coordinate 2,983 of PFFX01000167.1, read as the reverse complement.
CGGGCGGCCGGTGAAGGTGGAGAGGTAGATCGGGTCCTTGCGCATGGTAATCGCGCTGATCTTGAAGACCGGGAAGGGCTCGACCGAGTTGTAATAGCCGGTGTGATCGCCATAGGGGCCTTCCTCGCCATATTCGTCCAGCAGGACATGGCCTTCGAGGATGATTTCGGCCTCGGCCGGCACTTTCAGCGGCACGGTCTTGCAATCGACGAGTTCCGCCTTGGCCCCGCGCAGGAGACCGGCGAACTGGTATTCCGACAGCGTGTCCGGCACGGGGGTGACGGCGGCGAGGATGGTGCCGGGATCGGCGCCGAGCACGACGGCCGCGGGCAGGGGGTCGGGCTTGTTGTCTTTCCAGCGCTGATAATGCTGCGCCCCGCCGCGATGTTTCAGCCAGCGCATCAGGGTTTTGTCCCTGCCCAGCTTCTGCATGCGGTAAATGCCGAGATTGAAATCGTCTTCCTTCTTGTCCGACGGGCCCCTGGTGACGACCAGCGGCCAGGTGATCAGCGGGGCGGGTTCGCCGGGCCAGCAGGTCTGGATCGGCAGGCGGTCGAGATCGATGTCGTCGCCGGTCCACACCACCTCCTGACAGGGGGCGTTGCGCACGGTTTTCGG
>PFFX01000167.1:0-2314 GCA_002783385.1 Rhodobacterales bacterium CG15_BIG_FIL_POST_REV_8_21_14_020_59_13 | reverse complement strand
GAGGCCGCGCGGCGGTTCGGGCTGGCGCAGGAAGGCGAGGAGCTCGCCGACCTCGCGCAATTCGGCGGCGGTGGATCGCGGTTCACCGCCAAGGGTGACGGCATTGGCGACGCGCTGGACCGTGCCGAAGAGGTTGGCGAGGACGGGCATTCCGGAGCGTTCGCCCTTTTCATTGATGACATTTTCAAACAACAGGGCCGGGCCTCCGGCGGCGAGCACGCGGCGGTGAATCTCGGTCATTTCCAGATTTGTCGAGACCGGCGCGGTGATGCGCTTGAGATCGCCCTTTGCCTCCAGCATCGCCAGAAAATCACGCAGGGATTTGTACGCCATGGCTCTTGCCTTTTCTCCTGCCTGCCAATCTGCGGTTTGCCGCCGCGATGTCCAGTCTTTCACCTGCGGCGAATGGGGCAGAGGTTGAATATATGGCGCAGCACCTTACCCTGATGGCCATGTCCCTGATCTACCAGTTTGTCGGCGTGGTGCTCATTCTGACCGGCCTGCCCCTGTTCTGGACGCCGATTCCGGTCGGGCTGATCCTCATCGCTGCGGGGCTGGCGCTGATCGTCTCCAACTCCAACCGGGCACGCGACGGGGTGCGCGCCCTGCGCTGCAAACATCACCGGCTGGATAAATGGCTGTGCAAGGCGGAGCGCATCGTGCCGCATCCGTTCAACCGCATATTACAGCAGACGGAGACGGATACGGTTACGGACGGTTGGGAGAGGCTGCGGGACTGACCCTCTAACCGAACACGCCGGCTTCTTCCGGATGTTTTTTGGCCCAGGCCGCGACATAGCTGCAGCGCGGGATGATCTTGACATCCGCGTTTTTCGCCGCCGCGACCAGCGCCTTGACGAGCTCGCCAGCAATGCCCTTGCCGCCGTGGTGTTCCGGAACGCCGGTATAGTCCGCGATCCAGCGGCTGCTTTCAGGGATTGAATAGGTCAATTCGGCTTCTGCGCCATCGTCAAGGTGAATGACAAACCTTCCGCCTGTATCGCCGGTTTCGTGTTTCACACTGTGTTCGGTCATGCGCCAATCTCCAGTTTCCGGGCTTTCAGGGCCTCATAATGCGGGCGGCTGGCCTCGACGGCCGGGCGCAGCGCGTCCGGCAGGCCGTGCGGGTCCGGCTGGCGCGGCTCGAAACCGGTGGAGGCTTCGACGCGCTTGTACCACCAGGGCGCCCAGACGCCATCCGTCTCGCGTTTCCCGGCAGGCCAGGACAGCATGGCCGCATCAAAGGGAATGCCGATGGCCGCACACAGGGCGCGCAGCATGCCTTCGGGGTCAGACAGCACATCTGCCCCCTCGATTACCGGCCAGGCCTGCCCGGTCAGCTGGCAGGCATATTCAAACAATTCGGCCTGACGGATCGCCCCCAGATCGCTGGCGGTCGCCCCACCGGTTGCCGCCGCGAAGCTGGCGGCGACCTCGGCCGGGTCCCGGATCAGGAAGATGTGGCGGCAGGCGGCCATCCAGTCGCGCGGTATCTCGTCCAGCATGTGCTGGCACATATGTTTCTGGAAGAAGATCGCCGCGCCATCGGGCGCTTCACCGGCGCAGCGCTCCGCGATTCCGTTTTCATCCAGAGGCACGGCGGCGAGGATGGTGTCGCGGCCGGGATGATCCAGCCCCGTCCGGACCAGGTAAGGGCCGTAGAAAGGTTCGTCCCAGACGGCGCAATCGGGCCGGTTTTCAAACGACCGCATGGTGGCCGTCGAAATATTGCGGGGGCCGGACCACAGACAGATGCGGAGGGTTTCACTCATTGCGCGGCGATTGTCTCCCGGTAAAGCGCCTGCAAGCGTTCCACCATGGGCCCGCGGGTTCCGGAAATCGTCCGGCCATCGACCTCGATCACTGGCACGAGGCCGGCAAAGGTGCCGGTGGTGAAGGCCTCGTCAGCAGAATAGACCTGTGTCAGGGTGAAATTCTTTTCAAACACCGGAATGCCGGCCGCGCGGCAGATCCCGATGATCACGCCGCGGGTCACACCGCCGAGGCAATAATCGCCGGTCGAAGTCCAGACTTCGCCCTTGCGGACGATGAAGAAATGCGTCGAATTGCAGGTGGCGACAAAGCCGTGCGGGTCCAGCATCAGGGCTTCATCCGCTCCGGCCTTGGTGGCCTGGATGCAGGCGGTGATGCAATTGATCTTGGAGTGCGAGTTCAGCTTCTGGTCCTGCACATCGGGATAGCCGCGGCGCACATGGACGGTGAAAAGGCGCAGGCCTTTTTCAGCGACTTTCGGGTCTGGCGTCTTCCACTCAGGCAGAATGACAATGGTGGCGGGGGAAATCGTGGCGCGGGG
>PFFX01000046.1 GCA_002783385.1 Rhodobacterales bacterium CG15_BIG_FIL_POST_REV_8_21_14_020_59_13 | reverse complement strand
ATCGCCATCAGCACACCGTCGCCGATGGCGGTGAAGGCGATCTCGACGCGCTTATCCTCGCGCAGCTTTTCGGCAATGGCGCGCAGGGCCTCGGTGTCCTCATCGCGCTTTTCGGGATCGGCGACCGAGCCGGACCACAGGACATTGTCGAACAGCATGATGCCGCCGGGCCGCAACAGGCTGAGGCCCGCCGTGTAGTATTCGGGATAGCCGGCCTTGTCGGCATCGACGAACATCAGATCGACGCTTTCAGCGAGGCCGTCATTGAGCAAGCCGATCAGACTCTGACGGGCATCGCCAATGACTGGCTGGATGATGTCGGCCACACCGCCTTCCTTCCAGTAATCCTCGGCCAATCCGATAAAGTCATGTGAGACATCGCAGGCATAAAGGCGCGCCTTTGACCCATGCATTTCCTTCATCGTTTCCGCAGTTGCCAGCGCGGAATAGCCGGTGAAGACCCCGACCTCGACGGCGGTTCTGGCATTAACCATGCGGGCGATCAGCTTCATGAAAGCGCCCTGCTCCGGGCTGATCTGCATCATCTTGTCCTCGCGCGCATCGGTTTCGATGCGGCAGCGCTCCAGCGCCGGAGATTCAGCGCGGTTGGCGCTACGGACATAATTGGTGAGGGTCTCATCGAGACTGATGGATCGTGACATTCTTTTCCTCCGTTCTGGTCCGGCTTGACCGGACCATCTCCGAGATCATCCGGTTGAGCCGGATGATGACGATGCGTTTGCTTCCGGCATCGCCTCCTCATGGGCGGCGGCGAGATAGCTCTCCGACCGCATTTCCATCAGACGCGAGGCCGTGCGCTCAAATTCGAAAGCGCCATCGCCAGCCGGATAAAGATCGTCCGGTTCGGCGGCGGCGCTCATGATCAGTTTGGTTTTCGCCTCATAGAGCGCGTCAATCAATGTAACAAAGCGTTTCGCCTCATTGCGCTTTTCCGGCTTCAGTTGCGGCACGTCTCCGGCCAACAGCGTATGAAACTGTGAGGCGAGGGCGAGATAATCGGCCGCACCCAATGGCCGGGCACATAATTCCTCGAAGGTGAAGCGGGCCACGCCCGCCGCTTCGCGCGGCACGCGCAGGGCGCGGCCCTGAACGGTGAGAGTGCAGGATCGTGGCTCTGCGCCTTGCGTCAGCCGGTTCCAGGCGTCTTCCAGCGCCGCCTCCGCCTCTGGTCCCAGCGGGGTGTAATAGACCGGTGCGGCGGTGAGCTGCTGCAAGCGGTGATCAATGCCGGACGCTATTTCCATCACGTCGAGCCGCGATTTCAACTCCGCGATAAAGGGCAGGAAAAGCTGGCGGTTAATGCCGTCCCTGTAGAGATCATCCGGCGCCCGGTTGGACGTGGCCACCACGACAACGCCGATGTCGAACAAGTGCTCGAACAGGCGTCCGAGCAGCATGGCGTCGGCAATATCGGCGACCTGGAACTCGTCAAAGCAAAGCAGGCGCGCCTCTGCGGCGATGGCTTTGGCGACGGGCGGTATGGGATCATCCTGGCCCCTCTTGCGCTCCAGCCGTTTGCGCCAATCGCCGATACGGCCATGGGTTTCCTGCATGAATTCATGAAAGTGGACGCGGCGCTTTTTTGCCACCGGCGCGGTGCGGAAAAAGATATCCATCAACATGGATTTCCCGCGCCCGACACCCCCCCACAGATACAAACCCTTAGGCGGCTGTGTCTTGTGCCGGACCCAGCCATCCCGGATGCGCCATCTGGCGAGACGCTCATGCAAACCTGTCAGCGCTTTCGCGGCGGCGATCTGCCCCTCATCGCGGGTCAGCCGTGCCGCCTTGATGCGGTGTTCGAGGATATTGACGGGTTTCATGCGCCGGTGATCAGCGCAGCCAGCAACACCCCGAAGGCGATAACGGCAGCGGCAACAAGGAAGAGCGGGCGTTTGATCTCGCGCATGTCTGCCGTGATGGGGGATGGCGGCCGGGAAGGCAAGATACGCCTTCAGCCTTCACCCTGATCGTCCTTGCGTGCCACGAGGCTTTCCTTACGGAAAGCACCTCAGTATGAGGTTACATTTTTCTCGTCATCCGCCGACTGGTTCGGGGGATCTCAATGGCATCCAGACCCCCCGGATCCGCGCCAGCGCGGCCGGGTGATGACGGAAAATTCGAAATGGCTTTGAGCGCCTCAAGGGAGGGTTGACTAGCGCAGCTTTTCCAGAACCGCCCGGAAGTCAGCCGGCAGCGGCTTGGGCCTCCGGGCTTTGGAATCGACATAGACATGAACAAAGAAGGCCTCGGCAGCGGGTGTGTCCGCATCTTTTGCGAAGGCCCCAACCTCATACCGCACAGAGGATTTTCCGATATGGGTGACGCGCAGGCCCACATCGATGACTTCCGGATAGGCGAGCGAAGCAAAATAGCGGCAGCCGGATTCCACGACCAGACCGATCTGTTCACTTGTCGAGGGGTCGAGCACGCCCTGTTCAATCAGATGCCGGTTCACCACTGTATCGAGCAGTTCGTAATAGACGACATTGTTGAGATGCCCGTAGACATCATTGTCCTGCCAGCGCGTGGCGATCTCCATGAAGACGGGATAATCAGCCCTGCCTGTGTGCTCCGCGCTCATACGATTTCCTCATAAAGGCGGACGATGTCGTCATAGGTAAGTTCGCGCGGATTGTTCGGCAGAAGGCGGTCATTGGCTGCCACATCCTCGGCCATGCGCGGAATGTCATTATGCGAAATGCCGAGCTGGGAGAGGCGGCGCTCAATGCCGGTGGCTTCGGCAATGCGTTCCATCTCCTCAATCAGCCCGGCAGACGAGGCCTCCAGCCCCATATGGTCCGCCATTTCGGCATAGAGGGGCTCGGCGGCGGTGGCGTTGAATTTCAGCACGGGCGGCAGGACGACCGAGTTGGACAGGCCGTGCGGCACGTGGAAAATCCCGCCCAGCGGATAGGCCATGGCATGGACCGCGCCGACAGGAGAATTTGAAAACGCCTGCCCGGCCAGCATGGCGCCGAGCAGCATGTCGCCGCGCGCCTCGATGTTGGAGGGTTCATCGCAGGCCGTCAGGATCGCGCCCTGCAGCTTTTTCAGTGCCGCCAGCGCCAGTGCGTCGGAGACCGGGTTCTTCGACCGTTTGTTGGTGAAAGCCTCAATGGCATGGACCATCGCATCAATGCCGGTCGCTGCCGTGGCAGGGCGCGGCAGGCCCAACGTCAATTCCGGATCGAGGATCGCCATATCGGCATACAGCGCACCCGATGCTATGCCGCGCTTGGACGTCGCGCCCGTGGTCAGCACCGCGACATTGGTAACTTCCGAGCCGGTGCCCGCCGTGGTCGGGATCAGAATCGACGGCAGACCGGACACCCGCACCTGCTCGACGCCATACATTTCGGATAAAGGCTGATCGCCACCGGCCAGCAGGGAGACCACCTTGGCCGTATCCATGGGCGAGCCGCCGCCAAAGGCGATGATGGCTTGTGCGCCGAATTCCCGGGCTTTCGCAGCGGCATCCAGCACCACGGCTTCGGGCGGATCGGCGACCACTTCGTCAAAGACGAAGACGTCAAAGCCACCGGCTTTCAGTGCGGCGAGGGCATCATTGATCAGGCCGGCACCTCTGACGCCCTTGTCGGTGACGAAGAATAGGCGTTTCGCGTCTCTCAGGACCGGTGCGGCCAGAGTTGACAAACGCTTTGCGGCGCCCGCCTCAAAGATAATATGCGGTACGGTGCGGAAGGAGAAATTGTGCATGGGGCGGGAGATTAAACCGGCGCGCCGGAGAGGCAAGCCACCCCCTCACCCTCCATAACGCTATCGTCAGGGCAAGGATTGCCCAACCTAGGGTCAGGACCTGTTAATTTGACTGAAATGGCGGCCCGGGATGACAACAAATGCGAGGAAAAGCCCGAAGCGCGGGGCCAGTTCCCCGGTCGAGGGCTTTGACACAGCAGGTCGATGCCAGCAGGGCCGTCCTTCGGACCGGGCCGATCTGCCCGGACTACTGTGTCGCAACCCCTTGAAAGGCATTGGCCTTCCGGCGGGTTT
>PFFX01000088.1 GCA_002783385.1 Rhodobacterales bacterium CG15_BIG_FIL_POST_REV_8_21_14_020_59_13 | reverse complement strand
ACCGGAAAGAAGCGTGCGCCCCCGGGGTCAGATCGCACCAATTCTTCCGCTTCAAGGAGGGGGTGAGAGTAGCTGCGATGCCCGTCTGCCGAAAGCTGGCCCCAAGCGAGGGAGGATGGAGCCAGAAACCGGTTTCAGGGCACCGCAACCGGGAGCGCACAACCTGGAACTTGCCCTGTCAGGCCTGAATGGCAGCTGAGCGGATCGGGCATTGTTTCGCCGCTCATGCGGCACGAATAAGGCAGCCGGTTTTGTGTCCTGACAGACCTCCCCCTACGCGAGTGCAACATAATTTCTTCGCCCTTCAGGCTTTATATCCGGATTAACCCGTGGTTAACTCCCTGTGTCTCGCTGGGGAGCGTACAAAGAGAACGACTGGGTTTTTCATGAACAAGCTTATTCTGACTGCCGCCGCATTGGGCCTTGTGAGTGCGGGGGCCGGTTTTGCGGATGGCATGGACAATGCCGTAGGCAACACCGTCCGTATCATCATCAATGATGCAGGCGAGGGCTTTGATGTCTTTTTTGACGCAGGCGGGGCCTATTCCGACAGCCTCGGCCGGTCCGGCGCGGCCTGGTCTTTCGACGAGCAGCTCTGCATCACACCACCGGCCGATTCCGGAGGTGAAGAAAATTGCGGTCCCTGGAATGAAGATCTGGAAGTGGGCGGCAGCTGGCAGACAGATGCTTGGTCCGACGATGGCACCCTGATCACGATTTCTATCCTTGAAGGCCGCGGCCACGAAGCGCCGACCCCTCCGACGCCACCGGCTGACTAATCCGCACCCCTCACCCTTCAGGGATAATGAAACGGCCGGCCTGGCAATCAGGCTGGCCGTTTTGTTTTCAAAAAGGAGTGAGAATGCATCGTCCAGACCGTGCCGCCATCCACGCCGCCATGACCCAAAAAGAGTATGTCATTTTCAACAATGCCAAAGGGTTTGACCTCAACATCATCGGCATCCGTTCATCGGAAACCAGAGCCAATCACTTCGACGATTGGCTGACCGTCTCTTGCAAGGACGCCGTGCATGGAGATTGGGCTTTCTACGCCTTTGCCTGCACGACCGATCCCGGCCTGTCACATCTGCAAAATCTGTCTCATCCGGATGGTACGGCAGTGCTCAAAGAGGGGCAATACCGCGCCTCGCACATGATCGGCAAGCATCAGGGCAAGTATGACGCGATCTGCCAGAAGCCCGGCTATACGCTGCAGGCCTGGCGTGACCGCAATTTGGACAGCACGATTGACCGCAACCCGGAGCATGTCTTCACCAATGCCACCGGTATCAATATCCATCGTGCCAGCGCCACCCGGCGCTCATCTCGGGTTGATCGCTGGTCGGCCGGCTGTCAGGTTCTCGCCGATCCCACTGATTTCGAGATACTGATGACGCTCGCGCGCCGGGCGAAACAGATTTACGGCAACAGCTTTACCTATACCCTGCTTCACGAAAACGATCTCTGACAGGCACAATTCATGCGGTTATGCTAGACTGGTGCTTGGAAGACGTAATTCAAGGGGAAAACCATGTTTGTTCTCGGCCGTGTTGGCTCTGTCAGTGCCACCCTGTTTCTGGCGTTCATCCTCGCATTGGCCATGCTGGTGACACTCGGTCTCTATGCACCGGATCTGCTCAACTGGATTCTTAATTGGGCGGACCAGGTCGAGGATTGGCTGACCCATACATCTTTGCCAAACCGTTATAACAATCTGGTTCGCCTTTTCTTGTCGAACCAGCAGATCACTTTCCTTTTCTTTACAATCATTGCGCGGATTATCATCGCAATCGTCGCCAGCCTTTTCATGTCGGCGGTGAAGCCGAAATCGAAGATCGACAAGGCTTTCGGATAACGAAAACGCCGCCGTGGAGACCACGGCGGCGCATCGCCAGAAATCAGATTTCAGTATCGCTTAAGGACGGTCAACCGGCTCTAGCGAGCCATTGCCAAACGGTGTTTCGATCTCTTCGCAAGTGCCTTCCGGAACATAGGTCCAGGCATTGCCCTGATAATCAATCGTGGAGGTGCCTTCGCACGACGTGCCCGGTCCGGCCGCACAATCATTTTCACCGGCCAGTGCGATGCCGTAGCATTGCTCCATGGCACCGTCGTCCATGTCGTCACTGGCATTGTCGACAGCATTGGCCATGGCATCACCGGCATTTTCAGCGCCTTCCATAGCGGCTTGACCGACATTCTGAAGGGCATTGCCCGCGCTGTTCATGGCATCCATGGCATGATCGCCAGCTTGCTCCATGTTGTTATTGGTATCATTTTCGGCCTCTGCCGTTTCATTACCCGCAGAGCAGGCCACGAGGGCCAGCGCGGGCAGGGCAGCGGCAATCATCAAACGTGTACGCATAAGATTTCCCTTCCTTAACTCGCCAAATACAACGCATTCCGGCGGTTCAGGTTCCTTACCATAAATTCATCTGTTGTGCAGGGGTATAATTCTACAGCGATGCCCGCGCCGACAAACGCTCTGCGGCAACGGTGCGCGGAGTCTTGTGCACGGTGGCGGTTACCTGCTCGACATCGGGAAAGGCTTTTACCCGTTCGGCAATGGCGAGGGCCAGGGTTTCGATCAGATCGTAATGTTTCAGATCGGCCGTTTGCTGAACGGCTGCAGCGACCTCGTCATAATGCGCGGTTTCGCCGATGGAATCATTCACCGGTACCGATTTCAGCGTCATCACAAGATCAACGGTGACATCCTGGCGCGCCTTGCGTTCAAAGTCATGAACGCCAAGCGCAACAGGCACGCGCAAGGCGAAGATTTCAATATCCATCTGGGGCATGACGGCTCGATTCCGGTGCTGGTTTTCGCCTCTGCATAGGCGGGATAAAGCGGTGTTTCAAGCAAGGGCGGCCTTGGCGCAGCGCCGCAGAGGCATTAGCATAGTTTCAAATGTAACTAATTGGAGGCTCACATGGTCGAGCTACGCGTCCCAACCACAGATCCGGTTGTCCAGCGTCAGGTAGAAGCCGGTCAGGTGCGCGATGACTACACCATCGACCAGTGCTGGAATGAATATACCGATGAAGAGCATGCCATGTGGCACAAACTCTATAACCGTCAGACCGGGATGCTGGGCAACCGGGCGGTCAGGGAATTCTATGACGGGCTGGACGCGCTTGGCCTCGATAACACTAAAATCCCTGATTTCCGCGAGCTCAATCCCAAGCTGGAAGCCCTGACCGGCTGGAAGCTGGTGACGGTGCCTGGCCTGATCCCCGATGAGCCCTTCTTTACCCACCTCGCCAACCGGCAATTTCCGGTCGGGCGTTTCATCCGCAAGCCGGACGAGATCGATTATCTGCAGGAGCCGGACATTTTCCATGATGTCTTCGGCCATTCCCCGCTGCTCGGCCTGTCCACCTTTGCCGATTACATGGCCGCCTATGGCCGCGGCGGCCTGCGCGCGCTGAAATTCGATACGCTGGAAAACATCACCCGGCTTTACTGGTACACGGTGGAATTCGGCCTGATCAAACAGGGCGGTGCTTTGAAAATCTATGGCGCCGGCATTGTCTCATCCTATTCTGAAAGCGTTTTTTCGCTGGAAGGCCGCTCGCCCAACCGCATCGGCTTCGACATTGCCCGTATCATGCGTACGCAATACCGCTATGATGATTTCCAGCAGACCTATTTCGTCATCGGCAGTTTCGAGCAATTGCTCGATGAGACGGTCAAGAATGACTTTGCCCCACTCTATGAGCGCATCAAGGGCATGGACGACATCCCGGCCTGCGACACAATCGAGGGCGATGACGTGATCCACAAGGGCACGCAGGAATATGCCGATGCCGGCGGCCGCTGGGAGGATGCCCCGCAGGTTTAGCTCCCGGTTTTTCTCCCGCTCCCCACAACCGTCATCACAGGACACCCAACATCCGTCATTGCACGGTTTATCCGGGCAATCTCACGAAGCTCGAGATGCCCCGGATCTGCGCTTCGCTTGCCGTGGCATGACGGGAGTAGGGACGCGTTTGCGCGACTCAAAACGCGTTATCATCCG
>PFFX01000145.1:1830-4056 GCA_002783385.1 Rhodobacterales bacterium CG15_BIG_FIL_POST_REV_8_21_14_020_59_13 | reverse complement strand
ATCACCGACGCGACGGTTAAGGCCGCAGGGTTTGGTGTTCGCGTAATTGCAAAGCGTGATAACCCGGCAGAAGCGACCAGCGGCGGCATTGATTCAATCAGCATTTCCATTGATTACATCGAGCAAGACAAGCCGGTGTACGTATGGAATGGGACAAGCGACGTGGTGTTCAACCTGACGCACGTTCAGATATTGAATGGTGCGACACAGGACAGCAACGCCGAAGGGTTCATGACGCTTATTGGCGACCGGAACATCGACAAGCTGCGGCTGGTTGGTGTTGGCGACCAGATACGTGACGCCTCGGGTGGCGGCGGCAGTTTGATTGCTACTGTTGCCTCACGCGATGCGCCTATATGGATGCCTGGGCAGTCTGAGCTTGACAACAACCGAGCGCGGTACGTAACGATCAAGACCAACTTCTACGGCCAAGATCAATTCGAGTCTATCTACGGCGTGTGTGGGGCAGGCCCGGCGTTTGCGTTTGACGGAGTGCGGTTCATCCGTGTTAGGACGCAATTGCCGGATCGGGATGATATGCCGAGGCATGTTGCAAGGCATGGCGAGTATCTATTCTTGGGGTACTTTGCCGGTGCTGTGATTCACTCTGCGCCTAGCAATCCGCTTGAAACGATGGCTGTGAACGGTGCTGGTGCAATTGAGATTGGCGATAGGCTTACGAATCTTTTGGCGCTATCCGGCGATGCGTTAGCTATTGTCGGGCAGGAGAGTAGTTTTGCACTGCGCGGTCTGACGCCAGACACATTCTTCAAGTCGGTAATCTCGGCAAAGCGCGGCGGTATTGAGTACACGGCGGCGGACATGGGCCGCGTTGTGATGGCCGATGGTTTCGGCTTGTACGTTGCGGACACGCCTGAAAGTTTTGGTGGTATTGAGCGCAATTATCTGAGCAGGAATGTAGAGCCGTGGTTACGTGAGCGGTTGCAAGCCACGTTAAACTCTGAGCAGGCGTTCATCCGCCCGGTCACGTCGCTTGCCGTTCGAGGGAAGAATCAATACCGCCTATTCTTTTGGGACGGGTATGTGTTGACGATGACGATGAACGAGCCGCCAGAGTTCACGTTCCAACGCATGTTTTCGCCATCCGATACAGAAGATGATAGTGACACGCCGTGGACGGTAAGGGGTGTTGCATCCGGTCTGGATTCGGCTGGTAGAGAGCGGTTGTTTGTTAGTTTCTTCGGCGGGATCAAGGAAGGCCGAGTATTCGAGATTGATGTAGGGTCATGGTTTGACGGCGAGAGTATTCCGGCGTGGATAAAGACAAACCCAATACAGCCGCAAGTTCTGCCAACGACGAGTTCCGTTGGCAGGGCGTCGTCAAGCTCCCGAGAGTTCAGAATGGACAGGCTATTCGTATCCGGCGTTGGTTGGCGGTTTGCCGACATGGCGATGGAGCGCGGTATCAATTATCTTGATCCATCGCCAGGCAAGAGTATGCCGTTCAAGATTGGAGATAAATCAAGGGATGCGGTTATTCGCCCATTGCCTTTCCGTGGGAGTGTGGATTTCCCGACAGAAGGGTATGATGTAACCTTGAAGATCACCCATACCGGCGTTGATGATGGGCCGCACAGTTTGCAGTATATCGACGCTTACATTGATGATCGCGGTGACAGCCGAGGAAACACGAGGAACTGACTATGCCGATGGAAAAAATACCTTATCGTGTGCCTGACAAAAAGAAGGCAAGTCCGGCTCCGGTTCAGCCAAGCAACCCATACGGCACAATGGAAAAGATGCCGTTTCGGGTTCCTGACAAAAAGAAGGCAAGTCCGGCTCCGGTTCAGCCAAGCAACCCATACGGCACAATGGAAAAGATGCCGTTTCGGGTTCCTGACAAAAAGAAGGCGAGTCCGGTTCCGGCAGCGCCTGCGAATGCTAGTGGGGCAACCAATATGGCGGCACTCCCTTCGTCAAGCCCCATTGCGCTGATGGACTACCGAAAGGGGTTGGCTGAAGGCAACACGAGCGCCACCACGCGCAGTGTTGGGACGAACGAATTGTCCGCAACGCAGCTTAACAACTTGCTGAGTGGCAACAGCAAGTACATTCAGAATGCGCGATTGAGCGGTGCGGAGGACGCGGCATCTCGCGGGCTTGGCACATCGAGCTACAGCGCCGGGTTGTCGGAGCGTGCAGCAATTGCATCCGGGTTGCCGATTGCGCAACAAGACGCGGCCACCTACGGGCGGACGGCAAGCG
>PFFX01000145.1:239-1751 GCA_002783385.1 Rhodobacterales bacterium CG15_BIG_FIL_POST_REV_8_21_14_020_59_13 | reverse complement strand
GCGTGCGAACCTCGATGATTCAGAGCGTGGGCGTGGGTTCACGTCAGCGGAGCGGGTTGCAGGGCAGGAGTTTACGTCTGGCGAGAATGCACTTCAGCGCGGCTTCCTGACTGGCGAGCGGCTTGGCGGTCAAGAGTTCACGGCAGGGCAGAACGAGTTACAACGTGGGTTCTTAACTGGCGAGCGGCTTGGCGGGCAACAGTTTACGTCTGGCGAGAACGCGCTACAGAGAGGGTTCCAAACTGGCGAGCGGCTTGGCGGTCAAGAGTTCACGGCAGGACAGAACGAGTTACAGCGCGGGTTTTTGACCGGCGAGCGGCTTTCAGGTCAAGATTTTACCGCAGGGCAGAACGAGTTACAGCGCGGGTTTTTGACTGGCGAGCGGCTTTCGGGGCAAGAGTTTTCCGGTGGGCAGCAAGAGCTTAATCGGCAGGCTGACAGAATCGGCTCTTATTTCAATCTGACAAGCGCCAGAGAGCAGGCTTTAGCGCAGACGCTAAACGGCATCTACTCAAATCCGAACCTCACCCCGGCGCAGCAGCAGGCGGCGGCGCAGAACGCGCAACGCTCGCTTACGTCGCAATGGAATAACGCCAACCGAGCGTTGGCTGCCGGGATACCTGACGTATTCCTGACGCCAGGGCCGATACAGTCTGGCGGGCAGGGCATCCCTGGTGTTGGTGGAGGGCCATCTGGGCCGCAGATTCCGCAGTATGACGTTCCAAATCAAGCTCCAATCATTGACGAGAAGGGCAAGAAGAAGAAGGGCAAGTAAAAATGACGGTAAGGCTAGCAACACTGGCCGACATTCCTGCAATGTTGGAGTATGCTCAGATTGCGTATAGCCACTCGAATTACAACGGGTTGCCGTACAATGCTGTAATAACCCGCAGAACGTTCAAGGGTGCGATGTTGGACAAGGATTCGCGCACATGGATCAGCACACAGGGAAACCGCGTAGTTGGGTTACTGATAGGTCAGGTTGGGCCGCATCCTTGGTCGGCAGCTATGTGCGCTACTGATCTTGTGTTTGTTGCGAAGGCCGGTGGTGCCGGGTTGTTGCGTGCATTCATGGCGTGGTGCAAGGCGCGCAAGGTGGCGCGGATTGACATGGGCGTGAGCCAAGGCGATCCGTCGGGAAGGATTGATCGCTTGTATCAAAAGGTCGGCATGACCCGTACTGGCGGAATGTATTACTGGCAGGAGAACATGAAATGAGTGCAGTAAAGAAGTTGGTAAAAGGGGCGGTAAAGTTTGTCAAGAAGAACTGGAAAGCAATCGCCATTGCGGCGGCTGTGGTCTTTACCGCAGGCATTGCGAGTGTGGGTGTTGCAGGGTTTATGACAGCGGCTTCGGGAGGGGGTATCACCGGCGCATTGTCGGCGGTAGGGAGTACCATGGCGGCAGGTGCTAGTGCTATAGGCGCGAGCCTTGGCATTACCACTGCCGCCGCCCCAGCCGCTGGTGCAGCCGCAGGTGGCAGTTCGTTGGTTGGTGCGGGGCTTACCGTGC
>PFFX01000145.1:0-231 GCA_002783385.1 Rhodobacterales bacterium CG15_BIG_FIL_POST_REV_8_21_14_020_59_13 | reverse complement strand
TTGGCATCGAGTTTGGCCGCTGCGGCACCTGCTGCGACCGGGAGCCTAGCCGCTGGTGCTGGCGTTCTTGCACCGGCTGCTGGCGGGCTTACTCTTGCTGGTTCCGGCGGTGCTCTTTCGGCTGCTGCTAGTGGGGCTAGTGCGATTGCTCCGACCGCCGCGAGGGCTATTGCCCCGGTGGCGAGGCAGACCGCGCTGCAATCCTTCATGAGCAGCCCGCTTGCAGGGCCG
>PFFX01000115.1:16984-18907 GCA_002783385.1 Rhodobacterales bacterium CG15_BIG_FIL_POST_REV_8_21_14_020_59_13 | reverse complement strand
TACGGACGGGAAGGTCACCTTTGTGCTCGACGCCGCCTTGCTGGCCACTGATCCGGTCAATTTCCACCCGTTGAAAAATGACGCCACCACCGCCATCGCGCGCGACGATCTGCTGAAATTTGCAAAGGCCACCGGCCATGACCCGCTGATTGTGGATTTCGCCGCACTGGCGGCAGACGATTGACCTTGTAAAGCCGGCCCTCCCGCGCCAAGTAAACGGCAAGACACAAAAGACGGAATTCTGCCATGAGCGATTTTTTCACAACCGACCCGAATGCCGCCCCGTCCGCCCCGCAGGGTACCGCCGCAGACCTGGTGAAGGAGGGCACGGATCAGGGCTTCATGGCCGATGTCATTGAGCCCTCGAAAGAGGTGCCGGTGATTGTCGATTTCTGGGCGCCCTGGTGCGGCCCCTGCCGCCAGCTCGGACCCGCCATTGAAAACGCCGTGCGCAAGGCCGGTGGCAAGGTGCGGCTGGTCAAGATCAATATCGACGAGAATCCGGGCGTCGCCGGTCAGTTGCAGGTCAAATCCATCCCTGCCGTCTTTGCTTTCCAGAACGGCCAGCCGGTTGACGGTTTCATGGGCGCGCTGCCGGAAAGCCAGATCAATGATTTCATCAAGCGTCTGACCGGTGACGGGCCCGACAAGGCCGAGATCGACGCCCTGTTGAAGCGCGCCGAGGAAAGCCTCGCCTCCGGGGATCTCGGCGGTGCGGCGCAGGACTTTTCACTGGCGGCGCAATCCGACCCGGAAAATGTCGCCCCGATTGCCGGCATGGCACGCGTTTTCCTCGCCGGTGGCGAGCCGGACAAGGCGCGCGAGCTGCTTCAGCATGTGCCGGAGGAGAAAAAATCCGACCCTGCCGTTCAGGCCGTGCTGACCGCGCTGAAACTGACCGAGGAAGCCGGCGAGGCCGGCGAGGCGGGCGAGCTGGAACAGAAGCTGGCGGACACTCCCGGCGATCACGCCACTCGCTTCGAGCTGGCCAATGCGCTGGCCGGCAAGGGCGATCTGCAAGGTGCCAGCGATCAGCTCTTCCACATTCTGGAGACGGATGCCGAATGGGAGGAGGGCAAGGCGAAGGCCCGCCTGCTGGAGATTTTCGAGGCGGCGGGTTTTGCTTCGCCGGTCGCAAAAACCGGACGGCGGCGCCTGTCGGCCCTGCTGTTTTCCTGATCCCCCCTTGGCATCGGCGCTGATCAGCCCTAGCTCTTGAGTATGACCCGACTGCCGCCAAATCTGCCGATATTCCCGCTGGGCGGTGCCATCCTGCTGCCCGGAGAGGTCTTGCCGCTCAACATTTTCGAGCCGCGCTATCTCAACATGGTGGATGATGCGATGGGCAGCGAGAAGCTGATCGGCATTGTCCAGACCCGCGCCGGTGGCACGCCGGAGCGCCCGCTGATCGAGGCGATTGGCGGGGCCGGCCGTATCATCCGTCATGCCGAAACCGGCGATGGCCGCTATCTGATCGAACTTGAAGGCCTGTCGCGATTCGAGATCCGCACCGAGCTTGACGAGAAAACCCCCTATCGTGTGGCGCAGGTGGACTGGTCGCTCTTTGCTGACGACCGCGCCGCACCGGACGCCCTGCTCACCGCTGACCGCGAACGCTTCACCGCGCTCCTGCGTGGCTGGTTTGCGCAGGAAGGCATCAAGTGTGACTGGGGCACGGTGGAGGCCGCCCCCGTCATCCGCATTGTCGACCAGATCGCCATGGCCGCCCCCTTTGCCGCCAAGGAAAAGCAGGCGTTGCTGGAGGCCGGGGATGGCCGCGCCCGCTATGATCTGATGACGGCCCTGCTCGAGAAAAAGCTCGCCGAAGGCGCGGGCGGCACGCCGAATTAGGGTCAGGACCCTAGGCAGGCAAGCCGTGACAGGATAGAAGATCAGGTATGAGTGAAAACCCCGGAAATCCGC
>PFFX01000115.1:11610-16964 GCA_002783385.1 Rhodobacterales bacterium CG15_BIG_FIL_POST_REV_8_21_14_020_59_13 | reverse complement strand
CTGCTGGAAGTGCTGGTCTGCCCGGTCACGCGCGGCCCCTTGCACTATGACCGCGCAGCGGGCGAGCTGATCTCGAAAAAGGCACGTCTGGCCTATCCGGTGCGCGAGGGCGTGCCGATCATGCTGGCGGAAGAAGCCCGCGAGCTCAGCGACGCGGAAGCGAAATGAGCCGGGCCTGGCCCACAAGGCTGGAATTCTCAAAAGCCCGCAAAGTCCTGACCCTCACCTTCGATGACGGCCGCACCGGCGAGGTCAGCTATGAGCGCCTGCGCACGCAATCGCCCAGCGCCGAGGTTCAGGGGCATGGCGCGGGTCAGAAAAAGACCATCACCGGCAAGGAAAATGTCGGCGTTACCGCCGCCCATCCGGTCGGCCGCTATGCCGTCCAGATCGTCTTTGATGACGGCCATGATTCCGGCCTGTTCACCTGGGATTATCTGCGCGACCTGGCCGGGCTGGATTAGGCGTTCGCCACCTCTCCTTCGAGGCTCCCCCGGATCATGTCCGGGGTCGCACCTCAGGATGAGGTGAATATTCAATCGGGATAGCAACCTACCTCATGCTGAGGCGCTTTCCGCAAGGAAAGCCTCGAAGCACGCCGGCCCTACTCCGCCGCCCGTTCCGCAGGCGATGACGGGGCCGCCATCGGCTGCAGGCCAAGATCGCTGAACAATGCGCCATCCGCTTCCAGGTCCGGATTTGGCGTGGTCAGCAATTCCTCGCCCACAAAGATCGAATTCGCCCCTGCGAGGAAGCACAGCGCCTGTAATTCGCGGCTCATGCCTTCCCGGCCCGCCGAGAGGCGCACCACAGAGCGCGGCATCATCAGCCGCGCGGCGGCAATCGCCCGCACAAACTCAAATCCGTCAAGCGGTCTGGCATGGCCAAGAAGCGTGCCCTCGACCGCGACCAGATGATTGACCGGCACGCTTTCGGGATGTGGGTCCAGTGAGGCGAGCTCGACCAGCAGGCCGATCCGGTCAGCTTCGCTTTCGCCCATCCCGATAATCCCGCCACAGCAGATTTGGAGGCCGGCCTCGCGCACCCGGCCCAGCGTTTCCAGCCGGTCCTCATAGGTGCGCGTCGTGATCACCGTGCCGTAATACGCCCGGCTCGTATCCAGATTGTGATTGTAATAATCCAGACCCGCCGCTTTCAGCCGCCTTGCCTGTTCCGCCTCCAGCATGCCGAGCGTGACGCAGGTCTCGAGGCCTTCTGCCTTGACCCCTTCAATCATCTCGCACACCGCCTCGACATCGCGGTCTTTCAGCGAGCGCCAGGCCGCGCCCATGCAGAACCGTGTCGCCCCGCCGGCTTTCGCCTTGCGAGCCGCGGACAGGACCTCGTCCACCGGCATCAGCTTTGAGGCTTTCAGCCCCGTCTGGTGAAAAGCCGACTGGCTGCAATAACCGCAATCCTCGGCACAGCCGCCGGTCTTGATCGACAGAAGCTGTGATTTCTGCACGGCATTGGCGGCGTGATGACGCCGGTGAACGCTTTGCGCGGTAAACAGCAAATCGTTAAACGGTGCCCGGTATATCAAGCCCGCCTCGTCTGCGGTCCAGTCAAAGCGGGGCTTTGACAAGGTCTCGATATCAAGGACAGTGGCCAGCATGACATTTCACCCGTTTTCTTCCGGCACGGACCCTAGAAAGAGCCTTGCCCTGCGGCAAGCCGCCAAGGGCATGTTCTGGCTGGCTTTTACAGCGATCACGATTCTGGCGCTGCTGCCCGGCCCGGCCGCCCCGCCCCGCCTTCTGGGCACCGACAAGATTGAACATGCCGCTGCGTTTCTGGTACTGACCCTTCTGGCCGCTTTCGGCTGGCGGGGATTGCCGCTCTGGTTCATTTCGCTGGCCATGCTCACCCATGGCCTGCTGATCGAACTGATCCAGGGCTCGCCGGTCCTGCAGCGCACCATGTCCTTAGCCGATGTCGTCGCGGACGCGGCCGGCATCGCGCTGGCCCTGGTGCTCATCGCCCTGACAGGGCTGCGCAAGCCCTGATGCGTCCGCCCTACAAGCCCTTTTATGACGGTCCGCCGCGTTTTCAGGTCGGCCTCAAACGCATAGACCCTTCGCAATGGCTGACACCGGATCCGGAAACCCACTGGTTGGAGCTCAAGGGCCAAAGACTGGACCAGGCTCCGGAGCGCTATTACCGCGCCCTGCCCTCGGCAGCCTCTGCCGAGGACGAAGCACTCGCGCGTATAGAGACAGCGACCGGCAAGACCCGCTCGCCCCGCCCCGAACCGGCCCTGATCGCGGCGGGCCGTCTGGTCTCGGACGATCTCGTGGTGATGGAAAACACCGGAGATGGCTGGACCGCCACCAGCCTGCTTTTGACCCAGCCCACCTTCTTTTCGCTGGATGACAGCTTCAATCGCGAGTTGCACCAGCTGCACGCCCCCGTGCCCGATGGTGCGCCTGGCCTGGCCGGGAAAATCTCCCGCGTCTTTGACCGCATGCCTTCAGGCGAGGTCTTCGAGCGCTTTAACTGGACGGTGCAACTGGGCCTGGAGCGCCACTGGCCTCATGGCTCGGCCATGCGCGAGCAATTGAAGACAACAGCGGTCAGCGAGGCCATCAACCAGCTGGCCCTGCGCGTCGAGCGCCAGACGCTGGTCCGGCTCGACGCCTGCAATGCCATCCTTTTCTGCATCCGCATCTGTCTCGACCCGATCCGCGAGGCGCTCGCCGATCCCACCGACCGCGCCGCCTTTGCTGCCAGCTGGCGCGCCGCGTCCGAAGACGCTCTGGCTTATAAACGCTGGGGCCAGTTCAACGCCCATGTCGAAGCTGCGCTGGCAGCGCTGGAGGCGGCATAGAAAAAGGCCCCGCCGGATGACGGGGCCTTCTCCGGTCGCATCATGTGCAGATCAGGTCCGGGGCGGGCCGTCGCCTGCATCCTTCACATCGACATTGATCGCCGCCAGGGCTGCAGCTTCCTTGCCTTCACCGGCATCCAGCTTGGCAAAATATTCCCGCGTCATCTTGAAGATCAGCGGGGACAGGACCAGCAGAGCGATGAGGTTCGGTGCTGCCATCAGGCCTGTCAGCGTGTCTGTGGTCAGCCACACCGTATTCATCAGAGCGGTGATGTTATCACCGGCATAGAGCAGGCCGGTCGCCGCCAGGATCATGAGGATCCACGCCAGCCGGAAAGGCAGGACGATCTTGACGCCGAGCAGGTATTCCGCACAGCGCTCGCCATAATAGGACCAGCCCAGAATGGTGGTGAAGGCAAACAGCGCCAGCGCAATCGTGACGAACTGGTCTCCATAGGGCAGGTTCGCGCCGAATGCCGACGCTGTGATCCGGGCTCCGGTCTCGCAGATCTGTGGCAGGTCACCGCTGATCGCGATCAGGCCGGCATTGCATTCCGGTGGAATGACTCCGGAGGTCAGAATCGCCAGACCGGTGATCGAACACACCAGAATGGTGTCGATGAACGTGCCCAGCATGGCGATAATGCCCTGATCAACCGGGCTGTCATTCTGTGCCGCAGCGTGTGCGATCGGAGCGGAACCCTGCCCGGCCTCGTTCGAGAAAATACCGCGGGCCACGCCGCGCTGCATGGCCATCATCAGCAACGCACCGGAGAAACCGCCCGCAGCGGCATCAAATCCGAAGGCGTTGGAGAAAATGCCGCCCAGTGCCGCCGGTATGGCGTCCACATTCATGCCGACAACCACAAGGCCAACCATGATATAGAGCCCTGCCATGGACGGCACGAGCGCACTCGCCACTGTGGCAATGCGCTTGATGCCACCCAAGATGACCGCCCCCGCCAGAACGGCGATGATTCCACCGGTCACCGCATATTCCACGCCATAAGTGTCATTGACCGTACGCACGACTTCCGCTGTCTGGATGGCGTTGCCCGTGCCCAGCCCGGCCATGACGCCGAAGAAGGCAAACACTCCGCCGAGCCAGATCCATTTCTTGCCCATGCCGTTCTTGATATAATACATTGGACCGCCCACCCGGCGGCCATCGGCATCGACCTCGCGGAATTTCACGGCGAGCACGCCTTCGGCGAATTTTGTGGCCATGCCGACCAGCGCCGTCATCCACATCCAGAACAACGCGCCCGGACCGCCAATCGCAATCGCCACCGCGACCCCGGCAATATTCCCTGTGCCGATGGTGGAGGACAGGGCGGTCATCAGCGCACCGAACGGTGTGACATCGCCTTCGCCATGTGATTTGCGGCCCTTCATCAGCTCGCCAAAGGCGAAGCCGATTTTCCGCAGTGGCATGAATTTCAGGAAGACCGTCAGATACAGGCCGGTCCCCAATAGCAGGACCAGCATGGGCGGCCCCCAGACGAACCCGTTCACCACCCCGACAAGCTCGGAAACGGTTTGGCCGATTGTTGCGGCTTCAGCGTCCATATCTCTCCCCAAGAATTACCTGGCCGGCAGATTAGGAAGGTCTGATCATGACGCAACGGGTTTTTCCGGAAATCCGGAAAAACATGTCAGCAATGTAACAGATGAAGAGTCCGGCCTGTGCCGGGGCTAGCGCACCTCGATCGAGAAAACGCCCCACACCCAGTCGCTGTCATCCATACCGGCCAGCGCGTCATCGCTCTCGCGTGGCCAGACGATCATGGTCGGGCCGAAGCCGCCAAGATTCAACGCATCGCCATCCATGCGTATGGCAAGGATGACGTCGTGATCATGGATACGGGAAAGCTCGATCTCGCGCTGATAACCATCGAGCGCGGTGACGATCAGCGTGTCGCCCTCAGGAATGGCCACCGCCATCACATCCCGCAGCAAAGGACCCGAAAAGCTATGGGTCTCTCCGCCATTGGGATAGGCAACGCGAACCGTCTGCTGCGTCATGTCTGCCAGGCTGGCGAAGGGCATGACGCAGGCAAATTCGAAGTCAATGTCATAAGCGCGGAAGAGCGGTTCCAGATCGGGGTTCATCGGCCCGCGGTCCACTGTGACGATCTCGCCATGAATGGTGATGATATCACCCGCTTCGGTGAAGTCGATTTCGCCGGAACACGCCACCAGACTTGCGCTTGCCAGTATCATTGTCATCAGCCGGATCATGCCGCACCCTTCCTCGCTTTTGCAACAGCATAGACGAATCGCGCCGCCGGGTGAATGGCCTGCGTGGTAAACTTGCCGTCACTCAGAGAGTGGCGATCATCGTTTTGCCCTGCCTGCAAATGGGCGCGCAGAACCCCGAACCCATCAGGGTTCGCAAGCGCGACCTCGCGCCCGCAGCTTTAGCGAGGAAAACGGATCAGCCCGCCTTAGCTCTTGTACATGGCTTGCCCGGCCGAAGCTCTCGACACTCCGAACCCGTCAGGGTTCGCAAGCGCGACGGCGCGCC
>PFFX01000115.1:0-11561 GCA_002783385.1 Rhodobacterales bacterium CG15_BIG_FIL_POST_REV_8_21_14_020_59_13 | reverse complement strand
AGATAAATAGATGGCGCACCCAAGAGGATTCGAACCTCTGACCTCTGCCTTCGGAGGGCAGCGCTCTATCCAGCTGAGCTATGGGTGCGTTTCGCGCCGTGGAATAACCTAATGGAAGCGGGCGCGCAATCGTGTCTAACGCCGTGCTGACATCGCTTCGGCGCGCAGGGCCAGTTTCAGGAGCAGATCCCCGCCCAGAAGCTCGGCCGGAGCGGCTCCGGCGCGCTTCATCTGGCGCTCGGCCTCGAAGGCGGCCTGCCGGGCCTGATCGAGCGCCCGGTCGGACCACAGCGCCGCCTGCTGCTTGAACGCATCTGCCGCCGGGCCAAAACGTGGCGCGCCCAGCCGCAGGGCCGCATCGGCACCCCCCGCCTTCATCTCCGACAGCAGATCAATCCGCCGCTGGATCGTGCGCACAAGGCCGACACCGCTTGCGCCGCCGGCCAGAGCGCGTGCCAGGCTGGCATCGGCTTCCCTGACGCGTCCGGACATGGCGGTTTCGACCACGCGGTCGAGTGCGGCCTCCCCGCCTGCGGCGGCGCAGGCTTCGATATCAGCGAGGGTGATAGTGTCTTCACCGGGGCTACGGATATCCTTCGGGCCCTTATAGAGGATGAGCTTGTCGATTTCCGACCGCGCCACACCGCGATCCCCCTCGATCAGCGGCAGGAAACGGGCGCGGGCAGCTGCTTCCAGCGTCAGACCTTCCGCGCCCAGCGCCTCATCGGTAAAGCTGGCAAGATCGCGGCCGGTCTCGGCATAGCAGGGCGCGGCGAGGGCTTTTTTGGCGGGCTCGAACGTCTTGCGCAATTTGCCGGCCGGTTTGAGATCGCCGGCCTCGACCACCAGCCAAGCTTCAGCCGGAGCCCTTCCGGCCTCGAAATCTTTCAGGAAATCGGCAATCGGTGCGCCGCCCGCCTCGCTGGAAATCTGCACCCGGACCAGACGGTCCCCGCCCAGCATCGACAGCGCGGCCATATTGTCCGCCAGCACCGCCGGATCGGCTTTCAGGTCCTCATCGGTAAGTTTGGTGACATTGAAGGGATCATCGGGATCCTCCACCAATGCCTTGACCAGCGCATTGGCACGTTCGCGCACCAGACCCCGGTCCGGGCCATAGATCAGCCAGGCCGTCAGCTCACGATCCGGCTGCGCCAGCCGTGTATTCACATCGCGGGCTGTCGCCTTCACTGGCCGCCGCGGTTGATATACCGCGCCACGCGCAGGGCAATCCGGTCGGCCGCTTCGCTTGCAGCGCGCTCTTCGGCATCGCGGCGGGCGCTGACCGCGGCATAGGGTTGCCGGGGAATATCGACCGTGGCTTCAGAGCGGACGGTTTCGGTCAGCACCGGCAAGCCGGACCCGGCATCAATCAGGCTGAAATTAACTGTCAGGGAGATCGCCGAGCGCGTCGCCACATCATCCGCGCCGACGCCCATGCGCAGGACTGAGACACGGGTCACCGCCGCCAGCCGGTAACGCCCGCCTGAGGGCGTCCCGAAGCGGTCATTCAGCGCTTCGTCCAGCATCTGGTCGATGCGGGACTGCCCGTCGACCAACACCGTGATACCGTCCATTGCGCGGATCTGTTGTTGTGATCCATGCAGCGGTTGGAAAGCGCAAGCCGAAAGACCCGTCATTGCAATTGCCATAAGGGCAAAGAGTACGTTGCGTTTCATATCTAGCCCGCCACTATGTTGACGATCCGGCCGGGGACCACGATCACTTTGCGCACATTAAGCCCTTCCAGCGAACGCGCCACCCCCGGCTCGGCGAGCGCGGCTTTTTCAGTGGTGTCCTTGTCCGTGCCTTTGGGCAATTCGATTTCGCCGCGGCGTTTGCCATTGACCTGCACCGGCAGGGTGACCGTATTATCGATCAGCAAGGCCGCATCGGCCTCTGGCCATGGGGCGGCCGCAACGATTCCGTCCTGCCCCAAGCGTTCCCAGCACGCTTCGGCCATATGCGGCATGAAGGGCGAGATAAGCTGCGTCAGAAGCAACAGTGCTTCGCCCTGAGCGGCCTTGTCAGCGTCGTGGGCAGGCAGGAATTTGCGCAGCGCATTGACGAGGTCATGGACTTTCGCCACTGCCGAATTGAACCGGAAGCCTTCAATCGCCTCGGTGACGTCCCGGACGGTGCGATGGGCAGTCTTGCGCAGCTCCAGACCCTCGGGGCTGACCCCGTTCATATCGCTGCCGGGCGCGCCCTCAAATCCGTCTACCACGCTCCACAGGCGCTGCACAAACCGCCAGACGCCATCAACACCGCCATCCGTGTATTCCACATCGCGCTCGGGGGGGGAGTCCGACAACACAAACCAGCGCGCTGCATCCGCGCCATAGGTGTCGATAAAATCATCCAGATCGACGACATTCTTTTTCGACTTGGACATTTTCTCGATGGCGCCGACCGTGACCGGACGCCCGGTTTCCATCTCGACCCGCTTGCCATCGCGCTCTTCGACATCCGTCGGGGCCAGCCATTTGCCGCTTTCCGACTTGTAGGTTTCGTGCGTGACCATGCCTTGCGTGAACAGGCCGGCAAAGGGCTCGCCGGAGGGCAGATCAATCAGCCCGCAATCGTGCAGCGCCCGGGTAAAGAAGCGCGCATACAGAAGGTGCAGAATGGCATGTTCGATACCGCCGACATACTGATCGACCGGCATCCAGCGCTGGGCTTCGTCCGCATCAAACGGCTTGTCTTCCGGCCAGGGCGAGGCAAAGCGCAGGAAATACCAGGACGAGCAGACAAAAGTATCCAGCGTATCGGTTTCGCGTTTCGCCGGTTTGCCGCATTGGGGGCAATCGACATTGCGCCATCCCTCATGCCGGTCGAGCGGATTGCCCGGCGTGTCAAAAGTGACATCGCGCGGCAATTCCACCGGCAGCTGGTCTGCCGGAACCGGCACCGCGCCGCAGCCTCCGCAATGGATGACCGGGATCGGGCAGCCCCAATAGCGCTGCCGCGAGACCAGCCAGTCGCGCAGCCGGTAATTGGTGGCCCCATTGCCGAGCTTGCGCTTTTCTAGTTCCTGAATAGCGCGTTCAATCGCCGCTTCCGTCGGCAGCCCGTCGAGAAAGCGCGAATTATAGATCGTGCCGGGTCCGGTCCAGGCCTCATCGTCGATGCGGTGGGTGGCCGCATCGGCACCCGGTGGCAGCACGACCGGCGTCACCGGCAGATCGTATTTGCGCGCAAAATCAAGATCGCGCTGGTCGCCTGCCGGGGAGCCGAAAACCGCGCCCGTCCCATAGGTCGATAGCACGAAATTGGCTGACCAGACCGGAATTTCCCAGCTATCGTCGAACGGGTGCAGGACTTTCAGGTCCAGATCAATACCCTTTTTCGGGGCTTTCTCGATCTCTTCCGCCGTGGTGCCGGAGGCAGCGCAATCGCGGGCAAATTTCCCGATCATCGGATCATCATCGGCCAGCGCCGCAGTGATGGCATGATCAGAGGCCAGCGCCAGAAAGCTTGCCCCGAACAGCGTGTCTGGCCGTGTGGTGAAGACTTTAATGCCCTCACAGCCAAAGCGCGCCTTGTCCAGCGGATCGGCAAAGGGGAAAGTAATATGCGCTCCGCGCGAGCGGCCAATCCAGTTGGCCTGCATCAGCCGCACTTTTTCCGGCCAGCGGTCAAGCTGATCCAGCCCGTCGAGCAGGCTGTCGGCATAATCGGTGATTTTCAGGAACCACTGATCCAGCTCGCGCTGCACCACCGGTGCGCCCGAGCGCCAACCCTTGCCGTCAATCACCTGTTCATTGGCCAGAACGGTATTGTCGACCGGGTCCCAATTGACTTTTGCCTTGCGGCGCTCGACCAGGCCTTTTTCGAGGAATTTCAGAAAAATCGCCTGCTGATGCTTGTAATATTCCGGCTCACAGGTTGCGATTTCACGATCCCAGTCCAGCGCCAGTCCCAGCCGTTTGAGCTGGCCGCGCATCACTTCGATATTCTTCAGCGTCCAGTCACGCGGATGGACATTGCGCTCACGTGCAGCGTTTTCAGCCGGCAGCCCGAACGCATCCCAACCCATTGGATGCAGGACATCAAACCCTTTTGCGCGTTTATAGCGTGCCACAACGTCACCCATCGCATAATTGCGCGAATGACCGACATGGATTTTCCCTGACGGATAGGGAAACATTTCAAGGACATAGTATTTCGGGCGATCAGTCGCTTCACGCGCGGCGCGGTCCACGCCCTGATCGGCCCAGACGCTTTGCCATTTCGGCTCGGCCTCTCTGGGATTGTATCGGCTCATGGAAGTATCCTGAACCCGCTTACCCTGCGGGCGAAAAGGTTAGTTATCGAGCGTGGAGATGCGCAATTGCCGCGCCCGTGTTAGGATCGCATTTTCAATGTCGATCGCTGTTTGCGGTGTGACTGAGGCATCAATCCATTCGCCAGCTTCATTGCGTTCCTGACGGAAGACCCGCACCGATAGCGCATCCCCGCGCAGCCGCGTGTCGAGGATATAGACCGTCACCTGGAAACGCTCGCTCGGCAATTCCGGATTCGCATACCAGTCGGTGATGATCACACCGCCGAACGGATCCACCTGATCCAGAGGCATGAAGCTGATCGTATCAAGGCTGGCGCGCCACAGAAAGCTGTTGACGCCGATCCCCGCCGGACGCTGGTCGCTAACTTCATTCGAAAAGCCGGGCAGACGCAGACCACCGCTTCGGCCGCCTTCTGAATGGCCGCCGCGAGAGGAGGAACAGGCCGCAAGCGCAAGCATGGAAAGCGCAAGAACCGGCAAGGTTAGGGAGCGGCTGAACGTCATCTCTCGGTCTCCATGAGAAACAGTGTGGCAAATCAGGCCCGTTGGCCCGACGGCGACGTTTTCTATACCATGCGGAACGCGCATGGCCAGCCATCGGCGACACCTGATTCATCGCGGATTAGAAATCCGGCATCGTGGCTTTCGCGCCACATCTGCCTTTTTCCTGCCATATTTGCCGCGCCGTCCGCTTGACGATACCGGTAAAGGCAGTGTGGATTGGCGTCTCGTCCGGGGGGACGGGGCCGACCGGCGGGGCCGCGAGAGGCACAATGACGCAGTATTTGAGCGCGATAATTTTCTCCGCGCTTTCTGCAGTTCTCGCGGCCGCGCCGGCGCAATCTTTCCAGAACTTGAATGAAGGAAGGGATCGTTTCGCAGCGGTTGATTTTCGTTTGCGCGCTGATGCGGCACTGGTTTTCGCCGGCGGAAAATATGGCGGCAATAGTCTCGCCGATCTCGATACACGCTTCGAATGGGAGGCCATTTCAGAGAATGGCTGGCGCTGGGGACTGGAGCTCGGCCTTCATGCCCAGAGCGATGTCCCGCGCGAAGGGTTTGCCAATACCGCTGGTCCGGTCCTGACCACGTCGCAGCGGTCTCTGGCAACCGGCCGCTATCGCGGCGTCCGCGCGCAGACCGGTCGCACGGCGTTTGCGGCAGAACGGCTCAATATTTTCCTGAAAGCCGGCTGGGGGGCGTGGCGTTTGGGTCTGACACCAGGTGCTGCGCAGGTTGAGGCCATCAATCTGCCAACCGGTTCCGCCTATGTCCGTGTGGATGGTGGCCCTTTGGGCCTGGGCCGTCAGGTCGTGACGCGCACCGCCAACACCGGCGCCGGATTTGGTCCCTCGCTCATCTATTCCACGCCCCGTATTGCCGGTTTCAGAGTCTCGGCCTCCTTTGCGCCGCAAGCCCGGTTTTGCGGGGTCGATATCTGTCTGTCCGATGCCATCCCGGGCGGGGCGGGCGCGTCCAGCCTTGAAAACGTCTTCGAAGCGGGGGTGAGTTTCGACCACACCTTTGCCGGTGCCGGCCAGATTGAAGCAGCCCTGAATGGGGTCACCGGCGCGCCGCTTTCGGCTGAGTTTACCGATAACTATTCTGCCCTTGGTGCGCAATTGCGCTGGTCGCGGAACGGGCTATCCCTCGGTGTCTCGAGCCTCTGGGCCGACAATGCGGTATCAGGCGGCAGCTATCAGGCCTTTGCGGCCGCAGCGCGCTATGATGTGGGAGCGTGGAGTTTCGGTGCGGAAGCCGCCACATCCGAGGATGATTATCTGCGGGAATCGGAAAGCGCGGTGCAACTGACCCTCTCGCGGCTTGTCGGAGACCATCACACTGTGACCTTTGGATTACACTCAACGGATCGTGAATTCGTAACGCTATCTGCGCAGGGTATTGTAAATAATAATGAAAATGGATCAGGAGCGTTTCTGGAGCTGACTTTCCGGAACTGACCGGAACAGAGATGCGCCTTAAAACATTGTAACTCTGAGATTCAGCCCTTCGCGTTTTGCGCGAGAATGGCTATATTGACAGGGCAATGAGGGGCTTTGGCATGAGCCAGGTGTTAAAAACATGGATGATCGCAACCGCGGTCGCGGGGTTTGTTGCCTCCGCGCCGGGCGTTTTTGCGTTCCAGGATGCAGTCAGCGCCTCCAGTGATGTCGACGCTCAGGCTTGGTATGAAACCTACACCCTGGATTCGAATGTATCGCCTGGCGTCAATCTCGACTTTCCTGACAATCAGGTTGAATTTGCTTCCGGCGACGGCTGGGGCTTTACCCTTGGTTTTGACCGTAATGACGATCAACGCCGCGAATTCGATTCCATTGATGCCGGTGTTTATGTCGATCTCAACGAACGTTTCCGTTTTGGCGGATCGATCCGTTT
The DNA here is from genome assembly GCA_002783385.1 of Rhodobacterales bacterium CG15_BIG_FIL_POST_REV_8_21_14_020_59_13. GTDB lineage: Bacteria > Pseudomonadota > Alphaproteobacteria > Caulobacterales > Maricaulaceae > Hyphobacterium. Next base: position 4,876 of record PFFX01000115.1, on the reverse strand, counting down.
CTCCAATCCGGACAATCTTGTTTCGGGACCGCAAATCGATCAGCGCGCACCGGAAGTGAAGTTTGAAACCGGCTGGCGTTTCTAGCGTTTCAGACCTTCAATCGCCGCCAATCCCGAAAATCCCGATTCAGACAGACGCTTTGCCGTGTCTGCCGTTATGCCGCCCAGCGCATAAACCGGCAGTGTGCAGGAGCAAGCCTGCGCGCTTGCCCGGATCGCACCGAGTGGACGCAGGCCTTCATGGCTGCGCGTGGCAAACACCGGCGATAACAGGGCCGCATCAGCGCCTGCCTTTTTTGCCATCGCCAGCTCGCGGCGGTTATGGGCCGACATCGTCAGGACCAGACCGGCCCGGTTCCGCCGCCATTTTCGCGCCCGCCCCGCCAGTCTGACCGGCCAGTGAACGCCATCGGCATCACAGGCATCAGCCAGATCCGGATCTGCGGCAATCAGAAGGACCAACCGCTTCTCCCGGGCAATTTGCGCCAGCATGCCAGCCTCGGCAAACCGCTCCGGGCGGCCAAAATGCCGATAGATCAGCGCGCACCCTTCCGGCAGGTCCCGCGCAAATGCACCCACATCCGGCGTACGTACCGGATCGGTCAATGCGATCAGCGGTGGCAGCAGGCCCGGAACGCCCGGCCATCTGGCGGCCAGCCTTGCCAGCAGCATCGCTTGGGAATAGGTGCGGGAGGACATGACCCTATCTGTAAACGAATTTGCCGCCCGCCGGAATGACGTGCTGAAGCGGATCGCTGCCGCAGCAAAGGCAGCCGGCCGAGATGCTTCCGCTGTAACGCTGACCGGTGTCTCGAAAAAACAGCCGGATGACCGCATCGCAGAAGCGCTCGCCACCGGTCAGCGCGTTTTTGGGGAGAACCGCGTTCAGGAAGCCGAAACGCGCTGGGCCGGCCGCCGTGAGGATGTTCCGGACCTCGAATTACGCCTCATTGGCCCTTTGCAGACCAACAAGTCCGAACAGGCGGTTGCGCTCTTTGATGTGATCGAGACGCTCGACCGGGTCAAACTCGCCAAGGCGCTGAAAAAAGCCATGGAAAAGCTGAACAAGCACCCTCGCCTCTACGTCCAGGTCAATACCGGAGAGGAAGACCAGAAGGCCGGCATAGCCCCGCATGAGCTCCCGGCTTTCCTGAAACAGATGCGCGATGAGTTCGGGTTCAGTATCGAAGGCCTGATGTGCATTCCGCCGGTGGAAGACCCCGCCGGACCGCATTTCGCCCTGCTCGCAGATCTCGCCGCGGCCACTGGCATCGAAAAGCTTTCCATGGGGATGAGCGGGGATTATGAAACCGCTGTGAAGTTTGGCGCGACCAGCGTCCGCGTCGGTTCGGCACTGTTCGGTGAGCGGCCTACAGCCTGATCTCCAGCGTATCGCCCGGCCTGGCCTCGGCCAGCATCTTTACCAGATCCGTGCGCGCCAGCGCCAAACAGCCTCGTGTCGGCGGATAGTCCGGCTTCGCGCAATGCAGGAAGACTGCCGAGCCGCGTCCCGCAACGGGCGGATCATCATTATGGGACAGCACAACAACGATGTCGTAGAGCCCGTCCTGACGCGTCATTTCCTCGCACGAGGCCGGATAGGGCAGACGAACGGGCCGGTTATAGGCCGGGTCAGCCGGATCGTCGCACCAGCCATCATCGGGGTTTATCGGGCGCACCGGAAGGGCCGTCTCCGGCGCAGCCCCCCGGTCCGGACGGTAAAGCACACGTCGAAGCGTGTAACGCCCCAGCGGCGTTGCGCCATCGCCTTCGGTCTTGTCCGCTTCCGGTTTCACTCCGGTTTTGCCGAGCGCAGCGCGGCAGACGCTTGCGGGGGCCGAAAACTGGCCATTGGACGTAACGATGAAGCGGGTCATGCGGGCAGGCATTCCGGAATTTGAGGCACAAGTCCAGTGGTCGGCGCGGGACGCCAACAAGTATAAAGGCACTTGACGCGGCGTCCCGATCGCCTCCCCCACCACGGAGGTGTCACGCCGCAGCCCGCTCTGGGCCCGGCATGTCAGGTGTTAACCATGCAAAAATGCGGCCATTTTTCACATCCTGATGACGTGTTGCACACGCCATTGTGTGCTTGACCTTGACCGCAAGGCCGGTCATTCCTGCCGGGATATTTCAGCCGCCCGGCAGGAATTGCCTCCCGTTCAAAAAATGGCATGATCAGACAATGACTGCGAAAAAAACGATTCTTTGCGTCGATGATGACGATGATCTTCGCGAGACCCTGCTTGAACAATTCGGGTTTCATGATGAATTCGAGGTCCGGGATGCGGACACCGCGACCAAGGGCATAAAGACGGCCCGTGACGAGCGCGTGGACATCATCCTGCTCGACGTTGACCTGCCGGACATGGATGGCCGTGAAGCCTGCCGCCTGATGCGCAAGAATGGCGTTACCGCCCCTGTCATCATGCTGACCGGCCAGGACACGGATGCCGACCAGATTCTCGGCCTTGAATCCGGCGCCAATGACTATGTCACCAAGCCGTTCAAGTTTTCTGTTCTGCTGGCTCGCGTGCGCGCCCATCTGCGCAGCCACGAACAGAGCGAGGATGCCGTCTTCCAGATCGGACCCTACGAGTTCAAACCGTCAATGAAGCTTCTGCTCACGGCGGATGAAAAGAAGGTCCGCCTGACGGAAAAAGAAACCAATATCCTAAAATATCTCTATCGCTCAGGCGGAAAGCCGGTCTCGCGCGAGGAGCTGTTGCACGAGGTCTGGGGTTATAACCCCAATGTCACCACTCACACGCTGGAAACCCATATCTACCGTCTGCGCCAGAAGATCGAGCCCGACCCCGCCCGCTCACGCCTTCTGATCACCGAAAGCGGCGGCTACAGGTTGCAGAGCTAAAGCAACAGATCCAGCATGACCGGCACATGGTCGGACGGTTTTTCCCGTGCGCGTTCAGGTTCGTAGATACGGAATCCGTCCCGGCCGCGCGCCAGAGCGGCCTCCTTGAGCGGCGGGGTCACCCAGATATGATCCAGTCGTCGGCCCCGGTTCGAGGCCCGGTAATCCTTCGAGCGATAACTCCACCAGGTGTAGATTTTTTCCGGCTCAGGGATCACTTCCCGGGCAACATCAATGAAATCACCCGCCGCCAGCATGGCGTTCAGCGCCTCGACCTCGCCCGGCGTGTGGGAGACCACTTTCAGAAGCTGTTTGTGTGACCAGACATCATGCTCGCGCGGGGCGATGTTGAAATCACCGAGAATGACGATTTTCTCATTCCTTGTGTCGCGCGCAGCGAAATAATCCCGTGTGCAGGCAAGGAAATCCATCTTGTGGGCGAAACGCGGATTGATCTCGATATCCGGTTCGTCTCCGCCCGCCGGAATATAGAAATTGTGCAGCTCGATTCCCTTCACGCCGACGCGCTGATGCCGGGCTTCCTCGCGCGGGCAAATCGCTTCATCGCCGAGATCCTGCAGCGGATATTTCGAGGCAATGGCCACGCCATGCATGCCTTTCTGGCCGCGCACATGGAAATGCTCATATCCCATTTCGCGGAAGGCTTTTTCGGGAAATTCATGGCTCTGGCACTTGATCTCCTGCAGACAGAGCACGTCCGGCTGGCAAGAGGCCACAAACGGCGCAATCAGCGGCACGGCACGCAAGCGTACGGAGTTCACATTCCAGCTGGCAATCGAAAGCGTCGTCATAAGTCCGTCCAATCAGAGAATATTATAGGTCAGCCCGGCCAGTCCGATGGGCCAGCGTCCGCGCACAAACAGCCGCCAGCGCGCGAGGAAGGGATGTGGCGGATCATCATCCTCGGCTTCCGCCATGATCACCAGCGCCGCGCCATTGGCGGCCTGCACCACTGATCCCGCCGCAGCGTTCAGAACCGCCTCGTCACGCATATCGCCCAAAGAGGCAGAATAGGCGACCGCATCCTGCGCTGCTTCCCCGGCCTTCAGTCCGACATATTCCAGCACAGTCTGGATACCGTCCTCGTCCAGCCGCAGGATGGCTTCGGAAATCAACCCGGCGCGCAGCATTTCCTCGGCCTCCCAGCCTTCCGGATTGAAATCCACAGCCTCGGCAGCGCTTGCAGCGTCTTCCCAATTGGTCAGCAGCCCCGGTTCGGCATGGGGAAAGCCCAGCGCGTCCAGATAGGTGCGGGTCAGATCGCGCTCGCGCTTGTCCAGCGGATCGCCCAGACGCATGAACAGACGGGCATCGGACAGGCCATCGGCAAAAGCGCGGACCTTGTAAAGCAGCGGAATTTCATCCAGCAGCCGGGTAAAATCATCATTTGACATGGACGCTATCTAACGCGAACCGTGCCATTGCGAAACTCGAACAACACTACGCAGTTCGACAAGGCCTGTCCGTCCGGCAATTCACGGAAGCGCCAGTCTTCCACGGCGCGGATGGCGGCGGCGTCAAAATGCCCGGCGGGCACCGATTCCGCCGAGCGGACACGATGCGGGCGGCCGGTATCATAGACATGAAAGCGGACCACCACCCAGCCCTGCAGGCCTCTTGACCAGGCCCGGGCGGGATACTCCGGCATCTCGAATTCGCGCGCGGCCAGCTGCGCGCCCTGACAATCCTCCGGCCCGATCAGACGCTCTACATTGGCGGGCACCGGAAAGGGTTGTGCTGGAATGAAAGGCTCCGAGCGCGGGTCCAGCCCGCTCGTCCCCGGCAGGGAGGCAAGCGATGAACACGCGGCGAGCAGCAAAGCGGAAAGCAGACAGGGGGCAAATCTGATCATGGCGTCAAGCTAGCGGTATTTACCGAAAAGAAAACGCCCCGGAGCAAGTCCGGGGCGCTTTTGCTACAGCCTTTGTGACCCTGGGGTCAGGACCTGTTAATCTGGCTGCAATGGCCGGAGCGGATCTGGGC
>PFFX01000131.1:3295-7228 GCA_002783385.1 Rhodobacterales bacterium CG15_BIG_FIL_POST_REV_8_21_14_020_59_13 | reverse complement strand
GAAGTCCCGGAAGACAATAATCCGGTTGGAACCGCGCAATTCTTCCGGATAGACGAAGTAAACGTCAAACACCGGACCTTGCAGATCCGGCAAGACCCGCACCAGCTTATCATTCTCGCGGGCAACATAATCAGGCAGGCTCGCAATACCCAACCCGGCTTCGGCCGATTTCATGACAGCGTTGATGGTGTTGGCCTCTACGATGGCGGGGCGTGGCGGTGCACCCGGAGCGCGGCCCAGCCTCGCCGCCCAGTCCAGATTCGGGATCGGGGCGAGTGATGGCGGGCCATATTGCACGATGGCATGATCATCGAGCTCCTCGGGGGAATTGGGCGTGCCTCGGCGTTGCAGATAGCTGCGGCTGGCATAGAGGTGCTGTGGTACCTGCATCAATTTGCGCTGGATCAGATCCTTCTGAGTCGAAGGCCAGGGCCGGATAGCACATTCGGCTTCCAGATTGGCGACATTCAGCTCATGATCATCCAGCATCAGCCGGATCCGTATGTCAGGATAGGCGGTATTGAAGTCGGCCAGACGCGGTGCCAACCAGATCGCGCCAAGAGCGGTTGGTGCGGTCACGCGCAAATCGCCCGAGGGCTTGTCTCTGGAATCCGCCACCATGGCTTCCGCCAGAGCCACTTTAGCCGAAATATCATGCGCTGCCCGATAGAGCAGCTTGCCCGGCTCGGTCAGTAGAAGACCGCGGGCATGACGATGAAATAACTTGATCCCCAACTGGTCCTCAAGCGCAGTGATCTGCCGGCTGAGCGCAGATTGGGAAAGGCCCAGAGTCTCCGCCGCAGCAGTCAGAGAGCCGGCTTCTGCGGCTGCATGGAAAGATTTCAGCTTGTCCCAGTCCATGGTGTTCAGTGGTCCTAGCGGTTGACCGCGGACATGCCGGATTCGTTGTATCGGGCACCCTGAACTTCGTCCGCCAGACCCTCCAGCCTTGACAGTTGATCAGGCGAAATCCGGATGGATGCCGCGCCGAGATTGGATTTCAGATTGGCGAGCTTGGTTGTGCCGGGAATGGTGACGATATTGTCAGAGCGCCCCAGCACCCAGGCGAGGGCGATCTGACCCGGCGCGGCATTATGGGCTGCAGCGACGGCTTTCACTTCCTCTACCAAAGCCAGATTGTTTTCGTATGCGCCATCAGCAAATCGCGGCTGCATGGCACCCTGCCGGTATTCGCCTTCGCCACCGGGTTTGTTGTCCCGCGTCATGGCTCCGGTCAGCAGGCCACGGCCCAGAGGGGAATAAGCGACCAGTGTTGCACCGATCTCTATGAGCGCTGGTAGAACCTCTGCCTCTATGTCGCGCGAGAAAATGGAGTACTCGCTCTGCACCGCCGCGATCGGATGCGTCGCATGCGCCCGGCGTATTGTGTCCGCAGAAGCCTCTGAAAGGCCTATGGCGCGGACTTTGCCTTCTGCCACCAACTCACCCATGGCCCCGACGGTTTCTTCAATCGGTACATTCGGATCGACCCGGTGAAGATAATAAAGATCAATGACATCGGTCTTGAGGTAGGTCAGCGAGTTCTCGACTGCGCGCCGCATATTGGCCGGTGAGCCATCGACCGTCGTGCCGGTCGGTTTGCCGTTCTCGTCGAACAGGAATTTGGGCCCGAATTTTGTAGCGATTCGTACCTTGTCGCGGCGGTCGGCAAAGGCTTCTCCCAACAGCTTTTCATTGGCACCCATGCCGTACATTTCGGCCGTATCGAAGTGATTGACGCCCATCTCAATGGCTTCGTGAAGCAGTTTGACGGCTTCGGCCTGCTCAGTCGGCGGGCCATAAAAGGCAGACAGGCCCATGCAGCCGAGACCGATGGGGGAAACTGTAAAGCCGTCAATTTTGCGCTGATCCATGAAATTCTCCTGATGCCGGATTCAGTCTAGCGGGCATCGGCACTCTTGACACCTCCCCAAAAAGAAAAGCGGCCCCGAAGGACCGCTGACCTGTTAAAGAGGCGCCCTGATTAATTGGAGACCTCGTCGGCCTCCTCTGCTTCCGTTTCCTCATCCTCATCCTCATCCAGATTAATGACGATCTGCTCACTCCGGTCAGGAAGGTCACGAATAAAGACATCGCCTGACAAGCCGTTCCGCATTTGCCGGATCCGGCGCTCGATAACGAAGTTCAACAGGATGCGCGCGTTGTCAGGGAGATTACTGCAGAAGGAGGCGTCTCTCTGGGCACCGTCCACAGTGGTCGTTGTCTGACTGATCGCACCGCCACACCGGCTTGAACCATTGGTCATATCGGCCAGGCCCCATTCATTGACATTTGCCCGCAGCGGCATGTCGCGCTCAACCAGTTCGGCGACTTCGTCATTGGCGAGGGTCAGCAAATGCGCCCGGATCTGATTTTCCCATTCTGGAAAGAAGTACGGGCGCGCCATGCGGTAGTGCTCGGAAATATCAAGACGGTTGGGTGTGCTGTCGACTCCGCGCAATGCGTTTACAAATTCCCGGCCATTCGATTCCAGCTGGCGCCAGACGGTGTCACCTTCATAGGCGTCGCGCCGGATACGGGGACTGCCGACACTGCCGTTGAAAAAGCCATAAATGACAAGCGGATCATCCCAGAACCTGTACACGATATTGTACTGGATATCGTTGAGGCTGAGCGCTTCGCCCCTGACGGTCAGAATGTCGGCTTCATAAACGCCTTCACGGGTGCCGTAGGCATCCATCCGGTCGAGATCGTGACGCGGATAATTCAACGCAACCTGTTCAACGATCGCGACCGTGTAGAGGTTAAGCCAGTAGGCCAGTTGTTCATTTGGATGCAGAGCGCTGAAATTCAGCTGGCCAGGCAGTTGTTCCAACTCCGCGCGATAAGCGGAGATGGCATCGGTGTGAAAATCCTCGAAGAGGTGGAGGATGATCCGGTTACTTTCATAGCGGTAACGGCTGTCATTTCCGGTATAGATGCGTGTGCCGGTGAAAACGGGATCGCCGCGCGCCGACCGCCGGTCAGACAGGCCGACATTCAGGACGATGTCGCTGAGCATGTCTGACCAGACCGAATAGTCAATTTGCTGACGGCCATGTTCGCCAACGGACGGATTGAAAATGTCAAATCTCACCTCGTCTGAAGACTGGGCCGCTCCGGCGAGCGGTGCCAAAAAACAGATAACGGCGATAAACCCAGCGCGAAAAAATTGAAACATAACTGATCCCCGGAATTCCAGACGTGAGATGACGCTACTCTACATAGCCATAGCAGCTCGTTGCATCCGAATTAAATCAACTTAATGGCAAATCCAGTTTATTCCTGTCCTGCCATAAAGCGCTCGGCTTCCAGTGCCGCCATGCATCCCATGCCCGCGGCCGTAACAGCCTGACGGAAGACATCATCAGTGACGTCGCCTGCGGCGAACACGCCGGGGATGGAGGTGGCCGTGGAATCCGGCCGGGTGACAAGATACCCGCCAGTCTTGGTTTCCAGTTGTCCGGTGAACAATTCCGTTGCCGGCGCGTGGCCAATCGCGATGAAGACGCCATCGGCAGGATGTTCGGAAACCGCTCCGGTTTTCAAATTCTTCAGACGTACACCGGTGACGCCGGGCGGATTATCGGTTCCGGTAATTTCTTCCAGCGCGCTGTCCCAGATCACCTCTATTTTCGGGTGTTTGAACAGGCGTTCCTGCATGACTTTTTCGGCGCGCAATTCATCGCGCCGGTGGACCAGGGTCACCTTGCTCGCGAAATTGGTCAGGAACAGCGCCTCCTCCACGGCGGTATTGCCGCCGCCAATGACAAAAACCTCTTTTTCGCGATAGAAAAATCCGTCACAGGTGGCACAGGCAGAGACGCCAAAGCCCTGGAACTTCTGTTCGGATTCCAGGCCCAGCCATTTTGCGCTGGCTCCGGTGGCGATGATGACACTGTCGGCGGTATAGACCGCACCGCTATCGCCCTT
>PFFX01000131.1:3155-3221 GCA_002783385.1 Rhodobacterales bacterium CG15_BIG_FIL_POST_REV_8_21_14_020_59_13 | reverse complement strand
ATGACATCCGCAAAGCCGGGATAATTCTCGACATCGGTGGTGATGGTCAATTGGCCCCCGGGCTGT
>PFFX01000131.1:0-3099 GCA_002783385.1 Rhodobacterales bacterium CG15_BIG_FIL_POST_REV_8_21_14_020_59_13 | reverse complement strand
GTATCCGGCGGCACCGGAACCGATGATGACGACTTTGCTGTGGCGGGGTTCAGACATTCAAGCATTCCTGTTCGGAGTTGGTACGGTGCCAAGTATATGGCGTCCGGATGAAGGCGAAACAATCCTTCGGCGTCAGCTGGCATTCCGGCCATCTGGAAAGAATCGGCTGGCCAGCAGCGTCGCAATCCGGCGTGTTTCGTCAAGCGGTGCATATGTCCAGTCATCAAGGCGCCCGAGGAAGGGACGCAGCGCATCGCGTGCTTCCAGTCCGGCGTGAAGCTGGCGGAACTTGCCCGGATTGCCCCTGAGCGGCAGCGAATAGACTGGCCGCCCGGTAAAGGCCGCTTCGGCCAGCATATTGGTGGAATCCTCGGTCACGAAGATCAGATCGGCATTGCCAAGGAAGGCAAAATATGGATTTTCACCTTCACCGGTATAGACGTGGCAACGCCCGTTTTCTGCGAGCGTGGCCAAATCCCGGGAAAGTCCGGCAGGTGTCCGCCGCGATGTCGTGACCATCAATGAGTAGCCTTGCGCCAGCAGCCATTTTGCCCGTTGCAGGATGGCGGCTTGAACAATGGCCGTCATTTTCAGGCGCTTGTTCGGGCCACCGATCAGCATCACAGCCCGCGGGCCGGGCAGGGCTGTCAGTATATCGGAGAACTTTTTGGTCTCGGCGTCGATCCGCTCCTGTGTCAGGCGGTTGGGCGATCCGGTCATGGCAATTGCATTGCTGACATTCAGCCCGTCATGTTCAGGCGCGGCAATGGCGTCAAACAGATCGTACTGACCGCGCGGGTCCTGCACATAGACAAAACGGGCGTGCGGATAACTCTTGCGGTGCTTGCGCGCGACCCGGATGGCCGGGCGTCCACAACCGATCCAGACGGCGGGATTTTCGGCATCCGGCAGCGTCACATAGCCATCCTCGCGGATCAGCGCCCGGTGTGCCTGCCCGCCACACGCCCTGGCCAGTGCCTCGGCAAGGCCGACAGCCTGATTTTCCACGCCGCGGCGCGAATCGGCGACTGCCCAGATTTCAGGACCATCTTTCATGGCTCCATCTGACCGATCCCGTCGGGCGGGGCAAGAGGCGGCTGTCAATCAGGAACGGCCGGGGAAAACCCCGGCCGTTCCTGATTCAGCGTGTTCCGGCCTAGATCCAGTCGACTTTCAATATCTCATAAGATTTAAGACCGCCCGGTGCGTTCACCTCGATCACATCGCCAACTTCCTTGTTGATCATGGAGCGTGCAATGGGAGAGGTGATGGAAATCTTGCCGTCTTTGACACTGGCCTCATCTTCACCAACGATTTTATAGATCGCCTCGGCTTCCGTATCCTCGTCGATGACGGTCACGGTCGCACCGAACTTGATGGTATCACCATCCAGCTTCGAGACGTCGATAACCTGCGCCCGCGCCAGCTTGTCCTCGATCTCAGCCAGACGGCCCTCAATCCAGCCCTGACGGTCCTTGGCCGCATGGTATTCGGCATTCTCTGAGAGATCGCCATGCTCGCGTGCTTCGGCAATCGCCTGAATGACCGCAGGGCGTTCAGTCGTTTTCAGTTGCTTCATTTCTTCGTCGAGGGCCTTGAAACCGTCGGCGGTCATAGGAATTTTTGACATGTTTGATTCTTGGCAGTTCTTATCTGCATGGAGGAGAGATCAAATAGAGTAGGATTGCAAGGCGTATGGTTCAAGAGCGCCGTCATCAATCTTCTCAAGAGAACGCACTGCGGCGATCGCGGCAGAGGCCGTTGTATAGCAGGGCACCTTCAATTCCAGAGCGGTCCGGCGGATGGAATAGCTGTCTTTATGCGATAACCGGCCCTCCGTCGTGTTGACGATCAATTGCACTTTTCCGTTCTTGATATCATCGACAATATGTGGCCGGCCCTCATAAACCTTGTTGACGGTGCGCACGGCAATACCGGCTTCGGCGAAGGTTTTCGCCGTGCCTTTGGTCGCGAGGATCTCAAATCCGAGCTTGGACAGTGCCCGCGTTGCTTCAATCATCAACGGTTTGTCATTTTCCTTGAGCGAAATGAAGACGGCACCTGTGCGCGGAAGGTTTACGCCTGCCGCCAGCTGGGATTTGGCAAACGCGCTTTCAAACGTCTTGTCGATTCCCATCACCTCGCCCGTAGACCGCATTTCAGGCCCGAGGATCGGGTCAACACCCGGGAAGCGCGCAAACGGCATGACGGCTTCCTTCACGGAGACATGTTTGGGGTCCGGGCGTTTCAGGCCGAAACTGGACAGCTTGGCACCGGCCATCACCTTGGCCGCGATCTTGGCGATCGGAATTCCGATGGCCTTGGCCACGAAAGGCACAGTCCGCGAGGCCCGCGGATTGACCTCTAGCACATAGATCGTGCCGTCTTTTACCGCGAATTGCACATTCATCAGCCCGCACACACCGATGGCTCTGGCCATGGCAATGGCTTCGGCTTCGAGCTCGGCAATCATCTTTTTCGACAGCGAGAAGGGTGGCAGGGAACAGGCAGAATCGCCCGAATGCACACCGGCCTCTTCGATGTGCTCCATCACACCGGCGACAAAGACATCCTCGCCATCGCAAATGACATCGACATCCACCTCGTCAGCATTGTCGAGATAGCGATCTACCAAAAGCGGCGTCTTTCCCGAAACCACGACGGCTTCGCGCAAGTAACGCTCAAGGCCTTCCCGGTCGCGCACGATCTCCATGGCCCGGCCGCCCAGCACATAGGAGGGGCGCAGCACCAGCGGGAAGCCGAGAATTTCCAGCGCCGCCATCGCTTCTTCTTCGGAGTGCGCTATTTCGTTGGGCGGTTGTCTCAGGCCGAGCTCGTTGAGCAGGGCCTTGAAGCGCTCACGGTCTTCCGCAAGGTCAATGGCATCGGGCGATGTTCCCAGAATGGGGATGCCCGCTTCCTGCAGCTCACTGGCCAGTTTCAGCGGCGTCTGTCCGCCATACTGAACCACGACACCCAATAACTCGCCGGATTGCCTCTCCGTCTCGATCAGCTCCAGCACGTCTTCTGCGGTCAGCGGTTCGAAATAGAGACGGTCGGCGGTGTCGTAATCGGTCGAGACGGTCTCGGGATTACAAT
>PFFX01000016.1 GCA_002783385.1 Rhodobacterales bacterium CG15_BIG_FIL_POST_REV_8_21_14_020_59_13 | reverse complement strand
TATGAAGACCTGACCGCTGAAACCATGGGCCGGATCATTGATGATCTGGCTGCCGGGAAGACACCAAATCCTGGCTCGCAAATCGGCCGCTCCTGTTCGGAAGCCGAAGGTGGATCGTCCGCCCTGACGGATGGATCACTTTATGACGGATCGCTGGCGAAAAAGGTAAATTTGCCAAATACGAGCCCCAGGAAGGAAAAGGCCTGATCATGGTTCAACTTCTTGAAGACAAGGACCGTATTTTCCTCAACCTGTTCGGCCGGGAAGATCCGGGTCTGGACGCAGCAAAGAAGCGCGGCGCGTGGAATGCCACCAAGGACATGATCGATTTGGGTCCGGAATGGATTGTCGATCAGGTCAAGGCGTCGGGTTTGCGCGGCCGCGGCGGGGCCGGTTTCCCAACCGGACTCAAATGGTCCTTCATGCCCAAGGAAGTCGGCGCCCGCCCGCATTATCTGGTCGTCAATGCAGATGAATCCGAGCCGGGAACCTGCAAGGATCGCGAGATCATGCGCAACGATCCGCATCTCCTGATCGAAGGCTGTCTCATCGCCTCCTTCGCGATGCGCGCCAAGGCCTGCTACATCTATATTCGTGGCGAATATGTCGACGAGCGGATCGCGCTCGAGAAAGCCATCAAGGAAGCGTATGACGCCAAGCTGATCGGTAAGAACAACATCCATGGCTGGGATTTCGACTGTTATGTCCACCATGGCGCGGGTGCCTATATCTGCGGCGAGGAAACCGCGCTGCTCGAAAGCCTCGAAGGCAAGAAGGGCCAGCCACGCTTAAAACCGCCATTCCCGGCCAATGCCGGGCTTTATGGCTGCCCTACCACCGTCAACAATGTGGAATCCATCGCCGTCGCCCCGACCATCATCCGGCGCGGTGCGGAATGGTTTGCGGGCTTTGGCCGCCAGGGCAATACCGGCACCAAGGTGTTCTCGATATCCGGCCATGTGAACAAGCCGTGCAATATCGAAGAGGCCATGTCCATACCATTGAAAACGCTGATAGAAACCCATGCGGGTGGCGTGCGCGGCGGTTGGGACAATCTCAAAGCCGTCATTCCGGGCGGCTCGTCTGTGCCGTGTCTTCCAGCTGATGCCTGCACCGACATCCTTATGGATTTCGATGCGCTGCGCGATGTGAAGTCCGGCCTTGGCACGGCGGCGGTCATCGTGATGGACAAGTCCACCGACATTATCAAGGCGATTGCCCGCATCTCCTATTTCTACAAGCATGAAAGTTGCGGCCAGTGCACGCCGTGCCGCGAAGGTACGGGCTGGATGTGGCGTGTTCTGGAGCGCATGGCGCGCGGTGAAAGCTCGACCGATGAAATCGACAAGCTTCTGGACGTAACCACCCAGGTGGAAGGGCACACGATCTGCGCCCTCGGCGATGCTGCGGCCTGGCCGGTCCAGGGTCTGATCCGCCATTTCCGGCACGAGATCGAAGAGCGCATCAACACCTATCGCGCCGGCAAGCCGGTCGCGGTGTCACAGATGGCCGCGGAGTAGGGGAGCAACATGTCTGACAATCTCCGCACCATCATCATCGACGGCGAAGAAATCGACGTCCCGAACCATTACACGCTGCTGCAGGCAGCCGAGGCGGCGGGCAGGGAAATCCCGCGTTTCTGCTATCATGAGCGCCTGTCTGTGGCGGGCAATTGCCGCATGTGCCTGGTCGAACTGGTCGGCGCGCCGAAACCGGCCGCGTCCTGCGCCATGAATGTGTCGGACATGCGCGGCGGGCCGAATGGCGAACCGCCGGCGATGAACACCGCCTCGCCCATGGTAAAGAAGGCGCGCGAAGGCGTGATGGAATTCCTATTGATCAACCACCCGCTCGATTGCCCGATCTGTGATCAGGGCGGTGAGTGCGACCTGCAGGATCAGGCCATGGCCTATGGCCGCTCCGGCACGCGCTATACCGAGAACAAGCGCGCCGTTGAAGACAAGAATATGGGTCCCTTGATCAAGACCATCATGACCCGTTGCATCCAGTGCACACGCTGTGTCCGCTTTGTCACCGAAGTCGCGGGCTCGCCGGAAATCGGCATGCTAAATCGCGGCGAAGATGCCGAGATCACGACCTATCTGGAAAGCAATATCCAGTCGGAATTGTCGGGCAATGTGATTGATCTCTGCCCGGTCGGCGCGCTCACATCCAAGCCCTATGCGTTTAATGCGCGGCCTTGGGAATTGAAAAAGACCGAAACCATAGACGTCATGGACGCGATGGGGGCCTGGATACGTGTCGACAGCCGCGGCCCTGGCGTTCTGCGCATCCTGCCACGCGTCAATAACGAGATTAATGAGGAATGGCTTTCCGATAAATCCCGCTTTGTCTGGGATGGCCTGCAACGCCAGCGCCTCGATGCGCCCTTTGCCCGCAAGGACGGCAAGCTCGCCCCGGTGAACTGGGATGAAGCGCTCGGCCTGGCGGTGGATAAACTGTCCGGTAATGCGAAAAAGATCGGCGTGATTTCCGGCGACCTCAATTCCATCGAAGAACTGAAAGCCGCCAAGGATCTCTTCGACGCGCTTGGCGTGACCTCCATTGATGGCCGTCAGGATGGCGCGCCTCTGGGAAACGGTCCGCGCGAAAGCTGGCTTTTCAACTCGACGATTGCCGGGATTGACGAGGCCGATGCAATTCTGCTCGTCGGCACCGATCCGCGTCTGGAAGCGCCGGTCCTGAATGCCCGCATCCGCCGGGCCTGGCTGGAACGTGACGTGCCGGTCGGTGTGATCGGCGAGACCGGTGATCTGACCTATCCGTTCGAACAGGTCGGCACCGGTCCGGAAGACCTCAAGGGCTTTTCCGGCAAGCGCTCTGGCTTTTCCAAAACGCTGAAAGACGCGGAAAAGCCGATGATCATTGTCGGCATGGGCGCACTGGCCCGGAAAGACGGCGCTCAGGTGCTGCGTGCCGCAGGAGAGCTCGCCGCCAAGGTCGGCGCGGTCAAGGACGGCTGGAACGGCTTCAACGTGCTGCATACGGCGGCGGCGCGCGTCGGCGCACTTGATCTCGGCTTTGTTCCGGGCAAGGACGGCAAGGATGTCGGTGGCATCCAGGCCGCGGCAAAGTCTGGCAAGATGGACACCGTCGTTTTGATGGGCGCAGATGAAATCGAGGCTGATTTCGGCGATGCCTTCGTCATTTATATCGGTCATCACGGTGATCGCGGTGCACATCGCGCCGATCTGATCCTGCCGGGCGCAGCCTATACCGAGAAAAAGGGCATGTGGGCCAATATGGAAGGTCGGGTGCAGATCAATGCGCGCGCCATCTTCCCGAAGGGCGAAGCCAAAGAGGACTGGGCAATTTTCCGGGCCCTGTCCGAGCGTTTGAACAAGACCTTGCCTTATAATTCACTGGAAGAATTGCGGATAAAACTGATTGCCGACCATCCGGTCTTTGGCGGCATCGATCACCCGCCGGGCCATGCTTCAGCTGCTGAATTTGATGTGGCTTCCATCGGCGAAGCCGGCGATATGGGCACCGGACCTTTCCGTTCGGTCATCACCGATTTCTATTTAACGAACGCAATCGCACGGGCCTCTAAAACCATGGCGGACTGTTCGGCACTGAAAACCGCGCCTCACGCGCAAGCGGCGGAGTAGAGCGGATGGGCCATTTCATCGAACAATGGGGTCCGCTTTGGGGAACGCTGGCCGCTGTCGGCCAGATTGTGGCCTTCATGGTGGTTTTGCTGATTGCACTGGCCTTCCTGCTGTTGATGGACCGCAAGGTCTGGGCCTCCGTCCAGATGCGCAAAGGCCCCAACGTGGTCGGAGCATTCGGCCTTCTGCAATCCTTTGCCGACTTCCTGAAATTCGTATTCAAGGAAATCGTGGTGCCGGCCGGTGCCGACCGAACGCTGTTCCTGATCGCGCCGCTGATCACCTTTGTCCTCGCCTTCATCGGCTGGGCCGTGGTGCCGGTCGCGCCGGGCTGGGTGATTGCCGATCTCAATGTCGGCATCCTCTATCTATTCGCCATCTCT
>PFFX01000047.1:2551-4110 GCA_002783385.1 Rhodobacterales bacterium CG15_BIG_FIL_POST_REV_8_21_14_020_59_13 | reverse complement strand
TGTGGCCGGAGGCGAAATCCGCCCTCATCGTCGCCATGAATTACGGGCCGGAGACCGATCCGCTCGAAGACCTCAAAACCACCTCCACCGGCAATATTTCCGTCTATGCCCGCCACCGCGATTATCATGACGTGATGAAGGGCCGGCTGAAACAGCTGGCGCAGACATTCGCGAGTCAGACTGGCGCGGAGGTGAAAGTCTTTGTCGATACCGCCCCGCTGATGGAAAAGCCGCTGGCGGAAAAGGCCGGTCTCGGCTGGCAGGGCAAGCACACCAATCTCGTCTCCCGGACACATGGCTCATGGCTCTTTCTCGGCGTCATGCTGACCACGGCAAAGCTGGAACCGGACACGCCCGAAGCCGATCATTGCGGCTCCTGCCGCGCCTGTCTGGATATCTGCCCGACGGACGCCTTTCCCGCCCCCTATCAGCTCGATGCGCGGCGCTGCATTTCCTATCTCACCATCGAACATGCCGGCCCGATCCCGGAGGAATTCCGCAAACCCATGGGCAACCGCATCTATGGCTGCGATGATTGTCTCGCCGTCTGTCCGTGGAACAAGTTTGCGAACACCGCAAGCGAGGCGAAACTCGCCGCGCGCGCGGATCTCAACCGCCCGCCGCTCGCCGGTTTGCTCCAACTGGACGATACGGCTTTCCGCACCCTGTTTTCCGGCTCGCCGGTCAAGCGCATCGGCCGCAACCGCTTTGTCCGCAACTGCCTGATCGCCGCGGGGAATTCGGATGACAGGGCGCTTTTGCCGCTGGTCGAAACCCTGCGCTCCGATCCTGATCCGGTGGTCGCGGAAGCCGCTGAGTGGGCGATGCGGGAGCTCGCCTCCTCACCCTCGGGCATTCGCCCATGAAGCGCGCGAAATCGCGAAGCGATGAGCGGTCAGGGTGAGGGGGTCAGAGAATCTCCAGCACGTTTTCCGGCGGGCGGCCAAGGGCGGCGTGGTCGCCATGGATCACCACCGGGCGTTCGATCAGTTTCGGGTGCGCGGCCATGGCGTCGATGAGCTTTTCCTCATCGTCGACATTCTTGAGACCCAGCGCCCTGTAATCCGCCTCCCCGGTGCGCATCCAGGCGCGCACCGAGTCAAAACCGAGCTTGCCGAGCACGGATTTCAATTCATCCACAGACGGAACATCGTCCAGGTATTCGCGGATTTCGGGTTCGAGGCCTTTCTGTCGGAGAAGCGCCAGGGTTTCGCGGGATTTGGTGCAGCGGGGATTGTGCCAGATTTCAAGTGTCATCCTGTTCCTCAACCTGTTCCAGTATCGCTTCGGCATCGGCCAAATGCAGGCGCTCGGCCATTGTGCCTTCAAAGGGAATGGCGCCCTTGCCTGCGTTTTCCGGCAGGGCGAAAGCCGCCACCAGACGGCGGGCGCGGGCAATCTCGCCCTCGTCCGGCCCGAAGACAGTATTGGCACCGGTAACCTGAGAGGGGTGGATCAGTGTCTTGCCGGCAAAGCCCAGCGCCTTTCCGGCGCGCGCCTCGGCCATGAAGCCGGCCTCATCTGTATAAGCGTTATAGACGCCATCCAGCGGGACAAGA
>PFFX01000047.1:0-2536 GCA_002783385.1 Rhodobacterales bacterium CG15_BIG_FIL_POST_REV_8_21_14_020_59_13 | reverse complement strand
GCCGCCACAATCGCGGCGAGATGCGGGATCAGGGCCTCGCGGCCGGTGGTTTTCATCTCCTTGGCCAGATCATTGGTCCCGGCGATCAGCCCGGCCAGCCCCAGTTGCAATACCGTCTCGCCAATCTCGCGCAGGTGAAACAGGGCTTTCGGGGTCTCGATCATCGCCCACAGAGGCGGGCCGTCCGGTATCAGAAGGCGAGCGGCCTGCAGATCGGCCACGCTTTCCACCTTGGGCAGGACGATCGCATCGGCCGTCCGGGCGGCGGCAATATCCCCGCCCTCCAGGCCGGAGCCTATGGCATTGACGCGCACCGCGCGGATCACGCCACAGCCGGACCATTGCTTCAGGGCCTCAGAGACGCGGCCGCGCGCGGCGATTTTCTCGTCCGGTCCGGCGGCGTCCTCCAGATCGAGGATCAGCATGTCCGCGCCCAGCCCGGCGGCCTTTTCAATGGCGCGCGGGCGCACGCCCGGAACGAAAAGCGCGGAACGGATTGGTCGAATCGGCCTCTGGTCAGTCATGAAACTGCCTATAACATGGGGTTATGCCGCACGTCCTGATTCTCTCTTCTCTTGTTGCAGGCAGCCGCGTGGGCGGGCGCGTCAGCGTGTCGGCTTTCGAGGCGCGCGGCATCGACACCACGTTCTGCCCGACCGTGCTTCTGGGCCGTCATCCCGGCCATGGCGCGCCGGGCGGCGGGGCGGTGCCGGCAGAACAATTCGGCTCGATGCTGGAAGGCGTCGCCGCGCACGGCCTGTTCGGGCGGTTTGATGCGGTTCTGACCGGCTATTTTGCCAGCGTAAAGCAGGTGGAGACTGCCGCCGCGGCGATTGCGGAAATCCGCAAAGACTCGCCTGGTGTGCTGATCGTGGTCGATCCGATCATCGGCGATGACGGCGCGCTCTATATTGCTGAAGACATTGCCGTGGCGATTCGCGATCTTCTGCTGCCGCTGGCGGACATCATCACGCCGAACGCGTTCGAGCTGGGCTGGCTTGCCGGGCGGGAGATCAATACGGCGGAAGATTTCATCGCGGCGGCCGGACAACTCGCGCCTGTCACCTTCATGACTTCGGCGCGGTTCGAGGGCCGCTTCGGCACCGCCTATCATGCAAACGGCCATGCCGCATTTGCGTGCCATGCTGAGCTGGAGGCGCTGCCCAATGGCACGGGTGATCTCCTGACCGCGGAACTCGTGGCGGAATTGGTCACGGGCACCTCGCCGGGGACAGCCTTTGAAACCGCCGTCCGCCATACGCTTGATATCGTCTTGAAGGCGCGCGACTGGAAGGCGTTTGAATTGCCGGACATTTCCGCGCGCCAGCACTCCATTCACCCTGACGCCACGATTGATCTGCGCCCGCTAAGGGATTAGCAACACGCCATGACCGGCACACCCGAAATCAGTGGCACAACTGCCCCCGGCTTTGAACCTGTCCGCGAGGCCTTCGCCGGGCTATGGGACGGCAGCGATGAAATCGGCGCGGCCTTCGCCATCGAGATGGACGGCAAGCCCGTCATCGACCTGTGGGGCGGATGGACCAGCAAAAAGCGCGAGTCCGAATGGGCCAGAGACACGATTGTGCCGGTCTTCTCGACCGGAAAAGCGATCACCGCCCTCGTTATGGGCTGGCTGAAGGATCAGGGTCAGTTTGCCTTCAGGGACCGCGTCGCTGATCACTGGCCGGCTTTCGCGCAGGCGGGCAAGGGCGATGTCACCATCGCACAGGCCCTGTCTCACCAGGCGGGCCTTCCGGGTCTTTCGGAACCGATGGAGGCGGCAGGCTGGTTTGACCGCGACTTCATCGAGGCGCGCATTGCCGCCCAGGCGCCGCTCTGGCCACCGGGCCAGGGCTCCGGCTACAGCCCGATCGTCTATGGCTTCATCGCCGATGCCATTGCCCGGCGCACTGATGGCCGCTCGATTGGAGATATCCTGAAGGAAGAGATGGCCGGCCCGCGCGGGATCGATTTTTTCATCGGCACGCCGGAAAGCGAGCATAAGCGCACGGCCGAGCACCGCCTGCCGCCGAAAGCGCCCGATCTGGGCGAGATCAATGACAGCACAAACCTCGCCTTCCTCAAACCCTGGTCCAGCCCCGGCCGCCGCGGCGCCACGGAATGGCGCAAGGCGGAATTTCCCGCCGCCAATGGCCATGGCAATGCCCGCTCCATTGCCACGCTGATGGGGCTTTATGCGAATGAGGGCCGGCTCGGCGAGGATCAGCTCCTTTCCCCGGAAACAATTGCTGAACTCATGGCCGAACAGGTGCGCGGGCCCGACAGGGTTCTGCCCTTTGAGCTATCACTGGGCATGGGCGTGATGCGCAATATGACCAACGGATTCTACGGGCCGGAGACCGCCAGTATCGGTCATTACGGCATGGGCGGGTCATGCGGCTTTGCCGATCCGGTGCGCCATCTCTCCGGCAGCTACACGCCCTGCCAGCTCAGCTTTCATCTGGCCGGTGATCCGCGCGCGGTGACGCTGATCAATGCGGTTTACGGGTGTTTGTGACGATTTGCGTGCTTC
>PFFX01000170.1 GCA_002783385.1 Rhodobacterales bacterium CG15_BIG_FIL_POST_REV_8_21_14_020_59_13 | reverse complement strand
GCAACAGCTTCATGTTCGCTAATCGTGTGGATGATGCGGGTCACGCACCCCCCCCGCACTGCACCTTCTATGGCGAGATTATCGGCTTCAGTGCCGCCAGCGGTAAAGATAATGTCATTGGACTGCGCGCAGACAGATCTGGCAATCGACAGGCGGGCATTTTCGAGAATGGCCCGCGCACCGCGTCCAATTGTGTGTACGGCTGACGCATTTCCACACCGATCCATAGCGTCCAGCAAAGCCTGACGGGCCTCGGGCCGCACTGGCGTTGTCGCATTATGATCGAGATAGACTGCCATTTTTATCTTTTGCCTTTGCCTATTCCGCCGCCAGCGTATCCGTTGTGCGTTCATTCGCACCGCGAGCAGCTCCCATCACCCGTCCGGCAATCACATCTTCCAGTGTGATCGACCCAAGGAAAAGGTAGATATGACGACTCAACTCATCCCAAAGATCATGGGTGATACAGCGGCGGCCATTCTCTATACAGCCTTTGGCCTCACCTTCGCAGCGCGTGATATCGACGCTCTCATCGACAGCTGACATGATGTCGATGACGCGGATATTCTCCGCCGGCCGGGCCAGGGAATAACCCCCGCCGGGTCCACGGACGGAGTCCACGAGTTCAGCTTTGCGCAAGCGCGCAAACAATTGTTCGAGGTAAGATAACGAAATGGACTGGCGCGAGGCGATGTCGGCCAGAGTCACGGGTCCACGCACGGTTTTGCGGGCCAGATCGGCCATTGCCATGACGGCGTAGCGGCCTTTGGTGCTTAACTTCATGTCTTCACTCCCCAAAACCCTCGCATTTACAAGGCGGCATGTGTTATCACGCGCCATCTTTGCCAGGGCGGCTGGTCCATAACGCTCCGGGACGTAGAACTCCGAGTGTTTTAGTCAACTTTTGTGCGCCCGCATACATGTAGTTTCTGGCTGATTGCAGTTGATAGACCGCGCCAGCTGAATGGGAATTGAAAAAGAAAGGCGAAAACGCCATGCCTGACGTCATTATCCCCGGCCCGGAAGGGCGCCTTGAAGGCCGTTATGCTCCGGGTGAAGCGGACAATGCGCCGATTGCGCTGATTTGCCACGCCCACCCGATGGGCGGCGGCAATATGGAAAACCTCACCTCGGTGATGATGTATGACATCTTCCGCAAGCGCGGCTTTGCGACATTGCGGTTCAATTTCCGCGGCGTTGGCCGCAGCCAGGGAAGCTATGATCAAGGTCTGGGCGAATTGTCCGACGCCGCAACGGTGCTCGACTGGATTCAGGCCTATAATAGCAATGCGCCCTTCAGCTGGGTTGCCGGACATTCCTTCGGGGCCTGGGTTGGGATGCAGCTTTTGATGCGCCGCCCGGAAGTGGGAGGTTTCATCTCGGTGGCCCCGCCAACCAACATGTATGACTTCAACTTCCTTGCCCCCTGCCCGGCGTCCGGCATCATCCTGCACGGCTCCGAGGACAAGATCGTGCCCTATGACGACATGGAGCGCATGATGAGCAAGGTCCGTGTCCAGAAGGGCATTGTGATCGAGCGCGAAGAAATCGAAGGGGCGGGTCACATGTTCTCGACCCATCTCGAGGAACTGGAAAAGCGGATCGAATCTTATCTCGACCGCCGCCTGCCCATCGTCATGGAAGAACGCAAGGCAGTCCGTCCACGCCGCTAGGATGCTTTTGCCAGCCGTCCACCAGTTATGGGCTCCGGCACACCGGTCGTCGATGGCAGGCTGAGCGGCAGGCCTTTGGCTGAACGAACAGCGAGCCAGGCAAAAGCTTGCGCCTCCATCAGATCGCCATTCCAGTTGACCGCTTCGGCCGGCTCCACAGGTTGGCCAAGCCGGTCAGCAATCGCCGCCATCATGACCGGATTTTTACGTCCGCCGCCGGTCGCCAGAATGCGTTCCGGCCGTCCCATCCGCAAAATGGCATCGGCCACAGTCTGTGCGGTAAAGGCGGTCAGTGTGGCGGCGCCGTCTTCGGGTGAAAGGCCACGCACCGGGCCCAGTGAGAACTCCCACCGGTCCATGGATTTGGGTGGCGGCAAGGCGAAATAGGGATGATCCAACAGTTTTGAAAGCGCAGCCGCGCTCACCGTGCCCCGGGCCGCCAGAGCGCCATTGCGGTCACAGGTTTCGCCAATCATCAGTTCACACCAGGCATCCAGCAATCCGCTGGCCGGGCCGGTATCGAAGGCCACCGGATTGCCTGCTCCCAGCCAGGACACATTCGCCACACCACCCAGATTAAGGACGGCAATCGGGCCGTCCAGCTTGTCACGCTTGAACAGGGCATCATGATAGAGCGTTGCCAACGGCGCACCCTGACCCCCTGCAGCAACATCAGCGCTACGCATGTCATAGACGACATCAATGCCAATCGCTTTTGCCAGAGCGGCACCATCGCCGATTTGACGGGTTGCGCCGGTTTGCTCCGGTGTTGGCGCGCGATGCAGGACGGTCTGACCATGATAACCGACGAGATCAATGTCGCCCGGCGTGAGACCTGTTGCCGCGATCACACCCTTGACCGCGCGGGCATGGGCTTCGGTCAGGGCGTGTTCGGCTTCTGCGAATTCAGCCGGCTCCGCGCCTGAAAATTTCCACTTCAGCGCCGCATCAACCGCCGCCTGCAGGCTGGCGCGCTCAGACTTGGAATAGGGCTGTTCGGTCCCCGCAAGCGTCGTGATCCACGTGCCGCCATCGGTTTCGATCACAGCGGCATCCACACCATCAAGCGAGGTACCACTCATCAGTCCGATCACGCGATACATGCTGCCCCCTTCCGGCTTTGTAAAAGCCCCGCTAAAAGACGCGGCCAACCCCTAATCAGGCCGAAGCCATGACCGAATACAAGTCCGATCTTATCAATACGCTGGTTTCCCGCGGATATCTCAATCAGGCCACAGACATTGAGGGTCTGGACGAGGCGGCCGCCAACAAGCGTATCACCGGTTATATTGGTTTTGATATGACGGCTGATTCCCTGCATGTCGGATCGCTGGTGCAGATCATGATGCTGCGCCGGATGCAGCAGGCTGGACACAAGCCGATCATCCTTGCCGGTACCGGCACCACAAAGATTGGCGATCCGTCTGGCAAGGATCAGTCGCGCAAGATGACCTCAGATGAGGCGATTGCCGCCAACAAGGCCGGCATCCTCAAGGCTTTTGACAAAATGTTGACCATTGGCGATGGGCTGTCCGACGCCATCGTTGTCGACAATGATGAATGGTTGTCCAAATTCGGTTATCTGGACTTCCTGCGGGAATACGGTCCGCATTTCACCATCAACCGGATGCTGACATTTGAATCGGTGAAGCTGCGGCTCGACCGCGAACAGCCTCTCACCTTCCTCGAGTTTAACTACATGCTGCTGCAGGCCGTCGACTTCCTGGAATTGTCGCGGCGCTATGATTGCACGCTGCAGCTGGGCGGTGGTGATCAGTGGGGCAATATCATCAATGGCGTGGAATTGTGCCGTCGCATCGACCAGAGGCCGGTCTTCGGATTCACGTCACCGCTGATCACAACCGCTTCCGGTGCCAAGATGGGAAAGACGGAATCCGGTGCGATCTGGCTGAATAAAGACCGTCTCAGCGCTTATGAATACTGGCAATTCTGGCGCAATACGGAAGACGCCGATGTTGGCCGTTTCCTGCGTCTCTTCACCGATGTGGCGCTGGACGAGATCGCTCGACTCGAAACACTAAAGGGTGCGGAGATCAACACTGCTAAGGTCATACTCGCAAACGAGGCGACCACAATGCTGCATGGACCGGATGCCGCGCGAAAGGCTGAAGATGCAGCTAAAGCCGCTTTTGCTGAAGGCCGAACGTCTGCGGACTTGCCGACTGTGACAATTTCAAGAGGAGAATTCCAAAATGCTCGCAGTAGTGCTGCACTTGTAAAGGCTGCAGGCCTTACATCTTCAATGAAAGAGGCAAAAAGAAAAATTGGTGAAGGTGCGGTGTATATCAACGATCAGAAGATTTTGGATCAGAATACACTTCATAATTACGAAGATGTACTCCCTGGATTGGGCGGCTTTAAGGTCCAATTAGGAAAACGAATTGTGCTCGTGGTGCCAAACTGATCTAATCGTCCCGTTCGTCCGGCCTGCCGTCGTCTCCGGCCTCATCGGCT
>PFFX01000083.1 GCA_002783385.1 Rhodobacterales bacterium CG15_BIG_FIL_POST_REV_8_21_14_020_59_13 | reverse complement strand
GCGGCAATCTCGCGAATGGCCGGTTCGGACACCCAGCCCTGCTGTTTTTGTGCAATCCACAGCATGGGGATGACGGCGGAAGCCTTCCTGGTTTCCGGATACTTGTTCAACCAGAACTTTATTTCTTTCTCGCTTTCCTTTGAAAAAGAGAAGCTTTCGGGTTGTTCGAGAGCTATATGGCGGGCGCTCATCGGTCGATTTCTCCGAACACGATATCAAGGGAACCCAGAATGGCGGAGACGTCTGCCAGCTGGTGACCGCGGCTGATGTGATCCATGGCTGCAAGATGGGCAAAACCCGGGGCGCGGATTTTCACGCGATAGGGCTTGTTGGTGCCATCGGCGATCAGATAGACGCCGAATTCCCCCTTGGGGGCTTCCACCGCGACATAGGCTTCGCCAACGGGAACGTGGACGCCCTCGGTATAGAGCTTGAAGTGATGGATCAAGGCTTCCATCGACTGCTTCATCTCGGCGCGGCGGGGCGGGGCGAATTTGGAGTTGGTGGGCAGGACTTCGCCGGCATTTTCCGCCCGCGATAGCCATTCCACGCATTGTTTCATGATCTTGACCGATTCCAGCATTTCCTCAATGCGGATCAGATAGCGGTCCCAGCAATCGCCATTCTTGCCAACCGGTATGTTGAAATCCAGCTCGTCATAGACCGAATACGGCTGGGCGCGGCGCAGATCCCAGGCCATGCCGGAGCCGCGCACCATGACGCCGGAAAAGCCCCATTCGAGCGCTTCTTCCTTTGAAACGACGCCGATATCGACATTGCGCTGTTTGAAAATCCGGTTTTCGGTCAGCAGGTTGTCGATATCCTTGAGCTTGGCCGGAAATTGTTCGCACCACTCACCGATATCCTCGATCAGCTTCGGCGGCAGGTCCTGATGAACGCCGCCTGGGCGGAAATAGTGGGCGTGCATGCGCGAGCCGGAGGCGCGCTCATAGAAGACCATCAGCTTTTCGCGCTCTTCAAAGCCCCAAACCGGCGGGGTCAGCGCACCCACATCCAGCGCCTGCGTGGTGACGTTCAGAATGTGGGAGAGAATGCGGCCGATCTCACAATAAAGAACACGGATATATTCACCGCGACGGGGCACAGGAATGCTGGCCAGCTTCTCAACTGCCATGCAGAAGGCATGTTCCTGATTCATTGGCGCGACATAGTCGAGCCGGTCGAAATAGCCGATGCCCTGCAGG
This sequence comes from Rhodobacterales bacterium CG15_BIG_FIL_POST_REV_8_21_14_020_59_13, assembly GCA_002783385.1. GTDB lineage: Bacteria > Pseudomonadota > Alphaproteobacteria > Caulobacterales > Maricaulaceae > Hyphobacterium. Next base: position 2,968 of record PFFX01000083.1, on the reverse strand, counting down.
TAGGTCTTGTGTTCGAGCAGCTTCTCGGTGCCGCGATGCAGGAGGCCGATGTGCGGGTCCACACGATCAACAATCTCGCCGTCCAGTTCCAGCACAAGACGCAACACGCCGTGGGCGGCCGGGTGCTGCGGGCCGAAATTAATCGTGAATTTGCGATCGTCGAGCTGTTCCATGTTTTCGGGGTTGGTCAGTTCGGACATTACGCGCCCTCCCCCTTGGCTTTCTCGTCGCCCGGAATGACGTATTTTGCGCCTTCCCAAGGCGAGAGGAAATCAAAGTCACGATATTCCTGAACCAGTTCAACTGGCTCATAAACAACGCGTTTTTGTTCATCATCCCACCGCACTTCGACATAGCCGGACAACGGGAAGTCCTTGCGCAACGGATGGCCGTTAAAGCCGTAATCGGTCAGGATGCGGCGCAGATCCGGGTGTCCGGAGAACACGATGCCATACATGTCAAAGGCCTCGCGCTCCAACCAGTTGGCGACCGGGAATATGTCCGAAATCGAGGCGACCGGCGTTTCCTCATCGGTCGAGGTGCGGATGCGGATGCGGTGATTCATATGCATCGACAGGAGGTGGTACACCACCTCGAAGCGCTCCGTGCGGGAGGGATAATCAATGCCGCAAATATCGATCAGCGAGGTGAAGCGGCAGGCGCGGTCATCGCGCAGGAATTTGATCACTTCCCCGACGCGGTCGGCATAGATGCTGATATTCAGCTCGCCATAATCAACGGACCATTGCTTGATCGCGGAATCCATATGATGCGAAATATGCTCGCCAAGTTCGTTCAATCGCTCGTTCATCGTTCGATCGATCCTTCCCGGCGGATTTTTTTCTGCAACTGCATGATGCCATAGACCAGCGCTTCGGCGGTCGGCGGGCATCCCGGCACATAGATATCGACCGGAACAATCCGGTCGCAGCCGCGCACCACAGCATAGGAATAGTGATAATAGCCGCCGCCATTGGCGCAGGATCCCATGGAGATGACATAGCGCGGCTCGGGCATCTGATCGTAAACCTTGCGCAGCGCGGGCGCCATCTTGTTGGTAAGCGTACCGGCCACAATCATCACATCGGACTGACGCGGGGATGCGCGCGGGGCAAATCCGAAGCGCTCGACATCATAGCGCGGCATCGCCGCCTGCATCATTTCGACCGCGCAACAAGCAAGGCCGAACGTCATCCACATCAAAGAGCCGGTGCGCGCCCAGGTGATGAGATCATCGGCAGCAGCCACGACAAAACCCTTGTCGGCCAGCGCATCGGAAACACCGTCAAAGAAGGGGTCGTGCTTGTTCGGGTCATAATGCGGGGTGGCGGCACGGCCGGCAGAACCCGCAGGAATGATCGTGTTCTCAGCCATGTCCTACTCCCACTCCAACGCGCCTTTTTTCCACTCGTAGATAAAGCCCACGGTGAGAACGCCGAGGAAAACCATCATCGACCAGAAAGCGAACAGACCGGTCTCGCCGAGCGTCACCGCCCACGGGAAGAGGAAGGCCACTTCCAGATCGAAAATGATGAACAAAATCGCCACAAGATAGAAACGCACGTCAAATTTCATCCTTGCATCGTCAAAGGCCTCAAACCCGCATTCATAGGTCGATACTTTTTCCGGATCCGGATTGGACGGTGCCAGAACCCAAGCCGCCAGCATAAAGCCAATGCCTATTGCCGCCGCGATTCCCAGAAAAATTACAATCGGCAGGTATTCGAGCAGAAGCGCATTCATGTCGGATCGCCCCGATCAGCTGATGTACGCGGGCTGGCCTTCGCAAAATCGCGAGTCAGGCCTGACCAATAACCCCCGCACGGTCGCGCCGGAAGCTAGTGCGAGCCGACTTCGCCCGCAAGGCGAAATGGCGGCTTTTGTGTATGACAAATCCACCCAAGGAGTTGATTTTTCAGTAGCTGCGAATGGTTTGCAGAAATTGGACTGAGCGGCGACAAAAAAGCCGCCCCGGAGGACGGCTTTTGCCTTTTGCCCTCAAGCTCAGGTCTCTTTGATCTTGTCCTGTGTCCTGTTTTCGAAGTCCGACGCGTCGTGGCGTTCCAGAAGCTGTGACGAGGCTTCGCCCCAGCTGCGATTGACCATCCGGCCCCGCTTTACTGGTTCGCGCGCATAAATCTGATCCGCCCAGCGGATGACGTTTTCATATTCCTGCACCGAAAGGAACTCTCCGGCGTCATAGAGCAAGCCCTTCGCGAGCGCCCCATACCAAGGGAAGATGGCCATGTCGGCGATGGTGTATTCGTCGCCAATGACATACTCCCGGTCTGCAAGGTTTTTGTCGAGCACATCCAACTGGCGTTTGACCTCCATGGCATACCGGTCGATCGGGTATTTCCATTTTTCAGGTGCATAAGCGTAGAAATGACCAAAGCCACCGCCCAGCATCGGGGCGGATCCCATTTGCCAAAACAGCCAGTTGAAGGTTTCAGCGCGCTTGTCCGGGGCCACCGGGAGGAATTCGCCAAACTTCTCGGCAAGATAGACGAGGATCGAGCCCGATTCGAACACGCGCCTGGGTGTTCCGGCCGAATGATCTGCCAAAGCAGGGATTTTTGAATTCGGGTTGATATCGACAAAGCCGGATGAGAACTGATCGCCTTCGCCGATATCGATCAGCCAAGCGTCATATTCTGCTTCCTTGATGCCTTTTTCAAGCAACTCCTCGAGCAGGATGGTCACCTTCACACCATTGGGTGTGGCCAGCGAATAAAGCTGCAGCGGATGTTTGCCGACCGGCAGCTCCTTGTCATGCGTGGCACCGCAAACGGGACGGTTGATATTGGCGAAACGTCCGCCATTACCCTTTTCCCAGGCCCAGATTTTCGGCGGCGTATATGTTTTTGTAGTGGTCATGATGGCTCCTTCATCGAAATGATGCCGTCCAGGCTTCATTGTAAGAGATATAGGGAGACAAAGGCGGATAGATACCGTGCCAGGCGAAGCT
>PFFX01000035.1 GCA_002783385.1 Rhodobacterales bacterium CG15_BIG_FIL_POST_REV_8_21_14_020_59_13 | reverse complement strand
CTTCTCCCAGCCCGGTCAGGATCTGGTCATTCAGCTGCACCGAGACCCCGAGGGCCGACAATGCAACACTGATCACGACCAGCGCGGCAATCAGGTAGAAGAAGATGAAGACAGGGTCCGGCAAGGCATTACCGGTCCGTTCGATCCAGCCCAGAACACCCTTCTGGGCATCTGGCTGTGCAGGTGTGGAATCAGACGCCATATCACTCCCCGAAATTCTGCGATTGAGAAGGGTTAGCAGCACTGGCTGAAAACGCAACGCAGCGACCGCCGAAAGGCTTGCAGACCGGGATAACCATGCTAGGGAAATGCAAAATCAAATCCATCCGGTTATGGAGCAGCTCGTGGAACAATTACTGGCAGACAATCAGGCACTGATCGACCAACTCATCGAGATCGTCATGAATGGCGGCGTCAATGTCTTGCTCGCGCTCGCCATTTTCATCATCGGCTATCTCGTCGCCGGCGGCGTCAAGAAAGCCGTATTGCGTGCTGCGGAACGCAATCCACGGATTGACCGGACCCTCGCCAGCTTCTTCGCCTCCATGGTGCGTTACGCCATTCTGGTGGTGGTTTTCATTGCGGTCCTGAGCCGCTTCGGCGTCGAGACCACCTCGCTCGTTGCCGCGATCGGTGCTGCCGCCTTCGCCGTTGGCCTCGCCCTGCAAGGCACGCTCGGCAATGTCGCAGCTGGCGTCATGCTGGTTTTCTTCCGTCCCTATTCACTGGGCGATTTCGTGGAAGTGGGCGGTGTGTCCGGGACCGTCGCCGACATCAACCTCTTCACCACCGAACTCAACACGCCCGACAACAAGACCATCATCGTTCCCAATGGCCAGGCCTGGGGCAATGTGATCACCAATTATTCGGTAAAACCCACCCGTCGCGTCGACATCACCTTCGGCATTTCCTATGACGATGACATCAACAAGGCGATGGAGGTCATTCGCGCCCACTATGATGCCGACGAGCGGGTGCTGAAAGATCCGGAATTCTTCCAGGGTGTGATCAAGCACAATTCCTCCTCCATCGATATCGTGACCCGCGCCTGGGTGAATACGCCGGATTTCTGGCCGGTTTATTTCGCCGCCATGAAGGGCATCAAGGAAGCCTTCGACGCCAATGGCATCGAGATTCCCTACCCACATCGGGTCGAAATTCAGAAGCAGGGCTAAAGCCTCAATCGCGCCGCAATCGTGGGAAAGAATGACATTATGAACGCGCTTCAGAACCCCACGCCCGAACGGGAACCCAAAACCCGGTTTCAGCGATTGTTATCAATAACGCCGGGTGATCTGCTGCGCGTTGTCCTGATCTCGATCATCGTTGGTCTGGTCCTGGCCGCTTTCCGCGTCGATCCCCGTAATCTGTGGGTCGATTTCTTCGGCACCATGGCCGAAGCATGGCAGGAATTTCTGCGTATTTCCGTGGATTTGGTGGGATGGTCATTCGACTATCTCATTCTCGGTGCCATTCTGGTCGTCCCGATCTGGATCGTCATTCACATCGTCCGCGCATTAGGAAAACATTCACCCTGATCACCGAAATCACGTGAAAAATCCAAGGCTTCCCATTAGGGATAACAGCCTTGGAGGGGTGAATGGGCGCAGCTCAGGCCATCGAAAGTTATGCACACTGGTCCTCATGTGGTGACACATGGCAGGATCGGCCTGTACTCGTGCTTGAGCATGGTACGCTGATGCGCCGCCTCCTGACCGGCACCCTGAAATCGGCAGGGGCCCGCACCATCATTGCCGCAGGCAGTGAGGCTGAGGCCAAAGCCATTATCGAAAGCGATCTGCCGGGCATGGTGGTAACGGACTGGCGGGCAGATCAGCGCGATCACCGCAAGGCTCTATCTCTGGTTAAGTCCATAAGGACAGGCGCCAACATCTCCTGTCGTGATGTGCCGATTGTCCTGACCAGCCAGCATACCTCTCGCACCGATGTCGAACGCGCCCGGGATGCCGGTGCCAGTGAATTCCTGCGCAAACCCCTCAGCACCGCCGATTTCCTGCAACGCTTAGAACACGCCGCCATACCGCGCCGCTTTGTCAAACAGACCCGTTTTTCCGGTCCTGACCGACGCCGCAGGCCGCGCGAGGGCCGCGATCCCGCCTTCAAACGTCACAAGGATGTCGAGAACGGTCTTGTCGATTCCCTCACCGCGGCCCGCAATGCCTGCCTCGCCCTGGCTTACGAGGTGGCGCGCGATGGCTGCGTTCAGGCCCGCCGTGTTTCGGTTTCGCTCAACCGCTATCTGGGCGCGGTCAGGGATTTCGGCCCGAAGGAAAACGAGATTGTCGAAATGCACCGCGCCGCTCTGGTCCAGCTCGACCAGGCTATGGACGCGCAGGACGCTGTCCGCATCAATGTCGTCCAGGGGCTGGAAGAGGTTGTGAGGATGCGCCTGTCGCGCCTCTAGCCTCCCGCACGGATACCGCTTATCTCAGGGGGCAGACCATCAAGGACACCCCATGCCGGAATCCCTCCAGGAATTATTGAACCGCCTCGCCCCGCTCATCGTCGATGGCTCGCCACATGCCCAAGCGCTCGGTCTGGCGCTGGACGGGCTCGGACCGGCACGCGCCACCATGCGCGCGCCCTATCGCGAGGATCTGATCGGCGATCCCGAGACCGGTGTCATGCATGGTGGCGTGGTCACTGCCCTGCTCGATCATGCTTGTGGCGTCGCTGCCTTTTCCGGTCTCGGCGCAAAAGAAACCCCGGCGACGCTGGATTTGCGCATCGATTATATGCGCCCGGCGGAACCCGGACGCGACATCATCGCCGAAGCCGAATGCATCCGCGCCCACGGCCTCATCGCCTTTGTCCGCGCCACTGCTCATGATGGTGATGAAAGCGATCCGGTGGCCACCGCCTCAGCCGCCTTCATGGTGACGCGCCCCTCCCGGGAGGCCGCCGAACGCGTACGCAAGGCCATTGAGAGCGGAGCATTATCATGAGCGAGGCGCTGATCGAAACCCTTCTGAAAGCCCCCTATGTCGCCAAATTCGGCGTTCGCTTCGAGCGCAAGGGCGACGAGCTGACCGGGGTTCTGCCCTATGAAGAGCATCTGGTCGGCAATCCGCTCGTGCCGGCAATGCATGGCGGCGCTGTCGGGGCCTTCATGGAAATCGTCGCTTCCGCGGCTTTGCTCGCCTCCCAGACACTCGTCCGCCTGCCAAAGCCGATCGATATTGCCGTGGATTATCTGCGGCCCGCCAGAGCAGCGGATGTCTATGCCCGCGCCATTATTGGCCGTTCCGGCGCGCGTGTCGCCAATGTCCGTGTCGAAGCCTGGCAAGGCCGCCGCGAAGCTCCGGTCGCCACCCTGCACGGTCATTTCCTGATCAAGCCGGAACCGGTTGATAATTGATCAACGTCTTCGGTGTCGCCGTGAGCGCCCTTTCCCTCACCCCTTTCAATGGGGGAGGGAATTGGACTGCGCCACCGCGCCGCATTTGAACCGGCCGCCCGCCACTCTATGTTTATAAGGTATGAAAACCGATAGCGTCATCGCCTATTATGACGGGCTATGCCCGATCTGCGTTCACGAGATGAATGTCTATGTGCGCCGCGGACAGGGCCGTGTCCTGCTGCAAGATGTCAATGGCGATATCCCCGATGATGTCGACCGCAAGGCGGCGCTGGACGCACTCTGGGTCCGCATGAGCGATGGCAGCCTGGTGACCGGCTGGGCCGCCTTCATCGCGATCTGGGAACGCAGCCCGGGCTTTGGCTGGCTCGCAGCGCTGACCCGCCCGGTATTCATCAAATGGCCGCTGGACAAGATCTATCGCTTTGTCGCGCCTTACCGCCCCCGCCGGAAATGTGCCGATGGCGCGTGCGAAATCAAAAGCTGATCTGCCCGTGAAAATCTGCGTGACCTGCGGCCGCCCGTTTGTCTGGCGCAAGAAGTGGGAGCGCGTCTGGGACGAGGTGAAATACTGCTCGAAACGGTGTTCGGGAAAGCGCTAGACTGCCCTCACCACCTCTGCAAACGCCAGCGCATGCCGCATGGCCAGCGCGTCCACATCCCGCGAATAACCGCCGCCCATGACCACGCAGAGCGGCACGCCGGCCCGCTTCACCGTGTTGATGACGTAAGCCTCGCGCTTCG
>PFFX01000132.1 GCA_002783385.1 Rhodobacterales bacterium CG15_BIG_FIL_POST_REV_8_21_14_020_59_13 | reverse complement strand
GGCGCTTGAGGTTTTACCGACGACGGCGTTGATGGCGTCTCGACACTGGCTACTGGCCTCGACGGCTCGCTTAATAATGGCCTCGCCCTTCCCACTGCCCGACTCTCCGACCAACATAATATAGAGGGAGAGGGGACCCGCGCGGACCGCGTCTCGGGCCACCAACACACGATTTTGTAAGGCGGCGGACAATAACCCTAATCCAGCCCATCGATGGAAAGAGGCAGGGGCAGTTTCCGGCCGGCACCAATAGAGATACCAGGAAAGGAAATCATGGGGGACGGGGGTGGCCTCAGTCATGCCACACGCTCCACTTACCTCACGCATCTCACTCACCTCACCCGCCCCACTAACCCCACTCACCTCGTCTTTCATGATTACAACACGAGCTTAAGGATATCGTTAAACCGCTTCCGTTCATTAGGCGAGAGCGTTTCCAAGCGTTCGCAGTAAGGTAAGAACGTGATTTGGTCATCTAGTAAGTCACCAATCCCTTGTTCGCGCATGTGATACAGCCTGTGAATGGCGGTCTTATCGGCCCATGTTAACGGCGTCATTGGCTTTCCTGTCCATCGCTCGGGGACGTGGCAGGGGTGGCCGGTTTGGTCGTGGTTGGGTTCCCCGTGATCTGGATCGTAGCGCATGTGAACACCTCCTTATCGGTTATGTGGTGTGCGGGCGTATCATTCGCTCTTCCCGCTTGTGAGTTGTTGAGCACGTCACCCAATGTCGATAGCCTTCATCATGGCGGGTAAACCGCATCCCACACAACACACACGTAAAGGTTTTCGGTAGCTTGATGGGGTTCGTGGGGTGAGCGGGTCTATTGGCGTTCACGGCTCTGCTCATCATGGTGAGATCGCTCCTTGGCTCGTTGGCGGCTTGCTTGAGTCCGTGCTCGTAAAACGGCGCGATGGGTTTCTCGGTATTGCTGATGGGTCGATCGCGCTTGACAGCGAGGCGAACAATACCGCTGATTGCCATGCCGCTGGATAAATTGCGTGTGACACCCTTGACAGAGCATGAGGGTGGTCGGTTGGCGCGTGTGGTCTGCGATGGTTGCTATTCTTTCCATTCGACGCCTCCTGGTTGATCCGGTAACGTGAGAATGCCCCCAATCGGCCCATATTCATCACGGGTACTTGATCGCTCTTCCCAAATCCCCGCGCCTTTCGGCCATCCTCCGGGCGGCGGGGGCGGCGGCTGCCCTTCAAAGACCTCCTTTGGGTAGTGGGAGGGATGCGGCGGCTTTGGGGTCCGTGGAGTCCGTGGGGCTTTGGTTTTCTGCTTCTTCGCTATTCCTGGCGCGTGTTGCCCCACGAGCCTCGCTGATCCTTCACTCGGCGGCGGCGCTAACCCTAATTCATCCGCGTCCTTCGCAAATTGCAGTAAATGGGTAATAATCTCGTGAAAGGCGGCACGAGGAATATCATCACAGTCGACGACCTCTACGACATTCGCATAGACAGATACCCGTAGTAGTACGTTATCATGCTCATCAATCACGCGGAACACGGGAATTCGCCGTCCTGCACTATCCAATTTCGCGCCGATGGCATATTCGATGTTCATGGGGCAGTCTCCTTGTTATGATCTGGTTACATGGGGCGTTTGGTTTATCTGGTTTATCTGGTTTATCTGGGCTCCTCACCTCCTTATCCTCCTATTTCTACGGGGGTGACATTTAATGACACTAATCCGGCTTCCACCTCCTCCACACTTGGTCGCCATTTCCATTCGAGGGAAGGGTTGGTATGAAGACCCATCTTCACCGTGCTTGGCATTTTTAGACTCGTTCCGTTCAAATTTAAGGGGGTAGCTAAGGAATCCATCAACCCGGCGACCCAGTGACTAATGACTTGAGGGTCGGGCGGTAGACTCACCAATAACCCATCATGCCATTGCGCGTTGAGGCGAGCGATGCCCCGTTGCCAGAGGTTCAACGGGTCTCGCTCCCACATCCAGCGCATCCCATATTGGTTGGTGAGGCGTCCCACGGCATCTTGCATGAGAAACGAATAGCCATCTCGGTACACCGCGCTATTTAACCGATCATATTGGAAGGAGAGTGGCACCCCCCAACAGCTCACCAAGCGGCGTGTGGATTGGATCTGAAACTCCACCCACCGAAAGTAGTCCAGCAATCCCGGTTGCGCGTGAATGGCTTTTTGAATGAGGGCGTCGGCGCGTTCGGGTAAGACCACCTCACCTCGATCTTTCAGGAGCTTGTCGGCGAGGGTTTTGCCTTGCATCCGGCGTTGGGAGGCATGCACAATCATTTTCCCTAATGGCCGGTTGGCGGCAATCTGCGCGGGTTGATCATTCGGAATCTCAAAAATCCGTTGAGTCATTGCTGAGTGATCGTCCCAGTCAGCCGGGGCGGCTTGCGCTTTCCAGAGCGTGTCAAGGTCGCCCGTTAAGCTGTGGATATAACAGCGGTTCACGCGGCTCTCGGCCTGGCTGAGATCGACAATCACCATGACCTTGCCCTCATCGGCGAGGAAAATATCTCGCGCTTCGACATCAATATTCTGGCCGTTGGTCCCGCTGCCTCGCGGGTTTTTCTTGCTACTTAAACGGCCTTGTTGGGTATTCGGAGAGTACATACTTCGCATCCGGCCATCAGGGTCCCAATGTTGCGGATTATAGCTCTCCATGAGTTTTTGAACGCGGCGTGATCTCAGAATCCCCTCCTCAACGTCCAGTGGGAAGCGCTCAGGGTACTGAATCGCTAACCGTTTAATCGCCACTTCATCGGTTGTGACAGTTTTTTTCATCCCCGTTGCGCGTTTTTTGTATTGTTCCGGTAATTGGAGGCGCCGGTAGAGGTAGTCGCTGAGCTTTTTCACGGAGATCGCTTTCGTCGCGAGAATTTCATACCCCGTGAGCGCTTTTAATGTTTTTCGGATAGACGCCCGTTCCTCTGTGAGCGTACGTAACCGACGATCCGCTTCCTCAACATCGACCCGTAACCCGTGGCGCATCAGGGCCATGAGGGGAGCAAAGAGCGCGACGTAGTGGGTACGATACCGATCCCACGTGGCTTGATCGATACGCTCGCAATAGAGGGTAATTAACTCACTGGTATGGGAACTATCTTTCCCGCAATAGACGCGAAGTTGATCTTCGCGTTCCGTCCATCCCGTAAGGGTATCCGGGTTTTTACATTCATCCTTCCAGTATTGGGTCCGGAGATCAACCGACGCGAGGTATTCTAAGCTATGTTTGTCTCTGGGGTTTTCGGCATGATGGAGATAGAGACTATCATACCACCAATTGACGACCTTACATCCGTAATCTTCGCAGTGCCACACATCGTACAACCCATTTTGCGTGCCTTTTGGGTTTGGCAGCGCTAATAACGCTTTCACCCATCCCCACGCGTCGAACCCTGCCCATTCCGTATGGGTATTCCAGTATTTCGCGCTGAGTGGGATGGTGATGGTCTGTGTGAAGGGATCTAAGCAAAAGGAGATACAGACCACCTTCCCAGCTCGATAATCTTTATGGCGCGTGGGTTTGCCTTTCGGATACCGCTTCGTAGGTTTCCCGTAGATGGTAACTTTCCCCGCGGGCCGCTCAATATCAAAAGTGAGGAGGGTGGTGGGGGCAGCAAGGGCGGCTTGATAGAAGTTGGCAATATCAGTTGGCGAGGGGTTCGAGAGGATGGTTCGGTGAGGGAGGGGAGTCTGTGGGCCACTGACCAATTCCCTGGCAATCTTTTCCCAATCGGCGCGGCAGGCGCGTTCGTAGGCGGGGTTTTTAAAGGTGGCGGAGGGATGAATCGAGGGAATCACCGTAATCGAACGGCCCCGTAAATCACGATAGGTGTACACGCCTCCTCGGTGCGCGAGAATCCCTGGCCGCTCTTGCCTCCCATCCTTCCGATGCCATGAGACTTTCCCTAATGATAATAAGGCGTATAACGGATAATTGCCTAAGGGCACGATGACCCAAGGATCGTCAAGCGCGGCGATGCGTTGATGGAGCGTGCTCATAAAGGGCAATAACAAGCCCTTACCTAACGCGTCTAAGTTATTATGCGGCGCTTTATAGGGGTACACATTATCAATCCAACAGTAATCACGGGTGAGTCCGACTGCGCTGAGCCATTCCATGAGCCGGTAGCCGGATGGCCCAACAAACGGCATGGGCGGGCGATGCGCGCATTCGTGATCGCTTGGAGCCTCCCCAATAATGACCAAATGTGAGGAAAGATGGCCCCACCCCGGCACGTAGGTTGCCTGGGGTGTTGGGGTTGCTTGGAGTGTT
>PFFX01000084.1 GCA_002783385.1 Rhodobacterales bacterium CG15_BIG_FIL_POST_REV_8_21_14_020_59_13 | reverse complement strand
AAACTGCCATTGTCGTTCACAGACGAGACATTGCCTGAATTGCGAAAACCCGGATTGGTCACTGCGACGTCGAATGACAGGGTGCGGCGCTCCCCCGGCTGCATCGGGCGGTCCAGCTCGAAGGCGTAGAGATTGGCATAGTCATCGCGGAGCTCTGCCGTCTGGCCATCAATATCCTGGGCATTGATTTCATCGGTGCCATAGGACACCCAGACCACCGGGATATCTGTGCCGGTCTGGTTCTCGATTTCGTAAGTGCCGGCGACCGTGTAGCGGCGGTCCCGTGGAAAGATGCCGACATTGAAATCCACGGCGGTGATGGTGGGCTGGGGCAGGCCCTCCAGCTGATCCCGCCACTCACGTTCGAAGGCGGCTTGCAGGCGCTCCGCTTCGGTGTTGGGCGTGTAATCGTTCAATACGGTGGTATTGTAGAAGATCCAGCCCCCGGCCCCGATGGCGATGAGGAGGGAGGTCCCTGCCAGCCCGGCCGTTGCCGGCGTGAAGGCCTGCGGCAAGCGGGCCAGACGCTGCCGGATGGGCATCAACGCGCCGCGATTCCACAGCACACTGGCGAGCACGAACAGGAAGATCGACACGCCGCCCCAATAGAGGTGATACCAGGCCTGTATGCCCATGAAATGGCCATAGCCATTCATGTCGGAATAGGGCGTATTGGTGACGAAGGGGAATTGATAGAGGTTGTGCGAGAGACCGATATTGTCGAGCACGAAGGCGGTGATGATGAACACCGCGCCAATCGCGATGATGCCCAGCCATTTATTATTGGTCAGCACCTGCAGGAAGATGGCAAGCATCGACAGCATGGTTAGCGGAATGATCAGGTCAAAGACCGTCCGCACCGCATATTGCTCAAGCTCGAAATTGAAATAGCCGCGGATCGCCTGAGAGGCGATGGTGATCAGCAAGGCGACGGACAACAGCCCAGTGATCACCACAACCATTCCCGTCAATTTGGCCGTGAGAAACACCCAGCTCGGTGCAGGCGTGGCATCGACAATGTCGGAGAAATTCACATTGCGCTCGCGCCAGATCAGCTCGGACGCGTAATAGATCACGACAACCAGAGGCACGAGGATGAAGCCGCCGATCATGGAGTTGATCATGATCTGCGTCAGCGGATAATTCGGAGTGCCATAGAAAGGCTGGATCAGGAAAACCGCGAACCCGGTCAGAAGTGCGCCAAAAACGAGGAGTATCCAGAAGGCAATATTGAAGACAATGCCCTTCACTTCAAAGCCGACACGGGCCCGAAATTGCTGCCAGACGGCCTTGCCGGGGTTAGGCGTGGAGATGGGCAGTTTGACCGCTGACGGCGTGAAGGGGGCTTCGGACCGCTGGGTCTTTTTTCTGTTTCCGGCCGAATTGCTCAAACGGAAAGAAAAAACGACAAGATTAAAGATGAAAAGCGCCACCGAAATGCCCAACCATATCAGCCGGTTCTGCAGGAAGAGGCCTTCCAGCGGGATGAGCTGGCTGTTCTGTTCGACTGGAGTCCAGTTGCGGACGACTTCAGCGAAAGCATTACCGCCGAACGGGTCGGTCAGGGCAGCAAAGTCCCGCCATTCCGGCTGTGTCGTCAGAAAGCCGCCAGCCGTATTGAAGATGAACAATCCGACCAGCGTGACCCAGGTCACCCTGAGAGAACGGCTGAGATTGGCGGCTGTGAACACGATCATGCCGATGATCAGCATGTTGGAGACGCCCAACAGCAAAAACGGCTGGGCATAGTATTCAAAGCGGAAGGGTCCGAGGGTTTCAGGGTCCACCCACGGCATCAGGGCGCCGGCGAAATTGCCGAGTGGCACGCTCAGAAAGACCAGACAGGTGATGGCGAAGCCGCCGATGAAGCGGCCGAGCAGATAATCGCGCTCTTTGACCGGTGTGGTGTAGAATAATTCCTGGGTTTTGTAGCTTCGGTCCCGGAGAATGCCGCTGGCCAGGAAAACAGTTGGAATGACCATGCCGAAGAAGGAAAAGATCAGCATGGCAAAGCTGATCGCGAAGGGGGAGTTCACATGAACCTGATTGGTGTCGCCCAGTGACACCTGATCAGACGCGGCTGCGCCGAAGACGAACAGAAAGAAAATCGAGAATATGGCAATCGCGGCGGGCGAGAGCAGGTGATAGCGAAATTCGAAGCTGGCGATTTTACCGAGCATGATTGTGTCCCTCCGCCCGGTCTAGGCTGCTGCCGTTTCGGTCTGGCTGGCCGAAATCGTGGCGAAATAGACATCTTCCAGATCAGGCACGACGGCGTCAAAGCCCTCGCCCGGATTGTTGTCGGCCTTAACGTGGATCAGCACTTCGCCCTGGGTCAGGCGGGTGGAGATGACAGTGTGGCGGGTGCGGTGCTCCGGCAGATCCGCCTTGGCGATGCGTTTCTTCCAGACCTTGCCGTCAAGCAGGCTGATCAATCCGGCCGGTGAACCTTCGGCAACAATGCGGCCCTGATTGAGGATCGCCATTTGCGGGCAGAGATCGGCGACATCCTCGACGATATGGGTGGAGAGGATGACCACGACATTCTCGCCGATTTCAGAGAGAAGATTGTGGAAGCGGTTGCGCTCTTCCGGGTCGAGACCCGCTGTGGGCTCGTCAACAATGATCAGTTGCGGATCGCCAATCAGCGCCTGGGCAATGCCGAAGCGCTGACGCATGCCGCCGGAATAGGAGGCCACGGATTTTTTCGCGACCTTGGTGAGATTGGTCTGTTCAAGCAGGCCCTCAACCACGCGCCTGCGTTCCTTGCTGTCGGAAATGCCCTTCAGAATGGCGAGGTGATCAAGCAGGGCGCGCGCCGACATGCGTGGATAAACACCGAAATCCTGCGGCAGGTAGCCAAGTTGAGCCCGCAGTTTTTCCGGTTCCTTCAGGACATCAATGCCGTTGAAATCAATCGAGCCCTTGTCGGCATTCTGCAGTGTGGCAATCGTCCGCATCAGCGTGGATTTGCCCGCACCGTTCGGTCCGAGCAGACCATACATGCCCTTCGGGATGGAGAGCGACACATCATCAAGCGCGCGCACGCCATTACCATAGGTTTTTGAAAGATTTCTGATTTCCAGCATGATTTCACCGCTGCTCCTGCGCGCAGCGTCCCTCGCCTGTCCCGTGTCACTCGACCATAGGGCTTTGCCCGTTGTGAGGGCAAATGAAGACGAGGACAGGTTCAGATAAAAGAGGGACGCTCGTTTCCGGTGTCCCCCTTCCACACTGCCGGGCGTGCGAAAGCCTGTGACAGCGCGTCCCCGTGCAATTGCCAGCAAGGCGGGCTAAGAGACCGGCACGTTCAACAGACCCGCCCGGACCTCCCCATGTTCGACAATATACTGACCGACGATTTCATCCCGCCGAAGACCTGCACCGTCGAGCGCGTGACGTCTGTAGAACACTGGACGGACACGCTGTTTTCCTTCCGGATTACGCGGCCAGCAGCCTTCCGCTTCCGGGCGGGCGAATTCGTCATGATCGGCCTGATGATCAACGGGAAGCCGGTTCTACGCGCCTATTCGATCTGCAGCCCGACCTGGGATGAGGAGCTGGAGTTTTATTCCATCAAGGCGCCGGGCGGAAAGCTGACCACCGAGCTGCAGCACATAGAGGCGGGCGATGGGGTTCTGCTCGGCACGAAACCGACCGGGACGCTGGTGCATGACGCGCTGATCCCCGGCGATCATCTCTACCTGTTCTCGACCGGCACCGGCATTGCCCCCTTTGCCAGCATCATCCGCGAGCCGGAAACCTATGACAAGTTCAAGGAGGTCATCCTGACCCACACCTGCCGGACCGGTGCCGAACTGGACTATGGCAAGCAGCTGGTTGCAGACCTCCGCAAGGATCCGCTGGTCGGGGAGCTGGTTGGTGACCGGCTGATCCATTTCACCTCGACGACGCGCGATGAAACGCAGGATCAGCGCGGGCGCATCACCGATCTCATCCTCAATGGCGAATTGTTCGAAGCCATCGGCCGTGCGATCCTCGAGCCGGCCACCGACCGGGTGATGATTTGCGGCTCTGATGCCATGCTGCGCGATCTGAAACAGATCATGCTGGACAAGGGCTTTACGGAGGGCTCCAACGCTGCACCGGCACAATTTGTCATCGAAAAGGCTTTTGCCGGAGAAGGCGTCTAATCCGGTATGGCCAATCCGCCCCTTTTGACCCTGCAAAACATGGCGCTGACCTTCGGCGTCACCCCCCTCCTGCGCGCGGCCAGCCTGACCGTGTCTGTCGGCGGCCGTATCTGTCTGGT
>PFFX01000065.1 GCA_002783385.1 Rhodobacterales bacterium CG15_BIG_FIL_POST_REV_8_21_14_020_59_13 | reverse complement strand
AATGAAAACCCTATATATAACATCCGTCCTGGCCGCTTTCACACTCGGCGCCTGTTCGGAGCCCCCCACAGATCCCGACACGGACGCCACCGGAGAAACCATAACATCCAATGAGGCATCAACCGATGAAGCGGCCCAGTCCGGGCGCATTGATGTGAATGCCCGCCCGGCACCGCAAGACACCAGCGCTGCCATCACCGGCGAGGATCTGGCCTGGCGGATCCAGACGCTGGCATCGGACGAGTTTGAAGGCCGCGCGCCGTCCACACCGGGCGGAATTGCGGCCAGCCAGTGGATTGCTGACGAAATGTCCAGAGCCGGCCTCGAACCCGGCGGCGAGGACAGCACATATTTCCAGCGCGTCCCGCTGGTCGAAGCCACGCTCGATACAACCGCCTCCAGCTTTGACATCTCGATCAATGGCGAGCCGATGGGCCTCACCTATCTGGAAGATGTCGTATACGGCACACGCCGTATCGAACCGGCGGTCGACATTGAAAATTCCGGACTGGTCTTTGTCGGCTACGGCATCGTCGCTCCGGAATATGGCTGGAATGACTATGAAGGCCTTGATGTGGAAGGCCGCACGGTGGTCATGCTGATCAATGATCCGGGCTTTGCCTCCGGCGATCCCGATCTCTTCAACGGCAATGCCATGACCTATTATGGCCGCTGGACCTATAAATACGAGGAAGCCGCGCGTCAGGGAGCGGAAGCCGTCATAATCATTCACGAAACCGAAGCTGCCAGCTATGGCTGGAACGTCGTCTCGGGGTCCTGGTCCGGCTCGCAATTCGATCTGCAACGCCCGGAAGGGTCCATGCCCTTTGTTGGTGCGGAAAGCTGGATCACCAATGACCGGGCGCGTGAGCTTTTCAGTGCCACAGGCCTTGATTTTGATGCGCTGGTTGAAGCTGCGCATCAACCCGGTTTCGAACCGGTCGAAATTCCCGGTGCCGAAGTGATTGCCACTCTGGTCACCAGCCACGAATTCCTCGACTCGAGGAATGTCGCCGGTATTGTCCGCGGCACAGAACGCCCGGATGAATATGTACTTTACATGGCGCACTGGGACCATATCGGCATGCGGGAAAGCGACGATCCAGAGACCGATGTCATCTATAATGGCGCTGTTGATAACGCCACCGGAACCAGCTCCATTCTGGAAATTGGTGAGGCTTTTGCAGCCAATCCGCCAGAGCGGTCGGTAATCATTGTCGCTGTTACCGCAGAAGAATCTGGCCTTCTGGGCTCGGAATATTACGCCACCGACCCGCTTGTGCCCTTCTCCCAGACCGTGGGTGGCCTCAATATGGATGGCATGCTGCCGACCGGCCCGACCAGTGATATTGTCGTGATTGGCTATGGCGCATCCGAACTGGAAGATCATCTCGCAGCCGTTGCCGAAACTCAGGACAGGACGCTGTCAGCAGACCCCAATCCGGAAGCCGGATATTTCTACCGCTCGGATCACATCTCGCTCGCCAAGCGCGGCGTACCGATGATCTATGCTGATACCGGCTCCGTGCACACTGAACTCGGGGCGGGCCATATCGAAGAGCTGAGCGCTGCTTACCGCGCCACCGCCTATCATGGGCCTGAGGACGAATTCAGCTATGACTGGGATTTTGAGGGCCTCGCCCGTGACGCCACCCTGCTCTACCTGCTGGGCGAACGCATCGCCAATTCCAGGGAGTGGCCAAACTGGTATGAGGGCAATGAATTCCGCGCCCTGCGGGACGAACAGCGCTCTGCCGACTGATCAGGCTTTGAAGAGGCATCGGAAAACCGGTGCCTCTTCCATCGCTTCAAACGCCTCACCAACAAACTGACAGTGGCTATCCAGCAGAGGTGCGTCTGCCGCCTGTGTCCGCATGGTGGCAATGGCAATCGGAACATCCCCGGTCATCATAGCGTCACCCAATGCCTGCACCAGATAATCCGGCGGCAACTCGCCAGCCTCATCATCGATGATCAGCGAGGATAGAGCGCGTCCGGAATCGATAACCGGATTGGCAAATCCGGCAATCTGCAAGGTCTCGTTCAATTCACTGCGGCTTTCGCTGTGAAACAGCGCGCAAATGAATTTGCGGATTTTCGGATGATCATGCTCGCCGAGCAATTCGCGCGTCTTATCACTGCGTTCAATGTCGTCGAGTGAAGCAAGTATCTGCGCTCCGTCTGGCAATCGCTCAGCAGCCACTTCGATAACTGTTTCCGGGACCGGCAAGCTGTCAAACGCCGCCGCATCCAGAAGCCGGATGATCGCGCCCTCGTCAAGTTTCTCCACAAGGGCGGTGAATTTTTCCTCATAGACAGCCATGTCCACTTGCAGGGCCTGTGTGAGAAGATCGAGTTGCGCCGCACTGGCGCTCCTGCGGCGATAGGACGGACATCGCAAGCCGGGCCGTAAATATTCATACGCGCCAAATTGTCCCTCACCCGCCACCCGTAAGCTGATAGCAAGGCCGGGCTTCCCACAATAGACGACGCTGTGAATCAGTGACCGGCCTTCCTGAACGGGTTTGATATGCCCAGCATTAAAAACCTCGAAAGAGCGCCGCGACAATTTCCCGGTCGAGAATTCTTCAATATCCCGGACAGTTTCAAAATCGAACACCGAGTTGAAGGATTGCCCTTCAATGACCTGGAACGCACCGGTCCAGTCGTGCTGGTGCAGCCGGTCGGCGGCATCGCTCCAGAGATGGGCGATAATTCTGACATTTGTGCCTGAATAGAGAGGGATCAGCCCGGGACTGGATTGATTTCCAAGACTGTCCAGTTGCTCCAAGCCTGCCGCTTGCCAGACACCTTCCAGAGAAACATGACGGCACAAATCCCATTCATCAAGGAGTGAACCGGCAATACCGTTAAAGGCCGATGGAGAATTGTCAGCTGCTGCAAACCGTTCTTCAGCTTCAGTCCCAAGTTTTTGAAAAAGAGTCAGCATACCAGTCCCTGAATACAAAAGCGCCCCGCAGCCGGGTGGAGACTGCGGGGCGCTTGATGGAATAACGTTAGTCTCAGTTATCCCAGTACAGAACGCGCTTGGCTTTCGGAGCGGACTTCCGCAGTGCTTTAATCTTTAACATATGTCTCTCCTTCTGAGTTGTTGCAGCTTTTCTAGCCGCTACAACCCATGTTTGAAGTGAGTCGCATGCCGACGTAAAGCTTTCGTTAGTCATTGCTCAGAATGGAAATAAATTCAGGCGGCTGATGCCCGGCCGGCCTTCTTGCGTTCATGTTCTTTCAGCCAGCGCTTGCGGATCCGGATGGAGTCAGGCGTCACTTCGACCAACTCATCATCATTAATGAATTCCAGCGCAAATTCGAGCGTCGTCCGGACCGGCGTGGTCAAAACCACCGCCTCGTCCGTCCCCGCAGCCCGTATATTGGTCAGCTGTTTGCCCTTTGTCGGATTGACCGGCAGGTCATTGTCGCGGCTGTGAATGCCGATAATCATGCCTTCATAGACTTCCGTGCCATGGCCAATGAAGAGCTTGCCGCGTTCTTGCAAATTCCATAGCGCATAAGCCAGCGCCTTGCCGTCCACCATAGAGATAAGCGACCCATTGCGGCGTTGTCCGATTTCTCCGGCGGCACGCGGCGCGTAATGGTCAAATGTATGGAACATCAGGCCACCACCCGACGTCGCCGTCAGGAAGTCGGACCGGAAACCGATCAGTCCGCGGGTCGGAATATCGTAATCGAGGCGCACACGCCCCTGCCCGTCCGGCATCATGTTTTTCAGCTGGCCCTTGCGTTCTCCCAGCTTCTCCATGATCGCACCCTGCGAATCGTCCGGCAGATCGACAACCAGCGTCTCCCAAGGTTCACAAAGTACGCCATCTATATCCTTGGTCAGAACCTCTGGACGTGAAATTGCCAACTCAAATCCCTCACGGCGCATATTCTCTATCAGCACAGAGAGGTGCAATTCGCCGCGGCCGGATACCTTGAACTTGTCGGCATCGTCCAGCTGCTGCACACGCAATGCCACATTATGGATCAGCTCGCGTTGCAGGCGGTCCCCCAGATTGCGGCTGGTGACATATTTGCCTTCGCGTCCCGCGAACGGGCTGTCATTGACCTGGAAAGTCATGGCGATGGTTGGCTCGTCCACCGTCAGGGGCGGTAATGCCTCGACCGTTTCCGGCGCGCACACCGTGTCTGAAATTTTCAACGGATCCAGCCCTGTAAACGTAATGATATCACCTGCGCTGGCGCTACTCATCTCGATACGCTCCAGCCCGTGAAACCCGAACACCTGCTGTATCTTTCCGCGGCGGGTCTTGCCCTCG
>PFFX01000036.1:4291-7606 GCA_002783385.1 Rhodobacterales bacterium CG15_BIG_FIL_POST_REV_8_21_14_020_59_13 | reverse complement strand
TGAAATTCTCAACGGCTTCGTCGGCTTGTTCGCCGGCGTTTTCCATCGGACCATCCTGTTCGCAAGCAGCGAGCAACAAGACAGCAGCAGGAATGATTCCAAAAACAATTTTGAGTTTCATAATTCTTTACTCCATTATAGCATTACTAAACGCGTCTGCGTCCAGACATCAGCCGCACGACGAGTGAGACCAGGAAAAGCACGACGAAGACAACAAACAATATCTGCGCCACGCCGGCGAAAGTTGCTGATAACCCGCCAAAACCAAAGACGGCGGCCGCGACTGCAAGAAGGAAAAACAATATGGCCCATCCAAGCATGAGTATGCTCCTTTCGGGGTGAAGCCAGCCAGTTCAGGCTGACGGTTGAGCGATCAGGCGGATGGCCTGGTCGCCATTTGACCAACGCGCCAGCTCGGCCGGAACTTCGCCACGTGTGGCGCGGGTCCGGAACCAGCCGGATTGCCGGGCAAAAGTGAGTGTCGAAACCTGGCCACTGGTGTCGAATGACACATTGACTATACGACCAAGTTCACGACCATTCTTGTCGATTACGCGTTCACCGTTCAAACGGCCAGGCGATATCCTGTTGATATTGATGCCGCCATGGAAACGCTCGGCCCGGGCGTCTTCTTCCGCCCAGATGGCCAGGCGTCCAGCGTTGGCATCCGCGTAGATCGTGTTGCTGACGGGATCGTAAGAGAAGCGCTCAACAGGTTGGGTCAGCGAAAAGCCCGACTGAAACAGGCCACGTGACCAAAGTATCTGAAGCGTTTCAACGCTCCCCTCCTCATCAAAGTGGACACGTTCGATCACACCATTGGATTGGCTGGATGCGCTACGGATAACAGGAGAATAGATTTCATTCGGGCTCAGCTCAGACAGGCCGATCATATTGACGGGCATCATATCCCGGGATTGCACACCCGATGCCGAAAAGGCGGCGGTGAACAGCGCGGTCGTCAAAAGTGTGGTGGTCTTATTCATGCGTCAATTTCCACTTCGTTGTAGAAAGCAACGCGGATTTGACCATTCAGTTCCAGAACCTTGCAAAAAGCAGTTTGGCCGGAACGTCCGGCGTATCAGCCCGTTGTTGTGTGCGCCGCAATCTGGAGAGAAAATGCTTGGCTTCATGATTCTGTTTGTTCTGCTTGCAATTATTGCAGATTATTCCGGCTTCATTGCTTTGGCAGGCTTGGCTGCCATTATTTCTAAATTACTGTTTTTATTGGTAATTATTACGGTTATAATTCGCGGGGTTGGCGTGATGCCGCGAGGCCGGCCTCCGATCTGATTTTTTTTGGAACCATTTTCTGTCCTGTGCGTAATTCTGATATCTGGTCGCCGGGGATTTTTCCTCCCCACCTGTTCCCTGTGAGCGCCCCGGCGGCCAGGTATCCTCTTTCATCCCCATTCTGCCGCTGCGATGAGTTGGCCGCTATCGGAAGTCATGTGAGCCGATCTTCGGTGATTTCTGCCCGCACCCGAAGCTTCATGGTCTTTCTGATCCAGATATCCGGTATCCCGTGTCAATTGTTGCAGAAAACGGTTCAGGGAACCAAGGCAGGTTGCATGGCGTTACTCTAATAACTGGAGAAACAGCCCGATGACTTTGACCACAACTTCAAACATGAATGCCGATACAAAACTTTCCTTGGCGATGTTTGTGGATGCAGTTGTGTTGTCTGAACTGAATGTTGGACGGGCTGTTTTTGACGAAATGAGCATTGCTTCTGCCTCTGTCGAAAGGGGAGGGTGTTATGAGAGCCTATAGATTGATCGGTGCGCCGCGGTCTGCCGCATTTGTACACTTGCGCCGCTACCTCAGATGGAAAAATGTTGCGTTCACCGAAAAAGTTGCTGACCGTGACGTGCTGGCGGGTGAGGTCAAAGCGCGGATGACCCATCCAGTCCTGCCCCTGTTGATCACACCGGACAATCAGACCATTTCAAACGAGACCGCCATTGTGGATGCCATAAATACGCGGCATGCCGAGCCTAATTTGGAGCCGGGCACCGCCGCCGGCCTCTATGCCAATTGCTTGCTGGAGGCTTTTTCGGTGAAATGGCTAAGCCCAGCGGCCCAGGCCATTTCCCTGGCCACAGACCGAGACAGCTTCACCAGGGATGTTTCCGCCAGTGTCTGGTCTCATAGCGCGGCATTTGATCAGGGTATTCTGGCCAAACGCCTTGTGCGCCAGATTGAGCACCGTCTTGTCCGCACCGGATTTGATCCCGTCAATCCGCTCTATACCGAAACCGCACTGACCGAATTTCTCGATGCTTTGGAATACCGGCTGCAGCGTGGCAGTTATCTCTTTGGTGACCATCCCAAATCCGCCGACATCGCTTTGTCAGCGCCCATATCCTTGATGCCTTCCAGAACGTTTGTGGATCTTCCGGCGCGCTATACCGGCGTCCAGCGCTGGTTGATGAACATGATGGAGCCGCCAGGTCGCCGTCCCTCCGGCGAGCGCAATCCGATCTCGCTGCCAGACTCCGTTTATCCGGTGATCCGATTTGCCACCCGCAGCTTCCTGACGCCGGCACGCGAAACTGTAGAGGCCTTGTCGGACTGGGTGGCCTCGCATCCAGGCAAGATCAACTTGCCGCGCACTTTCGGACAGAGCAGCCCGGAAGGTAAGCACCGCCGCCAGACCGAACTCACTCCGGATTACTATTGGCTGCTTCAGGGACTGATTGATACAGCTAGCCGCGAAACGCTGCCCGGCGAGCGGGCGGAACTGAACAAGCTGGATTCCAGAAATCCAATCAGCTGGAAGCTGGAACGTGATGTGCGTTACGAAAACCACAAATTCCGCGTCAATCCGGTGGCTAATGCCACAGACAGCGGTGACCAACCTGTTCCGCTCATGTTCAGGGCTCTGGACAGGGTAGTTGAAAATTCGCGGCAAACCCGCGTTCTGGAGGCGCTCGCCGCTGAATGATGCAGCCGGTGGAACTGTACTACGGAACCTTCTGAGAGTGACAGCGTCTTATTCTCAGGTGCTGGGACTTTGACTAAATGGAGTATGCTATGAAAGCCTTCCTTATCGCAACGACAGCACTGGCAACTGCTTCCGCAGCTTTCGCTCTGGATAATCAAATGATGCCGGTTGGTCAGACCCTCTCGCCGACGGATGCCTTAGCGCAATTCCAAACCGATGCCGCAACGCAATCCTTAACGGATTTCGAATCGAGAGCAGAAACCCGAACCTTATCAGAAATTCAGGCTCAAGCAGACGCAGAAACCCTGGCGGAAAGTCAGGCTGAGGCCCAAGCCGAAGCCGCAACGGATATACAGGCTGACGCTGCA
>PFFX01000036.1:0-4283 GCA_002783385.1 Rhodobacterales bacterium CG15_BIG_FIL_POST_REV_8_21_14_020_59_13 | reverse complement strand
CGCGGACCTTCAAACCAATGCCGCAATGGAAGCTGAAGCGTTGGCGGAACAGCAAGCTGATGCCGCAACCGAACTTCAGGCTGATGCTGCCACTGAAGCTGAAGCCTTGTCTGAACGGCAGGCTGAGGCCGCCGCGGACCTTCAAACTGAAGCCGAAATGGAAGCCGATGCGTTGGCGGAACAGCAAGCTGATGCCGCAACGGATATTCAGGCTGAAGCGGAAGCCGGCACCGCGGAGAACTTTCCGGCTGAAACCGCAACAGATGTCGAAGCCGCAACTCAAATTGAGACGGACTCTGAAGCTGATGCCGTGGCTGAATCGGTTGTCTGGACCAATAACGAGATGGACACTCAGCTTGATGCTGGAATGAATGCCGGGAGTTCAGGTGAGTTTTTCGCAACCCGCTGGGATGAAGCCGATCTGAACCTCACGACATATGCGGATAGCCATGAATGGATTGATACCCGTGTCCGCTCCTCGGACGGCGTTGATCTCGGTCAGGTCGCGCGTGTCCGCCTGAACAAGAATGGTGAGGCAGATGCGATTGTTGTTTCACATGACGGCTTTCTGGAAACTGATGGTCAGGACACATTGATCGAACGCAGCTATTTCTCAACAGAGGCTGACGCAGAGGGTTCCGCGCTTGTCCTCGGCGTCACGGCAGAGGCTTTTAATCCCGTCTCTTCGGCCTTTTCTGTTTCAGGTAATCCGGTGGATTGCCGGCCGAATCCTGGCGAGGCCGGTGATCCCGACTCCGGCAACAACCCTTCGAACTTGAAATAACTGCAGTCTCTCTCCGAGTCTGACATTCAAGGGCGGGCTATCGTCCGCCCTTTTTTTTCTGACACATTTAACAATGTCAGCAAGGCCCCGAGACAGCGATTATGGTGGAAATCGGATATAAGGAATCCATAAACACACAGGGTACCGGGAACCTAGTCTTCATTGATGCGTTATTATCATGATGCCAGGACCAAGGAGAGCATTATGAAGACCCTTACGATTATTATCGCGCTTGGTGCCGGGCTGGCTCTTACAGCTTGTGCCAGCGCACCGAATACGACCCGCAATGCCGCTGCCGGCGCCGCGCTGGGCGCGGCTGCAGGTGCCGTGATTGGTAACAATACCGGAAGTGGTGACGCTCAGCAGGGCGCACTGATCGGTGCCGGTATTGGTGCCGTTGGCGGTGCCGCCATCGGGTGCCAGCAGGACAATATCTGCCCGTGGAGCCGCGATAACGACCGCCACTCGGAACTTACCTACGACAGACGCTATGACCGTTATTATTATACCAATCGGGGTGATCGCTGCACCTACTGGCGCAATGGTGAGTTCCGCGGCTGCTAGACCGCTGACTCTACGCACGACAGAAATGGGAGGCTTTGGCCTCCCTTTTCTATTTGCGCTCATAGAATCGCCGGAACAAAGCTCCGCATTGTGGGTTGATTGGGCATGATGCATGTCCAGGATCAGACGTCCGGCCCTGAAGACTCTCCCGGCATAATTGCTGAAGGTGTTGAGGAGGCCGTGGACGCCGCCAAGGAAACACTGGAAACAATTGGTGGATGGATTTCAGCCCACCCTGAGCAATTGGCTTACGTTGCCATTGTCACGATTTCTCTGGTTGTTGCCGCTTTCATCATCCAGCGTTTCGGAGCCTATCTCCAGAAACAGGGACCAGAGCTGGGCCTGAGAAACATCACCGGCCGGACTCTCTCCCGTGTTTCCATAGCCGCTTCTGTATTTGCAGGCAGCTATCTTGGCGTCATCCTCTCACAAGCTCCTGAAGGGGTGACGGCAAGTATGCTGATGGCGCTCAAAATTGCCGCCATACTCCAGGGGGCGGTACTGTTAAGCGGATTTCTGGGCGATATCATCCTGCGCCGGTCGTCGCGGGCACAGGGCGGGCCAGGACGCTTTCACAGCGGTATTATTATCGTCAACTGGATCAAGTCGGCTATTGTCTGGGCTGTTGCCATGGTCGTGCTGCTTGCGACGGCTGGCATCGACGCGACTGCGCTTGTCGCGGGGCTGGGAATTGGCGGTATCGCCATAGGTCTGGCCGCACAGGGCATGTTTGCCGATTTTTTTGCGGGTCTTTCAATCCTCTTCGACAAACCGTTTCGCCGCGGTGATTTCATCGCCTTCGATGATTTTCGCGGGGATGTGCAGGAGGTAGGCCTGAAAACGACTCGCCTCCGGGCCTTGTCCGG
Source organism: Rhodobacterales bacterium CG15_BIG_FIL_POST_REV_8_21_14_020_59_13 (assembly GCA_002783385.1). Lineage (GTDB taxonomy): Bacteria > Pseudomonadota > Alphaproteobacteria > Caulobacterales > Maricaulaceae > Hyphobacterium. The sequence continues at coordinate 2,069 of PFFX01000036.1, read as the reverse complement.
TGAGCAAATCGTGATCCGCAATACCAATCTTCTGAATCATACGATTCAGAATTATCAGCGCCTGCGCGAGCGCCGTTGGGAGCTAAAGCTGGGCGTGACCTATGACACGCCGCCAGAAAAGCTTGGCGCGATTTCCGGTTGGGTTGAAGCTATTGTCGAGGATATGCCCCTCGTCCGCTTTGAACGTGCTCATCTGGTGAGTTTTGGTTCCAGCGCGCTGGAGTTCGAAGTGGTGACCTATGTTCAAACAATGGATTTCATCAAATACAGCGAAACACGGGACCGGATCGCACGGAGGATTTTCAACAAGCTCTCTGAAGAGACTGTTGTGATCGCTTTCCCGACCCGCACACTGCATATCGCACCGTCAGAAGAAGACGTCCGCGAAGATAATGCCGGAAATGACACATAACTGCCTGGATAGCTAAAGTTTTTCGGGTTAAATTCCGGGTGCACACTCCAGCATTGCATATGGGAGAGTGGATGTATTCACCGGATCAAAGCGATTAAAGCGGGGTATGGAAATATCCTCGCCCTTTGAAATTTTTCTGACCGTGCCGCCTGGCCTTGAACCGGTTCTGGCAGATGAAATGCGTATGAAGGGATTTGCAACGCTGCAAATCGTGGCAGGCGGCGTGACGATCGAAGGGACATGGCCAGAGGTCTGGCGCGCGAATCTGGAAATCCGCGGGGCCAGCCGTGTTCTGGCGCGGATAGCACAATTCCGTGCCGTCCACCTGGCGCAGCTCGACAAAAGAGCCCGCGCCATAGACTGGGAAAACACGCTTCGGCGTGATGTGCCGGTCAAGGTGGACGCTTCGGCGCGGCGGTCAAAACTCTATCATGCCGGCGCGATTGCCCAGCGGATTGAAACCGCGATCACCGAGACATTTGGCGCTCCTGTCTCGAAAGAAGCCGACATACGGGTTCTGGCGCGCATCGACGACAATGTCTGTACGATCAGTGTCGATACCTCCGGCGACTTGCTGCACCGGCGCGGATTCAAGAAGGCGGTCGCCACAGCTCCGATGAGGGAAAACCTTGCCGCGCTGTTCCTGCGCCAGTGTGGCTATACCGGCAGCGAGCCGGTCTATGATCCCATGTGCGGATCAGGAACTTTCGTGATTGAAGCGGCTGAAATCGCAGCGGGGCTGTATCCGGGACGAAGCCGGCGCTTTGCCTTTGAAGAGCTTGCCGGATTCGATGCCGAAGCCTGGCAGGCACTGAAAGCGGAGGCGCCTTTGCTGACGCCATCAGTCCGCATGCTCGGGTCAGACCGCGATGCAGGAGCCATTCGCGCCAGCGAGGCCAATGCAGAACGGGCCGGTGTCACCGCCCTGACCGGTTTCCAGATACAGGATGTTGCAAATATCACCCCGCCCGAAGGGCCGCCGGGGCTGGTGATCGTCAATCCACCCTATGGCGCCCGTATCGGCAATCTGAAAGCCCTCTACAGCGTCTATCACGCGCTGGGTCAAAGCCTGAGGCAGCGGTTTTCCGGCTGGCGTGTCGGGCTGATCACCAGCGAAGACAAGCTGGCGCGGGCCACACGTCTGCCATTTGGCGTACCCTCGCGGCCGGTGGATCATGGCGGTATCAAAGTTCGATTGTATCAGGCGAAGATTAAAGCCTAACCGGGCAGTTGGCTGAAAATCGCTCGCGCAATTCGCGCTTCATCACCTTGCCATTGGCGTTACGCGGGAGTTCGTCAATGAAGTACGCGCCGCGCAATCGTTGTTGTCTGCCCAGTCTCTCATTGGCCCATCCGATCAGAGCGGCAGCATCGGGATGGTGGCCGTTCGCGGGAATAATGATGGCAATGGGGGTTTCGCCCCATTCGGTATCGGGCACGCCGATGACGGCCACATCGGCGACCGCGTCATGGCCGATCAGCACACTTTCAATGTCGCGCGGATAGATATTCTGGCCGCCGGAGACGATCATGTCTTTCTTGCGGTCTATGATATAGAGGAAGCCGTCCCCGTCGAGCTGTCCGATATCGCCGGTGCGAAGCCAGGCCTGCCCGTCTTCGTCAATCCAGGCCGCCTCTGCGGTGGCGTCCGGCCGGT
>PFFX01000105.1 GCA_002783385.1 Rhodobacterales bacterium CG15_BIG_FIL_POST_REV_8_21_14_020_59_13 | reverse complement strand
CGTCAAGGATTTTGATGTCGGTTCCGGCGACGGGCTTGCCGACAGAGGCGAGCCGTCCCGGCGCATCTTCAGGATCCAGCGTGGTGATGAGACCCTCTGTGAGGCCATAGAGCTCGATCACGCCGGGGCAGACTTCGAGCCACGCGGATTTGGTGTACGGCAGGAGCGGCGCGCCGCAGGACATCACATATTGAAGTGAAGCGAGTTTTTCCGGATCGAAGGCCGGATCGTCGAGAATGCGCTGGTATTGTACCGGGACCATGGCGGTGTGGGTGATGCCATTGCTGGCCGTCTGTTCGAGCATATCGGCAGCCGAGAAACTTTCCCGGATGAAAAGCGTGCCGCCGCACAACCAGGTGCAGAGCATCATCACCCAGCTGATATTCGAATAGAGGCCGAGCGTGACCAGCGTCCGTGCACCGGAATGATAGCGCAGGGCAATGGCAAGATCATAAGCCCAGTCCAGACGTGTTCCGTGTGTGTGGAGAATGCCCTTAGGCATGCCGGTCGTGCCCGAGGAGTAAATGATGTTGAGCGGATGATCGCGGTGCGGCGTCCAGTCCGGCTCGGCCGAACTGGATTCTTCAATCAGGCTGGAAAGCGTCCGCCAGCCGGTCAGGTTTCCCCTGTCCAGCAGCCGGAGCGGCGGCAATTCATAGCCTCCGCCAGCGGCTGCCGTTTCGAGCCCTTTCGCGAAGACGGGGGAGGCGATTACCGCTCTGGCGCCAGCATCCCCGATCATGCTGATCATGGCTGATGCCAGAATGCTGGTATTCAAAGGAGCTGTGACCAGACCCGCCTTGATGGCGGCGGCGATAACCACAGCCATGTCCACACTGTTCGACATGACCAGAGCGATAGCATCGCCGGGATTCAATCCGCAGGCAGCAAGGCTATTGGCCAGCGCATTAGTGCGGCGGTGAAATTCTGCCCAGCTGAGCGTTTCATGATCTGAAACAAGCGCTGGAGACGTGCTGCGCCAGCGCGCATTCAGGCGCAAAATCTCCGGCAGAAGCGGAGGGGGAGAGGTCAGGCCGGGCTGCATTCCTGTCGTCAGTTCCCTGCAATCGGACCTGCAGGGGAGCGAAGGAAAGCGCCGCCGTCAACAAAATTTATACAAGTGTTGAAATTGAATCGCTCAACTTTTGGGGCCACTGGTCTCGCACAAACGCCGGAATCCGGCCGCGATGAAGGGCGGCATGCGCAGTTGTACGGCGTCCAGATCGCTGGAATGGACCTTGCCATCGGAGAGATTGTCGATGCGCCCGGTTTCCGCATAGGTCAGCACCAGCGCGCCGGAAAAGAAATGATAACTCCAGTAGATGTCTTCCTCGTGTGCCTCGGGCAGGGCCCGCTTCAGGGCGGCGATAAAGCGGCGGACCAGCGGATCGAAATACTCGGTCATCAGCTTGCCGCCCCATTCGGGCGAGTTGTTGATCTGGGCAATGAGGGCGAAATAGCTTTTCCATCCAGGCCCGCCGCGTTCGGACCGGTCCAAGAGCGGATGCGAGAAGGCGTCGATAATGTCCTCAAGGCTAGCGACACCGTTTTCAGCGGCCGCCTCGATCTCTTCCAGTTTTTCAAGCCGGACCTTGTTGAGCTCTTCGGCGCGCCGCAGCAGCACGGCATCAAAAAGGTTTCGCTTGCTGCCAAAATGGTAGTTGGCAAGGGCTGTGTCGACTTTCGCATCCTCGGTAATCTGGCGGATAGTGACTCCGTGATAGCCCCGCTTGGCGAAAAGCTTCTCCGCCGAATCGAGGATTTTCTGCCGGGTCTTCTCACCACGCTTCACCAAATTGTCTTCCCCAATCAGCGATTTGTATCAAGACTTGCACCGTAAGGATGATCCCGCAAGCGCGAACGCTCACTGTTGCATTCCTGCCCGACTGTGAAACTTATTTCAACGTTCATTGAATTTCATTTGACATTTCAACCAGCGTTGAATTTGGTGTGCAGGATCACACAAGGAAATGACCTCGAAAAGAGGCTGGCCGGATTGCGGAGGTTCCGCGGTAACGGCGAGTCCGAAAGGTCAGAGGGAGAGCACCATGACTATACGTAACCGTTCCGCACGGCTGGCCGCGCTGTTGGCCAGTGCATCCATGCTGCCTGTGCTTGCCGCACCCGTGGCGCTGGCTCAGGCTGAATCAGCCAACACGCCAATGCAACAGGACGTCATTACGGTGACGGCGCGCCGCCGCGAAGAATCCATCATGGATGTACCGCTGTCAGTGACGGCGATATCAGGCGAACAACTGGAAACGCAGGGTTCTCCGGACATCACCTATGTCGGGCAGACAACACCGAACGTGACGCTGGAAGTCTCTCGCGGAACGAATACCACGCTGTCGGCTTTCATCCGGGGTGTGGGACAACAGGACCCGGTTGCCGGTTTTGAAGCCGGCGTCGGCCTCTATCTGGATGATGTCTATCTCAACCGCCCGCAAGCAGCGGTGCTGGATATTTATGATGTCGAGCGCATCGAGGTGCTGCGCGGACCGCAAGGCACACTGTATGGCCGTAACACGATTGGCGGCGCGGTCAAATATGTGACCCGACGGCTGGATCCTGATGCGCCAACCCTTAATGCCCGCCTGAATATCGGCAGCTATGAGCAGATTGACGCCATCGTGTCCGGTTCAGTTCCGCTTAGTGACACATTCCGCGTAGGTGGTGCTGTCGCAAGCCTAAATCGCGGGGGGTATGGCACCAATCTCACGACCGGCGAGGACAATTACAACAAGGACGTTCTGGCTTTCCGTGCGTCGGCTGAATTCGAGCCCAATGACCAGTGGTTCTTCCGGCTTTCAGCGGATACTCTGGAAGACAATTCCGCACCGCGCCAGGGCCATCGACTGATCCCGGGCGCGCTGACCGGCGCACCGGTTCTGAACAACGAGTTTGATACCCGTGCCGGGTTGAATGTGATTGAGCAGAATGTGGAGGCTTCGGGCGTGTCCCTACTGGCCGAATACCGGCACAATGACCAGTGGACTTTCCGCAATATCCTGTCTTACCGTGAAGATGATTCTACAACGCCGATCGATTTTGACAGTCTTCCATCGGGCGATCTTGATGTACCGGCGATTTACTCGAATGACCAGTTCTCCGAAGAGTTCCAGGTGCTTTATGAAGGAGACCGGCTCAGTGGCGTTGCCGGCTTCTATTATCTCGATGCCAATGCCAGCACTGTGTTCGATGTTCTTCTCGATACCACCGGAACACTGATCGGATTGCCAGGATTGAATGCGCAGACTTTTGGGGATGTCTCGACGGAAACCTGGTCGGTGTTTGCTGATGTCAGCTTTGATCTCAATGACTGGGTGAGCGCATCCATTGGCGGCCGTTATACGAATGACCAGCGGAGCTCGACGGTGCTCCGCCGGACCTATATCGGCGGGTTCTCAGAATTCTTCGGCGGAAACCCGACGCTGATCGCGACAACATCGAATTTCACCGGAACGAATGAGTGGACCGATTTTAGTCCACGGGCTTCGCTGAACTTCACTGTGAATGACCGGAACAGCGTGTATTTCTCCTATAGCCAAGGCTTCAAGGGCGGTTCATTCGACCCGCGTGGCCAGACGTCTGCTGCCCCGGATTTCAACAATGACGGAACTGTCTCCCAGGACGAGATTTTCCAATTCATGAGCTTTGAACCGGAAGAAGTCGATTCCTATGAAATCGGCTGGCGGGTTGACCATGGCCGCTACCGTCATGCCCTGGCGGTGTTCTTCATGGACTATCAGGATGTCCAGATCCCGGGCTCGGTCGGTGTCGATACCAATGGAGACGGCATCAATGATACCTTCACAGGGGTCACCACGAACGCGGCTGCCGCAACCATTCAGGGCGTGGAGTATGAGGGTTCGCTACTGATCGCCGATGACATGAGTGGCAAAGGCGATACGCTCTCGCTGAACTGGGCTCTGGGTCTTCTGGACGGAGAATATGACAGCTTCATCAATGCATTCGGAGTCGATATCTCGAACCAGGTCCAGATCCAGAACACACCGGACACAACAGCATCCGCCACGCTGACCTATACGGTTCCGGTCCGGCAGGGTGAGCTGACTCTACTCAACACGCTGTCCTACCGCGGTGATTCCAGCCAGTTCGAGATACCGTTCCCGGCGCTCGATCAGGAAGCCTTCACGCTCTGGAATGCCAGCGCGGTCTGGGATTCAGATGACGGGCGCTGGCAGTTCGGCATTCATGGCCGCAATCTGACCGATGAACGCTACCGGGTCGCCGGCTATGACTTCGTCAACAATGCGACCCTCGCGCCTGAGCTCGGCCTAGAAGGCACGCTGACCGCCTTCTATGGCGATCCCCGCACGGTAACCGGCACCATCGCTTTCCATTACTGATGCAG
>PFFX01000095.1:257-20302 GCA_002783385.1 Rhodobacterales bacterium CG15_BIG_FIL_POST_REV_8_21_14_020_59_13 | reverse complement strand
TCCCAGTCTGACGAAAGCCTGCCCATGACCGTCACCATAGCCACCTGGAACGTCAACTCCATCAAGGCGCGGATCCAGAACGTGCTCGACTGGCTGCGAGAAGCCGCACCGGACATTGTCTGCCTGCAGGAAATCAAATGCGTGGATGAAAACTTCCCGCGCCTCGAAATCGAGGACCTTGGATATAATGTCGAGACCCACGGCCAGAAATCCTATAATGGTGTGGCCATTCTCTCGAAATTTCCCATCGACGAATCATTTGCCGGCCTGCCGGGAGAGGACGAGGACGAGCAGGCGCGCTATCTGGAAGCCGTGATCTCGACCGATGACGGCGTGGTGCGCGTTGCCTCCATCTATCTGCCCAATGGCAATCCGGCACCGGGGCCGAAATTCGATTACAAGCTGGACTGGATGAAGCGCCTGAACGCCCGCGCGGCCGAACTCCTCACCTATGAAGAAAACCTCGTCCTGGCAGGCGATTACAATGTCATCCCCGGCGATTTTGACGTCCATGACCCGGCAGCCTGGGAAGGCGACGCCCTCACCCGGACGGAAACCCGTGAAGCCTACCGCTCACTTCTGTGGCTGGGCTATACCAGCGCCTTCGAGCAATGCGATGGCCGCGCCCATCAATATACGTTCTGGGATTATCAGGCCGGAGCCTGGCAAAAGGACCATGGCATCCGCATCGACCATCTTCTGTGTTCGCCACAGGCGGCGGATCACCTCAAATCGGTCGAGATTCACAAGGCCGTTCGCGGCAAGCCCAAGGCCTCCGATCACGTTCCTGTGGTGGGCATGTTTGACTTCTAGTTTTCGGCCAGAACATTCTCGCCGAGCTCGGGCGGGCGGACCATCAGATCCAGCAGGCCCGTCACCAGCTCGATCTCGCTGAGCAGGGTCCGGACGCGTTTTTCATCATCCAGCGGTTTGAACAGGCTGCCCGGCTCGAACAGATTTCCGGTCTCGACCGCGATCAGCAGTTCGCCGCCGCCATAGCGTTCATCGAAAGCGGCGCGGACCTTCTTGCCTTTCACAGCCGTTTCCAGGGCCAGAAGCCGTTCCATGAAAGTCGGCGTCAATAGATAGCGCGACATCACCTGATCGGTGGAATAGACCTCGAAAATCTTCTCGAATTTCGGATCGACCAGCCCGACCCGTTCCAGTTTCTGATTGCCGAAATTCTTCCGCCCCCAGCCTTCCAGCGCATTGAATATTCCCTGGTCGCGGGTGATGACCGTCACGCCTTCGACCGTGCGCGGAAACTCGACGCGGATCAGAAGCCCGCGGAACACCGTGACCCAGGTGGTTTTCTTGTCGGATTGCCGCCTCTGCTCCAGCTTGGCTTCATAGAGCTCGAAGACGGAGCCATGGCGTTCACCGATGAAATGATCCTCGAAACTCTCGCGCTGCGAGGACGGGATCAGCCCGTGCTCCCGGAACACCTGGAAGCGCGCCGGAGCCGCCGGCTTCAGCGCATATTGCATGTCAGAGGCTTCGGCGAGGCGGTTCAAAAGCCCCACCTTCACTTCCTTGCGCAGCGCCATGAATTTCGTGCTGCCCAGAAAACTGCCGCCCATGACCGCCACGATAAAGGCGAAGAAGCCGAGCGGCTCGGCGGCGTTCGACACAAAGAAGATCGCGGCAATGCCGCCGATAACGACACCCCCTCCCACGCCCAGAACGAGACGCTTGACCGCATCCTTGCGGCGGTCTTCACGCCCGGACAGGAAGGGCGAAAGCTCATCCTTCCAGATGGCTTCCATTTCGGGCGAGAGCGGTTGTGAGTCGGTCATTCGTGAAAGTTAGCGCCAGCGTCATATCACGCAAATGATTTCCGGGGTCCCCGGACTTGCCTGTCCTCGACCCTGATCGGGGAATCCCGGCGCGCACCCTCTTTCTCCCCCTGCTTGCGGGGGGAGTGGCCCGCCTGTCCCCGCGAAAGCGGGGAAAGGGCCGAGGGGGGCGAAGGGCGGGGGCCAACACGCCCCCTCCGCTTCTCACTGCGTTCGAACCACCTCCCCCGTAAACAGGGGAGGAAACCACCCACTTACCTCATGCTGAGGTGCCCGGCGCAGCCGGACCTCGAAGCACGAAACTCACCCCAGCCGCGCGCGGGCTTCTTCCAGCGCCGCCTTCTGCGCGGCATAATCCGCCATCTTGGCGCGTTCGGCATCGACCACATCGGCGGGTGCATTGGCGACAAAGCGCTCATTGCCCAGCTTCTTCTCCAGCCGCGAAATCTCGCCGGCGGTCTTCCCGATTTCCTTGTCCAGCCGCGTCCGTTCGGCATCGAAATCGATTACCCCTTCCAGCGGCAGCGCATAAGTGGTCTCACCCACCACAATCTGCGCCGAGCCTTCGGGGGCCACATCCGCCAGCGCAATACTGTCCAGCCGGGCCAGCTGGCAGATCAGGGCGGAATGGCGCTTCAGGCGTTCGGCCAGCGCCACATCGCCGGAAATGGCCAGCCCCGCCGGCCGGGCCTTGGCGGGGATATTCATCTCCGAGCGCAGCTTGCGGATTTCGGTGATCAGACTGACCAGCCAGTTCATCTCATCCTGTGCGGCTGCATTGGCGAGGCCTTCCGGCTGCGGCCAGTCGGCAACGATCAGCAGGCTGTCGCGGCCCCCGGGGCCGGCCGTCTTCGCCCACAATTCCTCGGTGATGAAGGGCATGAAAGGATGCAGCAGCTTCAACGCGATTTCCAGCACATAAGCCGTCGTCGCGCGCGTTTCAGCCTTGGCCGCCTCGTCCTCGCCATTGAAGAGGGGTTTGGCAAACTCCAGATGCCAGTCGCAGAACACATTCCAGACAAAGCGGTAGGCCGCGCTGGCCGCCTCGTTGAAGCGGTAGGAATCAAGGCCCTGAGCCACGGCTTTGGTGGCGGCTTCCGCTTCGCCCAGCAGCCATTGATTGACGGTCTGCTTCACCGCTTTCGGATCGAAATCCGGGTCCGGCAGACAGTCATTCATCAGGCAGAAACGCGCCGCATTCCACAGCTTGGTGCCGAAATTGCGATAGCCTTCAACGCGGTCCTTCGACATGCGGATATCGCGGCCCTGCGCCGCCAGTGCCGCCAGCGTGAAGCGCACCGCATCCGCCCCAAATTCATCGACCAGCTCCAGCGGATCGATCACATTGCCCTTGGACTTGGACATTTTCGCGCCGTGCTCATCGCGCACCAGCGCATGGATATAGATATCCGGGAACGGCACTTCCTTCATGAAATGAAGACCCTGCATCATCATCCGGGCCACCCAGAAGAAGATGATGTCGAACGCCGTGACCAGCACCGACGTCGGATAGAAGCGTTTCAGTTCATCGGTCTCGTCCGGCCAGCCCAGCGTCGAGAACGGCCACAGGGCCGAGGAAAACCATGTATCGAGAACGTCTTCGTCCTGTATCAGCGCCTGGCAGCCCGCGTCGGCAAGGGCTTTTTCTTCGCTTTCGGCGACATAGACATTGCCGTCTTCATCATACCACGCCGGAATGCGATGCCCCCACCAGAGCTGGCGCGAAATGCACCAGGGCTGGATATTGCGCATCCATTCAAAATAGGTCTTTTCCCAGTTCTTCGGATGGAAAGTGGTGCGCCCGTCCTCCACCGCGGCAATCGCATCCCTGGCCAGCACATCGGCCTTCACGAACCACTGATCGGTCAGGAAGGGCTCCACCACCACGCCGGAGCGGTCGCCAAAGGGCTGTTGCACCTTGCGCTCCTCGATCCCGTCGAGCCGCCCGAGTTCGTCCATCCGGGCGACCAGCTTCTCTCGCGCTTCGAACCGGTCCAGCCCGCGCCACTCGGCGGGAATACGGTCCAGCCCGTCGACTTTTTCATCGGTGATTTCGGAGATCAGCCGCGCCTCACGGTCGAACAGATTGACCATCGGCAGGCCTTGCCGCTCGCCCACCATGAAATCATTGAAATCATGCGCCGGGGTGATCTTCACCGCGCCCGAGCCCTGCTCCGGGTCGGCATGCTCATCGGCAATGATCGGGATTTCCACGCCCGCGATGGGCAGGCGCACCGTCTTGCCGACCAGGCCGGCATAGCGTTGATCGTCCGGATGTACCGCAACAGCCGTATCGCCGAGCATGGTTTCCGGGCGCGTGGTCGCGACCACGATATAGTTGCGCTCCTCCCACGCGGTGGCCTTGCCGTCCTCATCAAAGGCAATCGGGAATTTGTAGGTCGAGCCGTCGGCCAGCGGATAGCGGAAGCGCCAGAAATGCCCGTCAACTTCGCGGTTTTCCACTTCCAGGTCGGAAATCGCCGTCTGGAAGTGCGGATCCCAGTTCACCAGCCTTTTGTCGCGATAGATCAGGCCTTGCTCGTAAAGCTCCACGAAAACCTTGAGCACGGCTTTCGACAGGCCCTCATCCATGGTGAAGCGTTCGCGGCTCCAGTCACAGGACGCGCCCAGCCGGCGCAGCTGGTTGAGGATGGTCCCGCCGGATTCCTCTTTCCATTCCCAGACCCGTTTGATGAAGGCCTCCCGGCCCATATCCCGGCGCGAGATATTGCCTTCTGCGGCGAGCTGGCGCTCGACCACCATCTGCGTCGCAATCCCGGCATGGTCGGTGCCCGGCTGCCACAGCACCGCCTTGCCCAGCATGCGGTGATAGCGGATCAGCACGTCCTGCAGTGTGTTGTTCAGCGCATGGCCGATATGCAGGCTGCCTGTCACATTGGGGGGTGGAATGACGATGGAATAGGTTTCCGCGTCCGGATCATCCTTCGGCTGGAAGGCTCCGGCATCTTCCCATTGCGTATAGAGGCGCGGTTCGGCGGCTGTCGGTTCAAATGTTTTTTCTAATTTTTCTAGCATGGCGGCGCATACATAAAGGGCGCCGACGGTTTCGTCGACGCCCTATTCTTTTCTGTTTCAGTTAGCAGGTCCTGACCCTAACGGCGCCGGGCGATCCGTTCAATTTCGGCTTCGACTTTTTCCTCGACAACCCGCGGCAAATTCGTGTCGAGCCACTCTTTCAGCATCGGACGCATCATTTCGCGCACAATCCCTTCAAGGGTGAGACCATCGGCCGAGGCCACGCGGAGATTTTCAGCCAGCGCATCAAACGCGCCCGCCGCAGCAGTCGCCGCCGGAGCACCAACCAGCGAATCCTCTTCCTTGGCCGCCGGTTGCGGGGCAGGCTCGGGTTCCGGTGCCGCTTCGGCCACAGGTTCTGGTTCTGGTTCTGGTTCGGGTGCCGGTGCGTCATCCTCACGATCGATAATCATCAAATCGTCATCGAGTGCCAGCGGATCCGTTCCTCCGCCAATATCTTCAATCCTGTCGGTGAGTTCCAAGACTTCATCGTCCGTTTCAGGTTCCGGCTCTGCCGGCGCTTTAGCAGCAGGCTCGGGGGCCGGCTCGGGCTCTGAAGGAGCTTCGGCAACAGGCTCCGGTTCCGGCGCCGGTGCCGTTTCGGCCGCCGGTTCATCTTCGGCCGGAGTGTCGGCAGCCGTCCCGGCGTCACCGCCTTCTTCATCCTCGTCAATGATCCGGCGGATCGATGCGAGGATTTCTTCCATGGACGGTTCGTTTTCTGCAGCTTCTGTAGACATGAGCGGGCGATCCCTCTTCCGTCGCTTCCCCTGATGGGCGAATTAAACTCGGTCTAAAGGGCTGCTGTCCAGCCGTAAAGCCCAGTTATCCTCGGATTAATTCCAAGGTTTGAAATCGACGTTACCGCCAGATGTCGCACTCACATAGGCTTCCGGCTCGCCGGTGATGCCCAGCGTTTCTGCCGTGAGCAGCCCCATGGCCTGCAGCAATGTCAGCCCCGCGACGTACGAATCACGTTCCGCACTGACCAGGGTCAGGCGGGCGTCCAGCAATTCCTGCTCGGCATTGAGCACATCCAGCGTCGTGCGCAATCCGACAAAGGCCTCCTGCTGAACCCCGTCCAGAGCGATTTCATTGGCTTCCACAGATTGCTGGCTGGAGGCGATCACCGACCGGCTGGCAACCAGATTGTTGAAGGCCGTGGTCACCACTTCAGTGACCTGCCGGCGGGCAGCGGTCACCCGCATCCGGGCCTGGTCGGCATTGAAGGTCGCCTGCCGCACGCGCGAACGGTTGAGCCCGCCGGTGAAGAGCGGAACTGATACCTGTGCGGTCACCGAGTAGCGGTCCGTCTGGTCGCCGGGCCGTTGCTGGTCGCGGCCTTGCGAGGCGGAGGCATTCAGGGACACATCCGGCATGTAAGCACCGCGTGCCGCTTGAATGGCCGCGCGGGCCGAATCCTCGGTAAACGCCGCGGCACGCAGAGTGGGGCTGAAGTCGAGCGCGATTTCCAGCGCATCTTCGATTGTCACCGGCAGTTCCGGCAGTGGCGGCTCAAGCGCCAGCGTGGCGGGATATTGACCAACGAGCGCGGCATAACGCGCCCGGCTGGCGGCCAGTTGCGACAGGGCGGCAGCGAATTGCGCCCGCGCACTCGATAGACGGGCTTCTGCTTGGGACACATCTGTCCGGGTGATTTCACCCACTTCGAACCGGTCTTCGGCGGCATCGAGCTGGGCCAGTAGCACTTCGACATTATTGCGGCGGATTTCAGCGATCGAAACATCACGCCGGACATCCAGATAGGCCGTGGCCGCCTGCAGCAGAATGGACTGCTCGGCGGACCGCAATTGTTCGCGCGATGCCTGAACATTGGCTTGCGCCTGACTGATCGCGCCATTGATTTCACCACCGCGCCAGATCGCCTGATTGGCATCGATACGATAGGATTGCGGTGTCACCGTATTCGACTGGTTGAAAAAACCACCGGAGCTTTCCGTCGTCGTATGGCTGATGCTGGCAGACGCCGAGACGCTGGGCAGCCAGCCGGACCGGGCCTGGATAATGGATTCTTCTACTGCACGAACCCCCGCACGTTCCGCTTGCAGCGTCGGATTGGACCGGTAGGTCAACTCCAGCGTTTCTTCAAGCGTCTGTGCCTGTACCGGAAACGTCAGTACTGCGGCTGCGATCGCGCCGGAAATGAGAAGTCTGGTGAACATGTGCGTCCCTCGAATTTCGCCGCAGTTTATACGTTAATACCCGCAGGCATAGTGTCGGCTTTGTAAGAATCCGGACACAGCCAACAGTGTGAACATCGTTCACTTAATTAACGTAGCCGGGTTTTCAAGCGGCGTCTTGCCGCATCAGAAGACGAAACCGGCCTCTTTCTCGAAACCGGGGATCAGGCGCGGCGTCGAATCAAACACGACACGATGACCGATACTGTCGCCGGACCGCGTGAATATCGTGGCTTTTCCAACCGCACCCTTGCGCACCACAACGGCCAGCCGTCCGCCATCCTTCAACTGGTCAAACCAGGCCCGCGGCACATCCGAAACGGCCCCTTCAACGAAGATCACGTCATACGGCCCCTGCCCCGGCGCGCCCTTTACCGGATCGCCACCAATGATCGCGGTATTGTCGCAGCCGGCATCGGCGAGTGCATCGGATGATTTCCTGACCAGCGTCTCATCGGCTTCGACGCCGACAACCGTTTCCGCCATCCGCGACAACACCGCAGCCGCATAGCCGCGGCCGCTGGCAATGTTGAGCACCAGCTCGTCCGGCTGCACCTGTGCACAATGAATCAGCAGGCCCAGATCGCGCGGCCGCATCATCCAGCGGCCGGGAGCCGCTTCGACTTCGCAATCTGCATAGGCGATAGCCGATTTGCCCTTCGGCACAAAGGCATGACGCGGCAAGGTGCGCAGGGCTTTCAAAAGACGGCGGTCGGTGACATCCGCCGTGTGAATCTGGCTATCAACCATTGCGTCGCGTTCGCGGGAAAAATCCGGCACGTAGGCCCCCTCTGATTTACCAAGGTGCGGCGCTTATATCGCGCGTTGAAAGCCTGCGGCAACACCTGATGACGGCGATCGTGCGAGAACACGTTGCCGGGACGAATGGGCTCGGTTACAAACCCCGCTCACCGCAGGATGGCTCCGTGGCGGAGTGGTGACGCAGCGGATTGCAAATCCGTGTACCCCGGTTCGATTCCGGGCGGAGCCTCCAACCGTTTCAATCCATACGACTCAGGGAAACCGGCTCATTCCGCCGCTGGCGGTGCCACACCGGCGCGCTGCAGTGCGCCATTCAGTCTTCCCGACATCGCCAGAAACAGCATGTGATAATCGCCCCGCAGCGACCACAACGGATAGGTGAATGTCGCCGGCTTGTTCTTTTCGATGAAGGCATGGCTGACCCAGGCGAAAAAATAGCCCGACACCGGAACCGCCAGCAAAAGCCACCAGTTTTGAAGCGCCAGCGCGAAAACCAGCACCCCTATGGCCAGAAAAGACCCCACATAATGGAACAATCGCGTTTCTAGCCTAGCGTGCTCTTGTAGGTAGTAGGGAAAGAAATCACTATATGTTGTGTATTCACGCATGAAAATCCCCTAACGGTAAGACTCTTTCAAACAGACTGAATCGTTTTCGACCATTTCGCAAACCCGTTAACTTCATATTTACCCTCTTGAGAGAAAGTTTATCTGTCTTCCCGTGAAGACACCCCACCATCCACCCAATGCCTTGTCGGGAGCCTCACTGGCTCCCGATTTTCTTTGTGCATTTGGTGAAGCATCAAGGCTTGCCGCCAGATCAAATCCGATGGTATAGCCCCCGCCCATTGCTAAGGCTTTTCCCTGGTAGCTCAGTTGGTAGAGCAGGTGACTGTTAATCACCGGGTCGGCGGTTCGAGCCCGTCCCAGGGAGCCAGCAATTTCCCCCGCACATCGCAGAAATGCTGATCAATTTCGAAAAACACGCGTCAATTCCTGTCTTGCCTCTCGATTCTGAGTCGGATTAAGCCTATCTCGCAGCTGCAATATGGCCTGCGGGCGAATCAGACGGATATCCAAGATGCGCTTCAACGGCCGGTATATCGCAGCCCTCGTCATCATTGTTCTGGTGGGAAGCTTCTTTCTTTTCGGAACCCTCTTCAATAATCGCGATAGCGGCCAGGCTGCGCAGGACGGACAGGCCCCGTCACGCGCGCCACGTGTCGTCTATGAAACTTTTACTGCCGAAGACCAGCCCGGCTATCTGGTCCTGCGTGGACGCACACAGGCCGCGCGCGAAGTCTCCGTGCGCGCCGAAACCGGCGGGCGGGTTGTCGAAGCCCCTGCCCCGGAAGGGGCGCGCGTTGAGGAAGGCGATCTCTTGTGCCGGCTGGAAGTTGATGCGCGTCAGGCAGCGCTGGATCAGGCCCGCGCGGATCTGCGCGCTGCCCAGCAGGAATATGATGGCGCAGTTACGCTCAGCGAACGCGGATACCGGTCGCAGAACTCCGTCTCTGCGCTGGAAGCTGCACGCGATGGGGCTCGCGCCCGTCTGGAGGCGGCGCAACAGGAACTGGCCAACATCTACATTCGAGCGCCTTTTGGCGGCTGGTTTGACCGCCGCGAAGCAGAGATTGGCGATTATCTTGCCCCTGGACAATCCTGTGGCATTGTTCTGGAGCTCGATCCACTGCTGGCGGTCGCCCAGGTATCGGAAAGTGATGTCGGGGCACTTGAGCCCGGCATGGCAGGTCAGGCACGCCTGATCACCGGCGAGATTGAATCCGGCACGATCCGCAGGATTGCCCGCCAGGCCGACCCGGCCACCCGGACATTCCGGACCGAATTGTCAATCTCCAATCCGGACGGCGTCTTGCGTTCGGGAATCACCACGGAAATCATCATCCCCCTGCCGGCGCGGCGGGCACATCTGGTACCGACAACCGTCCTTGCGCTGAACGAAGACGGCCATATCGGCGTCCGCATCATCGACAGTAACGACCGCGTGCGCTTCGTTGAAGTGGAGTGGCTGTCTGACGCCCCCGGTGGAAGCTGGGTGTCCGGCCTGCCAGACCCGGCCAAAGTCATCGTTCAGGGGCAGGACTTTGTGGAGGACGGAGCGATCGTGGAATCGGTGGCAGCGCCATGACTTCGATCGTTGATTTTGCCGTCAATCGCGTCCGCATGATCCTGGTCATTTTCGGCGTGCTGTTGATGGCCGGGCTGGTATCCTACATCACTGCGCCGAAAGAGGCGGATCCGGACATTGCCATCCCCTTTGTCGGTGTCATAGTGCCATTGGAAGGCCTGTCACCGGAAGATGCCGAACGCCTGATCCTGCGTCCGGCAGAGACCGAATTACGCGCCATCGAGGGACTGGAAGAGTTGAACACCACCGGCCAACTGGGAGCCGGTTCCATGGTGCTGGAATTCGATGTCACCTTCGATTCCAACCAGGCCATTGTCGATGTCCGGGAAGCCATTGATCTGGCCCGCCGTGAATTTCCCGAGGACGCCCGTGAGCCGGTTCTGAGAGAGGTGAACGCCGCTCTGGCGCCAGCCATCGTGGTTCAGCTTTATGGCGATGTGCCGGAACGCGCGCTCTATCGCCTTGCCCGCAGCCTCCAGGACGAGCTGGAAGCCCTGCCCTCTGTTCTGGAAGCTAATCTGGCAGGCACCCGTGATGAATTGCTGGAAGTGGTGGTCGATCCTGCCCGGCTGGAATCCTACGGCGTCACTTTCGGGCAGGTCATCAATGCCGTTCAGGCCAACAACCAGCTGGTCGCCGCCGGGGCGCTGGATACCGGTGATGCGCGCTTTCAGGTGAAAGTCCCCGGCCTGTTTGAAACCGCACAGGATGCGCTCAATCTGCCGGTCGCACGCAATGGCGACATCGTTGTCACACTGTCAGATCTGGCTGAAGTTCGCCGCACCTTCAAGGACCGCGACGGATTTGCGCGCTATAATGGCCGCCCGGCGTTCTCGCTGCAGGTGGTGCGCCGCCCCGGCGCGAATGTCATCAGCATGACAGCCGAGGTCCGCGAGGCGGTCGCCGGAATATCGACCAACTGGCCGGAATCGGTCGGGCATGCCTTCTCGCTTGATGTCTCCACCTATGTGCAGGATTCGCTCAACAGCCTGACCAGTTCCATCATCCTCGCCATCGTTCTGGTGATGATCATTGTCGTCGCAGCACTCGGTCTGCGCTCGGCATTTCTGGTCGGGATCGCGATCCCCTCCAGCTTCATGTTTTCCTTCCTCCTGCTCAGCATTTTTGGCTATTCGGTAAACTTCATGGTGATGTTCGCCATGGTGCTTGCCGTCGGCCTTTTGGTGGATGGTGCCATCGTGGTGGTGGAATATGCCGACCGGAAACTGGCTGAAGGCACGCCGCGGCGCGAAAGCTATGCCCTCGCCGGCAAGCGCATGTTCTGGCCGATTGTCTCTTCGACCGGTACCACGCTCGCGGCCTTCCTGCCCTTTTTGTTCTGGAATACGATTCCCGGCCAATACATGGCCTATCTGCCCACCACGCTGATTTTTGTCCTGTCCTCGGCACTGGTCATGGCGCTGATATTCCTGCCGGCTCTGGGGTCGGTCATTGGCAAGCAGCCGATGAAGGGCGATCCGGGCACGCTGGCCATGCTGTCCGCGGAAAGCGCTGCCCGCCCGACCGAATTGCCAGGCTTTACTGGCATGTATGCGCGCATGATCGCCTCGCTGATCAACCGTCCGCTGGCCGTTACCGGGATAACGATCGCCATTGTCGCCGGGACAATTACATGGTTTGGCGCAACCCCGCACCGCACCGAATTCTTCCTCGATACCGAACCGGAACAGGTCTATGTCTTCGTCCGGGCGCGCGGAAACCTGTCACCCGCCGAGCAGTATCAGCTTGCCGTGCAGGTCGAGGAACGCCTCAACGAGATCGACGGTATCCGAGGTTATTTCACCACCGCTGGAAGCTCCGCCCGGTCGGGCAGTTTCAATGATGGTGTATCGGGTGCACCCGCTGACGCCGTAGCCCGTATCTTCATTGAGTTCTATCCCCATGGCCAACGCCGGGACGGCCGCGAAATTCTCGCCGATATCCGCGCGGCTGTGGCGGATATACCCGGCCTTGTTACCGAAGTGCGCCCGTTCGAGAACGGCCCGCCGGTCGGCAAGGATGTGCAGGTCGAATTGCGGTCCAATAATTTCACCGCACTGGATGAAGCCGCCCGCGCCGTCCGTGCCCGGCTGGATGAAACGCAGGGTCTCGTCGATATCGAGGACACTCTGCCCCTGCCCGGCCTTGAATGGCGGTTGCAGGTAGATCGCGAGGAGGCCGGACGCTTCGGGGCCGATGTGGCGCAGATCGGGGCTGCCGTACAGCTCGTGACCAATGGTGCCCTTGTCGGCCGCTATCGCCCCGATGATGCCGATGAAGAAGTTGATATTCGAGTGCGCTTCCCGGCAGAATCCCGCGGTATTGATGCGCTCGACCGGTTGCGGGTGAACACTCCGGATGGCTCGGTTCCGATGAGCAATTTTGTCACCCGCGAAGCGGGCCAGCGCGTCGATTCCATTAATCGCCGCGATGGCATGCGCGTCATAGAAATCCGCGCTAACGCTGATGAAAGCTATGCCGCCAACCTGCTGCGGGATGAATTGCGGACATGGATCGAGGCTGAACAGGCCGCAGGACGGATATCCACCGAAGTCGAGATCCGCTTCCGGGGAGCCGATGAAGAGACCGCTGAAGCGGGACAATTCTTCGCTGTCGCCATGCTCGCCTCATTGTTCATGATGGCCGTTATCCTGCTCTGGCAGTTCAATAATTTCTGGCATGTCTTCCTGACCCTCCAGGCCGTCGTCCTCTCGGTCGTCGGCGTGATGATCGGTATTCAGCTGTCTTTCCCCTACATTTCAGTGCTGTTTGTGGGCACAGGCGTGGTGACGCTGGCCGGCATTGTCGTGAACAACAATATCGTGCTGATCGATACCTTCCACCGATTGCGGCAAACCGGTTTTGGAGTCGATGATGCGATTATCCGCACCGCTGCCCAGCGTTTGCGCCCGGTCATGCTGACCACCGTCACGACCATTTTCGGACTTCTGCCCATGGTCTTCCAGATCAATGCCAATTTCGGCACCGGCGTCATCGGCATTGGCGGCCCGTCATCGGAATGGTGGGTGCAGCTGTCCAGCGCCGTGGTCTGGGGGCTTGGTTTTGCGACACTCCTGACCCTGATACTGACCCCGGTCTTTCTGGGTGTGCCGTTGCGGATCGCCCGCTTCTTCGGCATCGCCGATGAAGACGCCGCCCGTACAGACCCCGGCAAGATAGAGGCCGCCCCCGCCGAGTAATCACTGGCAGACGGTGCCTCCATCTGCCCGGACGAATTGACACACTCGCTACGAACCGCATGGTCATCTGCCTTCTTCCCGCTCTCCGGATCCCTGCCGATGTCTTTTCTCAGCCTGATGCGCGAACATCCGCGACTGATCGGATTCGGCACCCTGTTTTGTTTCGGTTCCAGTGTCGGGCAGACCTTCTTCATTTCACTCTTCGTGCCCGCAATCACAGCAGATCTGGCGCTGGCCGATGCTGACCTCGCCAATATCTATGCGCTCGTCACCATTGCCAGTGCCGTCCTCCTGGTGTGGGCCGGACGGCCTATCGACCGCGTCGATCTGCTGACATATGCGGTTGCTGTCTTGCTGTTCGTCGCAGCGGGATGTGTGCTTATGGCAGGGTCCTGGGGTCTGATACCCTTGGCCATCGGGCTGGGCATGGTGCGGATGGGCGGACAGGGTTTGATGTCGCATGCCGCGCTGACCGGCATCGCCCGCCACTTCAACGCACGGCGCGGCGCGGCGCTGGCCCTCGTCATTTCCGGCTTCGCGCTCGGCGAGATCGTGCTGCCAGTGCCGATGGTGTGGGCGATTGGCGAGTTCGGCTGGCGCGCAGTTTATGCGTCTGCCGGTGTGGTGGCGGGCCTCGTTGTACTGCCGCTGACAGTCTGGCTATTGCGCAATGCCCGCAGCTTCCGGTGGCCAAAATCCGAGGGCGGTGGCGACCCGGCACCCGCCGCGGGGACCGCCCTTCGCGCAGGGACACTCACGGCACGTGCGCTCTGGCGTTCACCCTATTTCCTCGCCCTCGCCCCGGCCTATTGCGCCGCCCCCTTCGCGGTGACGGCATTGATTTTCCACCAGGCGGCAATTGCGGAGGGCAAGGGCTTGACACTGGGTCTGTTCGCCGCCTCTTTCGCGCTCTTCGGCCTCGTGCAGATAGGCACCGGCATCGGCTCCGGCCCGGCAATCGACCGCTTCGGGGCGCGCAGCCTGTTTCCGCTCCACCTGATTCCCTTCGCGCTTGGCACCGCTATCCTAGCGCTGTTCGACGGTGCCTGGACCGCGCCGGTCTATATGAGCCTGTTGGGGGCAACGGCGGGCATGAGTGGCACGCTTCGAACCGCCGTGGTGGCGGAACTGGTGCGGTCGGACCATCTCGGCACAGCACGCTCCGGTCTGACCGCACTGATGGTGGTCTCGACGGCTTTGGGGCCGGCGGTCTATGGATGGATGATGCTGGGCGGGCTCGATACCGGAGGCCTGCTTTGGGCCACGCTGATCCTCCTGGTCTCGGTCAGTGTGATTGCGGCGGCCGCGCAGTATGCGCCCCGGAACAAATCAGCGTGAGGCCCGCAATGCGCCGCACCGTCTATGCTGGAGTGCGGCTGATACCGGTCTCATGACCCGGATTTGCCGCTGCCTCACCGGCTTCGGCCTGACGCCGCCACATCTGCGCGTAGAGGCCATCGCGGGCGAGCAGCTCCGCATGCGTGCCGCGCTCGGCAATCCGGCCGGCGTCCAGAACCAGGATCTGATCCGCCCCGGCAATTGTTGACAGGCGGTGCGCAACCGCCAGCGTCGTGCGTCCCCGCGCCGCTTCTGCCAGCGCTACCTGGACTTCGCGCTCGGTTTCGGAATCGAGTGCAGAGGTGGCTTCATCAAGAATGAGAATACGCGGATTTTTCAATATTGCCCGCGCTACCCCGACGCGCTGTTTTTCACCACCGGAGAGTTTCAATCCGCGCTCACCCACCCGCGTCTCCAGACCGTCTGGCAGGTCCCGGATGAAATCGCCCAGACGCGCGCGTTCCGCCGCTTCCATCAGCGCCGCTTCATCGGCCGCTGGATCACCATACTGGATGTTGGCGCGCAGCGTATCATTGAACAGAACCACATCCTGCGGCACCAGACCGAGCCGGGCGCGCAGCGAGTCCTGGGTCACTGCTTTCAGGTCCTGACCATCAACCAGAATCTGACCCGATGACGGATCATAGAAGCGGAACAGAAGCTTCAGCAGTGTGGATTTTCCGGCACCGGACGGCCCGCAGACACCGGTGAAACTGCCCGGCACCAAATTAAAGCTGAGCCCTTCAATCGACCGGTCGCGGCCATCATGGGCAAAACTGACATCCCTGAACTCGACTGCCCCGCCCCGGTCTTCCAGCGCATGTGCATCCGGCGCGTCCGCCACATCCGGCTGCAGGGCGAGGGTTTCAAACAAGCGCTCCATATCCACTGCGGCCTGCCGTATTTCGCGATAGGCCCAGCCAAGAATGTTGAGCGGTTGATAGATATTCATCAGGATCAGCGTCACCGCAGCAATGTCACCAGCCTGCAATTCGCCATTCCATGCTTTTAATCCGGCAATCACGGCCATTGCCAGAAGGCCAAGATTCATGACCAGCGCCTGCAGCCCATTGAGCAGCGCCAGTGAACTCATCGACCGCGAGGCGGCATCGGCATAGCGCGTCAGCGCCTCATCATAGCGGTCGGTCTCACGGCGTTCGGCAGCAAAGGATTTCACCGTCTCGAAATTGATCAACGCATCGACGGCCCGCGCGCTGGCTTCATTGTCGGCTTCATTCATGTCCCGGCGCAGCTTGACCCGCCATTCCGTCACCGCCAGCGTCGACAGCGCATAGGCGGCCACGGTGACAATCGCGATGACAGGAAATTCCCAGCCATAGGCAATCCCCATCACCGAAGCCGCCAGCAGCAATTCCACCACCGTTGGCCCGATATTGAAGACGAAGAAGCGCAGGAAGAAATCAATCGCCCGTGCCCCGCGATCAATAATCCGGCTGAGCGCGCCGGTGCGCTTGGTCTGGTGATAGCCGATGGACAGGCGCTGGACATGCCCGAAAGCCCGCACGGCGGTCAGGCGCTGGGCATCCTGACTGACGGGGGCAAAGAAAGCATCGCGCAATTGTGGTGCGCCCACACTCAAAAAGCGCGCGCCCGCATAGAGCACAAAGGCGAGGACAAAGCCCTGGATCGCCGTATCAGCCGTCCGCTCGGTGATCGCATTCACGCCTTCGCCGAACGCCACCGGTGCCATCACTGCGAAGATTTTGGCAATCAGCGTCAAGCCCAGCGCCAGCGCCATGCGCGGCCGCCAGCGGCGCATATCGTCAGACAGGAGGAGCTGGAAGAGCCGGCCCAGAGCTTTGCCAAAATCGCCCTGCGGCGGCGGTGTGTCGGTGACGGCCATACGCGTGAGATAGGGTGTAAATCCGGCAATAGCCAGAGACCTAATAGAAACGCCGCCCGGAGATTTCCGGACGGCGTTTCTTCAACCGAGTTGGAAACCGGCCTAGATGTCTTTCAGGCCAGCCGCCGGGCGGAAAGCCGCCGAGGTTTTGGCTTTGGACATCATGGTCTCGCCGGTGCGCGGATTGCGGACCTGACGGGCTTCACGATGCTTGGCATAAAAGGTGCCGAAACCGGCGAGCTGGACATTGTCCTTGCCTTTGACGGCACCAACAATCGATTCGATCGTGGCGTCGACGGCTTCACCAGCTTGTGCCTTGGACATGCCAGTGGCATCGGCGACGGCCTTGGCGAGATCTGATTTGTTCATTTTGGGTCTCCCCCAGAGTGTTGAATTAGTGCCCCTCGGCGGATGCCAACGGGGCGCAACAGAACTGTTGACGGCCCAATTGAGGACGCGGACGGCCCATAAAGCAAGGCCAAACCTCTGGATTTCGCTGTTGCAGCAAGGGATTCCGGCATTTTTTCACGGTTTTTTGCAGTCCGGCACGGCTTTTGCGGTTAACAAATCATTATGAACCGCAATGAGCCACACTTCGATCCCGCCCGCGCCATGCGTATGATTCGGCTGATTCCCGCGCCGATTCTCGCGGCCATTGCCGGATTCGCCTTGCTCAAGGCCCTTGGTCTTGATGCTCCCTGGCCGGAACTCGCCGGCGCCATCGCTGGTGGCTATGTGCTCGGCGTGGTGGCACGACGGGCTAACCGCCCCGGCAATTAACCGGCTGACCCATTAACCATGTAATAGGCATACCCCAAACCCGTCAGAGCCATGACAACGCCGCCGATGAAAACATAGATCATGGTGACGCTTGCAAACAGTCCGCCCTTCAGCATCGTTCCGGTCAGCGTCGTCGCGAGCACACCCCGGCCACCCCGCACAAAGAAAATCCAGTAGGACAGGAAAACGATCAGCGGCATCCAGTTGAAGAGAGCGATGTCACTGGTCAAAGCTGCGACGATCATACCCAGCAGCCCGACAATGGTGCCGCCGGTCAAGATCGCGAACGTCAGATTCACCCGGGCGACCCAGCTCAGTGACTTGTTGAAGGCCCCGATCAGGAAGGCCGATAGAGCCGTGAAGCCGCCAACAACAATGGCGTGCAGGAAGGTCGCGGCATTGCCGTAATGCTCGGCCACCTCAGTGATCGGCCCGTTGAACAGTGCCTCCATTTGCGGAATAATATCCGGCTGAGTCTCCCATTGACTGATTAATAGCCCAGCATACCCGCCCCACAAAAACGAGACAAATACCTGTAAAGCAATCAGCCCGACAAATAACCGGACGGCAGGCGTATAGGTCACCCGGTCATTGGCCGCGTAAGACCCGAAAACCACATTCGGCCGGATGACGATGTCCTTCAGAGTCTTCAGCGCCCTGAAATTAACGCCGAAAGCATCCTCCAGCGTATAGTCGATTTCTTCGCGCTTGCCCGAAGGCTGCATATCATCCGGCTGCGGGCTCACACCTTCACCAGCATCTTTCCGGTATTGGCACCGGTGAAGAGTCCCAGGAAAGCCTCCGGCATGTTCTCGATGCCCTCGACGATCGTGTTGCGCGGCTTCACCTTGCCCTCGGCCATCCACTTGCCGAGATCGCTGATGAAGGCAGGCAAGAGGTCGAAATGGTCCGAGACAATGAAGCCTTGTATCTTCAGCGATTTGCCGACGATATAGGTCAAATTGTCGGTGATTTTTGCACCCGGATCATTATAGCGCTGGATCATGCCACAGGCGGCGATCCGGCCTTTCGGCTTCAGCACTTCCAGCGCCGCCGTCCAGTGTGTCCCGCCGACATTCTCGAAATAGGCATCCACCCCGCCGCCAATGGCCTGGCTGACCGCCTTGTCCAGACGTTCGGCCGCCTTGTAATCCACCGCCGCATCGGCGCCGATGGAGAGGCAGTACTCCACCTTGTCCTGGCCGCCCGCCGTGGCCACGACTTTCGCGCCCATCGCCTTGGCAAACTGGATCGCGGCTGAGCCCACGGCCCCGGCACCGGCGGAGATCCAGATGTTTTCGCCTGCTTGCAAATCGATGATGCGCTTCAGCCCGACATAGGCGGTCATGCCGGTCAGCCCGGCAATGCCGAGATAGTCTTCGGGCGCGATGTGCGTGGTATCAATCTTGTTCAGGCCGGTCCCGTCCGAGATATAGGCTTCGCGCCAGCCCTGCATGGAATTGACCCAGTCGCCTTCCTTGAACTTCGGATTATGGCTTTCCACAACCTGGCCGACGGCACCGCCATCCATGGGCGCGCCCAGCGCGAATGGGTCGATATAGGTGCGCACACCGCTCATCCGGCCGCGCATATAGGGATCGACCGAGAGGAAGCGGTTTTCCACCAGCACCTGCCCTTCGCCCGGCGATCCGGTTTCAGTCTCGGCCATTTTGAAGTTGTCCGGCGTCGGCTCGGTTTTGGGATAGGCGGTCAGATGGATTTCACGGGATTTCATGGACTCTCACTCTCTATGGCGTTTTCGGCACTGATCCGGAACAGATCAATGACCGACATATCATATTTATTCTGCAGCACAATTTCTGCAATTCCGTACTGGCCGATCATCATGATGATAAACATGGGAATGACCATCAAGACCAGCCCGGAGACCTGTAGTCCGACCGCCAGCGCGCTGCGCCCGTAAAATCTCGCAATCACCCAACCGGCCGCCACAAAATTCCAGATTATGGATCCCACAAAGGCCCATATATAGAGCGCCGCTTCCGTTTCCTCGCCGATTCCCGGCAGGAGACTGATCAGCGCCACTATGGCCATCAACAGGAATAGCGCGAGGAATGACGCATTCACCGGCGCCAGATAGGCCAGCACATGCCCGAAATAGCTGCGGCTGGGCCGGTAGGCCTTGAGCAGCAGGACGAAGGGCAAGGACGACAGAAAGACCAGAAGCGTCGTGGTCAGCCCGGCGGCATTTTCAAGCGATGCGTTGACCGCCGCATAGGGCTGACCCGACTCTGCCAGCCAAGCGTCGATGGCCCGTACCATGTCATCACCGCTGCGGGCCAGCGCATCGAGGCTGAAACCGGCCGGAATGTCGAAGAAGGCGATCACCGCGAACTGCAGACCGAACAGCACCAGAAACAGGCGGATGATGGGCACATATCTGTCCCGCTCACCGGCATAGGCAGCTTCCACAACGCGCGGCGTGTGCAGGAAGGTATCCTTGATGGTGGTGAAGATACGCGTATCCACGCCGATGGCAGCATCCGCCACATCATCGACATCGGCCCGCGACAGGCGCGCATCCTGTTCTTCATCCGGATGACTCATCCAGTCCCTCCAGCCGCATAGCCTATCCCTCAAGCCGATTCCTACAAGAAGCGTCAGCCCGAAAAACCCGACAACAAATGGTGAAGCCTCTCACTGCAGCGTTTCCTTGCCGGTAAGGTCTTGCCTGCTAGGCAGCATCCATGACCACTCACGATACCCAGATGAAGGCGGGCGTCATCGGCGCTGGCGTTTTCGGCGGCCATCATGCGCGCAAATATGCCGCGTCTGACCGCGTCCACCTTGCCGGCGTCTATGACACCGATGCAGGCCGCGCCGGAGCGCTGGCCGCGCAGCTCGGCACCCGCGCCTATACCGGTCTCGACGCGCTGATCGCCGATTGCGATGCCGTCAC
>PFFX01000095.1:0-147 GCA_002783385.1 Rhodobacterales bacterium CG15_BIG_FIL_POST_REV_8_21_14_020_59_13 | reverse complement strand
CGAAAAGCCGCTGGCCGACACCGCCGCCCACGGCAAGGAGCTGATCCGGATCGCACGTTCGCGCAATCTCGTCCTGCAGGTCGGTCATCAGGAGCGCTTTGTGTTCAACGCCATGGGCGTGTTCGACATTGACGAAGCCCCGCGCCG
>PFFX01000163.1 GCA_002783385.1 Rhodobacterales bacterium CG15_BIG_FIL_POST_REV_8_21_14_020_59_13 | reverse complement strand
TCTGCCCTCCAATCAGCCTGATTTTCCGGGGAAAATTCATGACTCACCGTTTCCTGCTTGCTGTTGTCACGGCCCTTGGCCTGTCCGCTTCTGCTCTTGCGCAGACCGCACCGACACCGCTGGAGGCGCGTTATGATACCGCCATCCCCGATCCGGAAACCGTGCTGGGCCATGATTTCGGCGAGGAGATCACCCCGCCAGAAGACGCCATCGACTATATCCGCACACTGGCACAGGCTGCACCGTCCCGCATGCAGGTCTTTGACTATGCGGAAAGCTGGGAAGGCCGCCCGCTGGCCTATGCCGTGATCGGCAGCGAAGAAAACATGGCGCGTCTCGATGACATCCGGTCAGACCTGCAACAGATTGCTGACCCGCGCGGGCTCTCGAACGCTGATCGCGATGCGTTAATCGCCCGTCTGCCGGTGATTGTCTGGCTTGGTTATGGTGTGCATGGCGACGAGATATCCTCTACCGATGCCGGGCTTCGCACGGCCTATCACCTTCTGGCGGCCAGCAATGATCCGGTGGCGGACATGATCCGGGAAAACGCCCTGGTCATCATTGATCCGGTGCAGAACCCGGATGGCCGCAACCGCTTCCTCAACTCCTTCACCCAGGCGCGCGGACTTCAGGCCGACGGCTATCGCTATTCTGCTGAACATGACCAGCCCTGGCCGGGCGGACGCCATAATCATTATCTCTTCGACATGAATCGCGACTGGTTCATCATGACCCAGCCGGAAACGCGGGGCCGCACCGCCGCCATGCTCGACTGGCGTCCCATGGTCATCGTTGATGCCCACGAAATGGGCGGGGATCAGACCTATTTCTTCCCGCCCGTGGCCGATCCGGTCAATCCGGTGCTCAGTGACGGCCAGCTCGAAGGCCATGACATTATCGGTCAGAACCACGCCATGTGGTTTGACCGGATCGGCTCGGATTATTTCACCCGCGAAGTCTTCGACGCCTTCTATCCCGGCTATGGCGATACCTGGCCGATGCTGCAGGGCGGTGTCGCCATGACCTATGAACAGGGCTCGGCACGCGGCCTGGTCTGGACCCGCCGCAATGGCGGAGACCTGACCTATGCCGATGGTGTTACCCACCATTTCATCGCCAGCCTGTCGACGGCGCAGGCCGCTGCGCAAAACCGCGAGCGTTTCGTGCGCGGCTTTTATGATGTACGGGCCAGTGCCGGTTCGGCGCAGGGCCCGGCGGCTATCGTGCTGTCACGTGAAACCAACCGCTGGGGTACGGAACGTCTGGCGCGCCTGATCGCCCGTCAGGGGATCGACATCTCGCGCATCGCCGCCGGCACCACGGCCTGTGGCACGGCTTTGCCGCAGGGCGGCTTCTTCATCGATCTCAACCAGCCTGGCGGACAGCTCGCCCGCACCCTGCTGGAACGCGACACGCCCTTGCCGGAAGATTTCCTCGAAGATCAGGAAGACCGCCGCACACGCGGTCTCGATCATGAGCTTTATGATGTTACCGCCTGGTCACTGCCGGTCATGTTCAATGTCAGGGCCACTGAATGCGCGAGCCGCCCCAACCTGTCCGGCGAGGCAGTCCATGCTGATGATGCCATGCCGGCCGAGGCTGCAGACAGCGCCCGCTTCGGCTATGTCATTCCATGGACGGATGCCGGTCAGGCGCGCCTTGTAGCGGCGCTGGCCGTAGAAGGTGTGCCGATGCGCACCGCGGGCAGCGCCTTCACCATTGCGGGTGAAACCTGGCCGGAAGGCTCTGTCGTCGTCGCCCGCACCAGCGCCCCCGCCAATCTCGATTCTCTGATGCGCCTGCATGCCCGCACCATCGGCGCGGTCTATGCCGGACTGGACACCAGCTGGACGGAAGACGGACCGAATTTCGGCTCCGGACAATTTGCTGATATCGTCTCTCCGCGCATCGCCATGGCCTGGGGCGAGGGCACCGACCCGAATTCCGCCGGCGGCCTGCGCTATGTTCTGGAACAGCGCTATGGTCTGCCGGTGACCGTCATCCGCACCGCCACGCTGGCGCGGGCCGACCTGTCCGGTTTTGACGTTCTCATCCTTCCCGAGCAACGCCGCGGCGGTTATACCGCAGTGCTGGGCGAGACCGGTGCCGCCCGTCTGTCCCGCTTTGCGCAAGCCGGCGGCACGCTGATCGCACTGGGTGATGCCACCCGCTTCATCACCGGTCCCGACATCAACCTCCTGCCGCTGCGCCGCGAACGCGCAGCAGATACGCCGGCGGATGCAGGAGCGGGCGAAAGCGCGCTCGTTGCCGGTAGCGTCATCGCAGATGACGGCGCGTTGCAGGCCGCGCTGGAACCGCGCAATGCGGGGCCCGATACCTCTCCGGGCGCACTCCTGAATGTCACCGCCAATCCTGACGCCTTTCTGGCAGCCGGATATGCAGAAGGCGCTGCGGCCATGGTGACGGGATCGGACATCTATACCGCTGTGCCGCTGGATGAGGCCGATACCGTCCTGCGCTTTGCCGGACCGGAGGATCTGGTCGCATCCGGTTATCTCTGGCAGGAAAACATCGCCCAGACGGCCTATAAACCTTTCATGGTCTCACGCCGGACAGGCGCGGGATTCGTCATCGCTTTCACCCAGGACCCGGCGGCCCGCGGCTATCAGGAAGGCCTCGATCTGGCACTCCTGAATGCCGTCCTCCTCGCCCCGGCGCGGTCCTTGCGGCTGCGATAGAACAAGCCACTGATCGTTTCTGAAAAACACCGCGCGTTTCTGGAAATCATCACGCGATTTTCGAAATCGCAAAGCAGGGCAGGGAGAAGATCGCCAGATTGAGCTCGTCAGCCGCCTCCCCGCGGCCATAACAAACGAGGTCGATTATGTTGAACGCACTCCTCCCCGCGCTTTTTCTGGGCGCAAGCGCTGTCGCCGGCAATCCGGCCAGCGCCGAGTTCTCCTATACGCAGGCCGAACTGGCCACCCACAGTGGTGCCGCCGCCGTCTACCAGCGCGTTGTGACCGCCGCAGAGCGCGTCTGCGCCGATGAAAACCGCCATTCCGCCATGGCCGCCACGGCCGCCCGTATCTGCGTCACTGATACGGTAGAGCGTACGATCACGCAGATCGCCGCCCCGAATCTCACTCAAATCCACGCCGCCCGGAGCGTCTCCCCAGATGGACGGGAAGCTGTGGTGCTGGCCGCCAATGGCAGCTAGCCTGTGCTGCCTGCCGGCTTTTGCGGCGCAATCCGCTCCGGAAAAGCTGGCAGGCTCTTTTTGATTGAGGCATAATCGCCGCCATGACGGATGCCGCCCTTGTCGAAATCATCGCCCGCATGAGCGCGGGTGTGCTGTGTCTTCTGACCAGCGCCGTTCTGCTGCTGAATGCCCGCCGCTCGCTGGCCGCCCGGCTGGGCGCGCTTTTCGGCCTGGGCGCAGCCGCCTACATGATCTGTGCATCGCAAACCATGCGCGATCTGCTCGGTGTATGGCAGCATGTCGTCGAGCCGATGGGATGGCTCGACGGGGTTTTCTTCTGGTGGTTCTGCCTGGCCCTGTTCTGCGACCAGTACCGCTTCCGCGCCGCGCATCTATTGCCGGCCATCCCGATCCTCATCCTGGTGCCGCTGCAATATGCGGTGAGCGATCCGTTCTGGCGCGATGCCATGACGCTGATCAAGCAGTCCATTTCCGTCATTCTTTTCCTGCATGCCACCTATTTCGCCCTGCTCAGCCTGAAGGATGATCTGGTCGATACCCGCCGCCGCTTCCGTGTGGTGATTGCCGTCTCGGTCGGCCTCTCGGCCGTCATTCTCATGGGGCTGGAAATCCTGTTGCGCGGTACGGTGGCGGAAACCGCCTATCTTGTGGGGTCATCATTGTGGCTGCTGGTGCTGTCCTTCGCCTTCGCCCTGTGGGCGCTGCGCGCCAGTCCGGAAATGTTCGTCGACCGCAAGGAAGTGCGCCAGCACCATGACAGCGAGGCCGCCATTGCCGCCATCGATCCCGCCGACCGCCCGCTGCTGGCCCGGCTGGAAGCGGCCATGCAGGACGGCACCTATCGCGAGACCGGCCTCACTGTCGGCAAGCTGGCCGATCAGCTCAAAACGCCGGAACACCGCTTGCGCAAGCTGATCAATTCAGGGCTCGGCTACCGTAATTTCTCAAGCTATATCAATTCCCACCGCGTGGAAGATGCCAAGGAAATCCTCGCCGATCCGGAACGCGCCCGCTTGCAGATCCTGCAGGTCGCGCTTGATCTCGGCTATGGCTCCATCGCCAGCTTCAACCGCGCCTTCCGCGAGGCGACGGGCGAGGCGCCCACCAGTTTCCGCCGCAAGGCGCTGATGGCGGACTAGGTGTCGTTTCTCAAGACGTTGTTCAGCAGGTCGTTGAGCCTTTTGGCTGGCGATTGCTTGGCGAGAGCATAGTGCGGGCGGTTGGT
>PFFX01000013.1 GCA_002783385.1 Rhodobacterales bacterium CG15_BIG_FIL_POST_REV_8_21_14_020_59_13 | reverse complement strand
AAACGGAAGACTTGACGCCCCACATGGCACACGCTTTGATTGCGTATGTCCAGACGCTTTCCCTTCATTGCGGTGTACATGATGAGCAGCCGTCCGGGCGGACCGCTTTACACGGGGGTGACAGCGGATCTGAACCGCAGGATTTATGAGCACCAGTCAGGACTCGCCGACGGTTTTACCCGGAAATACAATTGCAAGATGTTGGTCTGGTATGAAATGCACGATCTGATGGGGGCGGCCATTCAACGTGAAAAGCGGATCAAGAAATATCCGCGCCGCTGGAAGGTGAATCTGATCGAAGCCATGAATCCGGAATGGCGGGATTTGTCCGAGACTCTCTGGCATAATTAGAGATGCCCCGGATCTGCGCTTCGCTTGCCGTGGCATGACGGGAGTAGGGACGCGTTTGCGCGACTCAAAACGCGTTATCATCCGACACCTCACACCCGTTATCATCCGACACCCACCCCCCGTCATCACACGGCCGCGCCCCGCGCGAGTCCGGGTGATCTCGTCATCGTGGAGATCCCCCGAATAAATCGGGGGATGACGCGGGCGCAGGCCGCTTGCCGTGGCATGACGGTAGAAGAAACAGAGATTCCCCGGATCTGCGCTTTGCCGCTTTCGCAGGGACAAGCCGCCTGCACCCCGCCGCCGCAGCGCGCGCCCGCCACATTTCGGACACAATCGAGGCGCTATAGTCACCTATCGTAATGGTTTGATGAATATTCCTGAATGGCGGTTCGCTGCCTTCCTGGCCTTTTCCCTTCCAAATTCGACTCGTGGTTTTCGGCCTGATGGCCGGAAATTGATTAATTCTGATTTCGTTTGAAAGGAAATCGTCATGACAACAGGTACCGTGAAATTTTTTAATTCCAGCAAAGGTTTTGGATTCATCCAGCCGGAAGATGGTTCGACTGACGTATTCGTGCACGCAACGGCGCTTGAGCGCGCAGGCATTCACTCGCTGGACGAGGGTCAGAAAGTGACCTTCGACGTCGTTCAGGACAGCCGCTCTGGCAAGAATGCCGCCGACAATCTGGTCCTGGTCTGATCCGTCTGCCGGGCGGCCCGACTTCGCCCGGCACAAGCGGAATTATAATGGAAGGCCGGGGCATGCCCCGGCCTTTCGTTTATCCACACCCAGGAACAAGGCCCCGCAAATGCCCAATAAAAATTATGATTCATACTTTTCGGTGGACCCGAAAAAACCACAGACAAAGGCCGATATAACGGATGCCGTGGTGCGCGAGATTCTCCGCAAGGAATCCGGGGAACGCGCGGCGCTGTCCGCCAAGCTCCGCCTGCTGCGGCTGGCCAGGGACAAGAATGCCGGGTCGCCCGCTCCCAAAAAGCCGTCAAAGCTGGCACGCTCACGCAAGGCCAAGTAACAACGGCACACAAGTCCGCCCTGACCTCGCCGTATAGCGGCCCTAAGAGCGTCATCACACGACACC
The DNA here is from genome assembly GCA_002783385.1 of Rhodobacterales bacterium CG15_BIG_FIL_POST_REV_8_21_14_020_59_13. Lineage (GTDB taxonomy): Bacteria > Pseudomonadota > Alphaproteobacteria > Caulobacterales > Maricaulaceae > Hyphobacterium. Next base: position 2,973 of record PFFX01000013.1, on the reverse strand, counting down.
CGACATCCGTCATGACCCGACTTGTTCGGGTAATCTCTCGATGCCCGGCAATCATCTTGAGGAACTCAAGGGAGACCGGGCCGGGCAGCCTTCCGTCCGCATCAATCGCAAATGGCGCATCTGCTTTGTCTGGACGCCCAACGGTCCCGCCGCTGTCGAGATTGTCGATTATCGTTGTATGGAAACATGATGAGCCAGCTAGAAGACCCGACGCATCCCGGCGAAATGCTGAAAGAGCTCTATCTTGATCCGCTGGTCATGGGCGCCATCGCCATTGCGCGGCGGCTGGGTGTTCCGCGCACGAGGATCGAGCAGCTGATCAAGGGGACAACCGGCATGACGCCGGACACCGCCCTGCACCTTGCCCGTGCTTTCAACACGACCCCGGCTTACTGGATGAATTTCCAGACCAATTACGACATGGTTGCGGCCAGCAAAGAGGTGGACGTCTGCGGGATCGAACCGCTCAACGCAGCCTAACCCCTTCGCAGCACCGCGCGTTCGCCGCAGCTTGGCCGGCCGATTTCGACGGCGACCAGGCCCGGCAGTTTCGGGGCGAGGCGGTCGAACAGCCAGGCGCAGATATTCTCCAGCGACGGCTTCGCCAGCCCGTCCACCTCGTTCAGCAGGTGATGGTCGAGCTTTGCGACCTCCCCCTTCACGATCTGATCGATCTTCCACGTATCCTTGATCCAGCCCTTGTCATTGGGCTCGCCGGCGAGCGTCACCGATCCGGCAAAGGAATGGCCGTGCATCCGCGCAAACGGATGGTCTTTCGCCTCATGCTCGAAATAGTGAGCCGCCTCGAAGGTGAAATCCTTCGTGATTTCCAGCCGGGATTGGGTCATCAGCTTGCGCGCGTTATGGCATCTGGAGGGGGTTCAGCCAGACAAGGGCCGCGATATACGCAACATAGCCGCCAAAGAAAAGCAGGCCCGCCAGCCGGCCGACATTGCGGCCCGCGAAAATCAGCAGGGCAAGCAGCGCGCTGGCGCCCAGCATCACCCAGAAATCCAGCCGCATGAACTGGTCCGGCACCGGCAGGGGCACATTGGCCAGTCCCGCGGCAATGCCGGTCGCCCCGCCGACGGCGAAGACGTTGAACACGTTCGAGCCGAGCACATTGCCGATGGCCAGATCGCCGTGCTTGCGCAGCACCGCTGCCACGACTGTGGCAAATTCCGGCAAGGACGTGCCGATCGCCAGCGCGGTCAGGCCGATCACGGCGTCCGACACGCCCAGAAGACTTGCAGCAGCTGTTCCGCCGGTGACGATGATATGGGCGCCGAGCGGCAGGGCGATCAGGCCCACAATCAGCGCCAGAATGACGCCGGGCAGCGAGCCTTTGCCCGCGGCTTTTTCCAGTTCGGCCACCTCGGCGAGGAGCGGGTCGTCCTTGGCGCGCATCGCGGAAAAGGCCAAAAGCCCGATAAAGACGAAGATCAGCGCGAACAGCACGATGCTTTCCATCATCGAGATCGAGCCGTCATGGCTGACGATAACCAGCGCCACACCGGCCAGAAGCGCGAAGAGGGCATTGCGCCGCACGCCGCGCGTCTGCGTGCCGATCACGCCGATGAGGCCGGGCAGGCCCAGCACGAAGAGCACATTGGCGATGTTCGAGCCGACGATATTGCCCAGTGCGAGGCCCGGCGCGCCCGACAGGGCGGCATTGACGGAGACGACCAGTTCCGGCGCCGAGGTGCCGAAAGCGACAATGGTGAGCCCGACCAGCAGGGCCGGGATTTTCGCCCGCCTGGCCAGCGCCGCCGCGCCGCGGATCAGCATGTCGCCACCGAACAGCAGGACGACAATCCCGGCGAGGACAAAGCCGCCAGCCAGCAACAGAGAGTCTACGACCACCATTATAACCGCCTCGCTTGCCGCAGAATCAGGTTAATCGAGACGCCCGAAATCAATGAAGTTTAGGATGCCGAAGGCGATGAAGGGCAAAGCGAGCGCAACAAGAGCAAACATGGCAGACTCCGTAAAAGACAATCAGACTGGCCTGCTTTCTAACCGGCTTTGCGCCCGCCCGCTAGGGAGGGACTGCGCGCCCGTCCGTCCCCCCTCATGAGCTGGCGGTTACGCTTCGAACCCCTGCTCAGACCGCTGATGCAGGGCCATTGGCGGCGCACCCGCGGGCTGACGCTGGGCGTGCAGGGCGTGGTCTTCAATGCCGGCGGAAAGGTCGGCCTGGTACGCCACACCTACCGCCCCGGCTGGCATTTCCCCGGCGGCGGGGTGGAGCGCGGCGAGACCGTGCACCAGGCGCTGGACAGGGAATTGTGTGAGGAGGCGGGCGTGAAACCCGCCGCCGCACCGCAGCTTTTCCACCTCTATTCCAATGAGGCGAAGTTTCGCGGCGACCACATCGCGCTGTTCATCGTGCGCAGCTGGCAGGCCTGCCCCCCGGACCACAGGGACGAGATTGCCGAGACCGGCTGGTTTGATCCCGCCGCCCTGCCGCATGGCACGGCCCCGGCGGCAAGAGCGCGCCTCGCGGAAATCCAGGACGCACAGCCCGTCAGCGATCACTGGTAGCGCCCGCAGCGTGTCCGGCTTGCCCGGACAAAGCGAGGAGCGAAGGCCCGGAGGGGCCTGAGCATCAGGGATAAATTGCCCCCTCACATCTCCGGCGGGTGCAGAAACACCGCCAGAAATTTCTCCACGCTGCAATTATTCCGCTCCGCCATGAAATAGACGGCCTTGGGCAGGCACTGCTCCGGATGGGGATCCCCGTCCGCCTTCAACTGATGATAGTGCTTGCTGATCCGGTGGAAGCGATGCGCCAGTTTGGCCCTGATGTCTTCCGCGTCCGCCTCCGGCTGCTCCGGGGCGGCCGCACCGCCCACCCGGCCCAGCAGATATTCCGTGCGCAAGATCCGGTCGGCCAGCCGCGCCGCCGCTTCGGCAGGCCGGATCTGCCCCGCTGCCGCCAGATCGGCACTCCTCTGGTGCAGCGCCTTCGCC
>PFFX01000070.1 GCA_002783385.1 Rhodobacterales bacterium CG15_BIG_FIL_POST_REV_8_21_14_020_59_13 | reverse complement strand
GGCCGGGATCCGCATATCCATGGATGGCAGGGGACGCTGCATCGACAACATCTTCATCGAGCGCCTGTGGCGGTCGCTGAAGTATGAGTGCGTCTACCTGCATGCCTGGGAGACCGGCTCGCAGGCGAAAGCGGGCGTCGGAGCCTGGATGACCTTCTATAATCACCGGCGTCCGCACACCGCTCATGGCGGGCGGCTACCCGCCATGGTCTACTGGCAGAAGAATGAAATGAACCAACCCGATCAGCAGGAGCAGAAAGTAGCTTAAAAAGCGCCAGAACCTCTCCAAACTTATGAGAGTTCACATCTAAGGACAAGATCGAAAATACTATAGGGCCGAGATACATTCATAATCAGAAGGCGATGAGGATGGCGAGTGCGAGCTTGATATATCCGGTGGCGCCCCGCTGCCAGTCCATGATGCGGAAGAAGGCATTTTCGACAAGATGGCGGTCTTGGTATCGGGCCTTGTCGTAGACGATTTTGGGCTTTCGGTTGATCCGGCACGGGCTTGTTCCTGGGAACTTGCGGTTCGATCGGGCCCCACTACCCATCGCTCAGCCAGAAGCGGTGCGACGTGTAACCTTCTATAACTGCCTCACATCATCGGAATTATAGTTTGTAAGCTGTGACACAAGGCTGATTGGGGCTGGGCCTGGGGAATGATTGGCCCCGATCAGGAAGCTGTGTCACAGGCTCGTGGCCTTATAGGCTAAGGATCGACCGGGATATGCTATCAATAAAATCTATGGAAAGTGATGGTCGCGTTGATGGTCTCGACGATTTTGTTATAATTATAAACCAATACTTTACAACGCGTTAGAATAGGTAAATGGTGCCCAGGAGAGGACTCGAACCTCCACTTCCTTTCAGAAACCAGCACCTGAAGCTGGCGCGTCTACCAGTTCCGCCACCTGGGCAGGTAAGCAAGGCGGGCGACATACGAATTGCGCGCACGCCTGTCAATTCGGATATCACCGCCGGAGCGGCAATGCCGGAACGCCGTCTCAGCGTTTGCGGCCGGAGACCTTGCCGATAATGGCTCTGGCGTCTTCCGCACCGCGGCGCACATGCACCAGATCGCCAGGTTCCGACCAGGCCGGACGCAAGCTGTCCGAGGCCAGGATGACAGCGGAATAATCACCCATCTGGTCCAGGGCCGCGCGGTTGAACAGGCGCTGGGAAGCGACATCGCCTTCGAACAGCGCACGCGGCGCATCATCCTGAAGCAGTGAGTCCGGCGAGCGTGTCGACGGTGCCGGAGGCAGGGCCTCCTTGGTGTGTTTGCGGTAACGATAGCGTTTCATGTCAGTCCCCCTTTCCCGTTCCGGGCCCCGTCAGCGCTTCCAGCGGCGCCTTCCGCTTGACCCATTTGAACCCTTCACGCTTGGTGATCACGGCGGTGTCGACCGGCCCGCCGACGCCTTCCGGCCCGTGCGACATGCGCATCTTAACAGAGGTCAGATGCACAAGCGACTCGGCCAGCCACGCCATCTCGTCCGGCGGCATGCCCTGCAGGGTCGAGGCAAACGGCCCCAGATGCATGTCCTGGATATAATCGCGCAGATAATCGAGAAAGATGCGGATGAAATCATCCGACATGGCTGCGTTTTCATGATGCAGGCGCGCTTTTTCCTGTTCGCTTTTGGCAAACTCATTGATCAGCCGGTCGCCATTGGCGCGGATCAGATCGCGGAACACGGTGAGCGAATAGTCCAGAAAGGACGGATCCACCCCGTGCACCATGGAAATCATCACATTGCGCACCGCAAAGGGCAGAACATCGGCGGGGTGATCCACCGTGATCCGGCTTTCTGACCGCACCGACACGGCCAACCGCCCGGCAATGACGCCATCGCTTTCCAGATTGACCAGCGCCGGGAAAGTCTCCTCCCCGCCAAAGCCCGCCACCACCAGGCCGGAGCGCGCCACTGTTTCGATATCGGCGACCGCCAGCCGGTGTAAAAGGCGCGGTAATTGGCGTTGGATGTCGGTGCTCATCCGCTCGCCGATGCGCGCGTGCAGGAGGCTTTCATATTTCTCCAGAAGATCCGGGAAATTGCGCAGGAATTCGCCTTCGGTGAGGTCCGCCAGCGCCGGATGGACGCGCCGCGCCTCGACATCATTGATCAGCGGTTCCAGCGAACGGTTGACCAGCGCGCTGGCCTCGATCGCCCGTAAAAAGGAGGCAGTCTTCGTAAACACGGCCAGCTCGGAATCGCGCAGGGTGAAATCCTGGAATTTCCCCGCAAAGTCGAAAAAGGCTGCGCCCCAGTCCGCGATCGTGTCATGCCCGGTTTCGCCATGGTGCTCGCGGTATTCCTTGATGATGACTTCCCACGGCACGCGCATGAATTCGGCATTGCCATAGATCATGACGCCGACCGGATGGCTGCGCGACAGGTTGAACAGCTTGTCCACACTGTCATAGGTCTTGATGCTCATGCCCGAGCCGAATGTCGCCTTGGAGTCCGCGGCCAGTGCCACGGCCTGCTTGTTCAGCAAGGCTACCTCTGCCGTCATCCCCTCAACTCACCCCCGGTCATCGCGTATTTTTGTCTGTCAAGGATCAGCCTAACGCCGGGAGGCGGTCAAGAGGAGTCGGTTCGCGCGCCAAGGGAATGTGAAACGCAGTACCGCATGGACAGGCGCGCTGATTTCTGGTCTATGCGGGGCCTCTTGTTGAACGCTTTCCGGAGGCATTTGGCTGATGCTGCGCGACGAAATGATCACGGTGTTTGGTGGTTCCGGCTTTGTCGGACGCTATGTGGTTCGGGCTCTGGTGAAAAAGGGCTATCGCATCCGCGTCGCCACCCGCCGCCCTCACCTTGCACTGGACTTGAAAGTCACCGGCGTCGTCGGACAGGTCGAGCTGATGCAGGCCAATGTCCGCAATCCGGCTTCGGTCGCCCGCGCTGTTGCCGGCGCCTGTGGCGTGGTCAATCTGGTCGGTATTCTGGCCGAAGGCGGCAAGCAGCGCTTTGCCAGCCTGCAGGCCAAGGGCGCGGAAAACATTGCCGAAGCGGCTGTTGCAGCGGGCGTTCAGCGCTTTGTGCAGATCTCGGCCATTGGCGCTGAGGCAGGCTCGAAATCACGCTATGCGGCGACGAAGGCCGAGGGCGAAGCCGCCGTGCAACAAGCCTTCCCCGGTGCGGTCATCCTGCGCCCGTCGATCATTTTCGGGACCGAGGATGAATTCTTCAACCGCTTTGCCGATATGGCACGTTTTGCACCGGCCCTGCCCCTGCCGGGCGGCGGCAAGATGAAGATCCAGCCGGTTTTTGTGGGTGATGTCGCCGCCAGCGTCGCCACCGCGATCAGTGACACCTCGGCGGCTGGCGTGTATGAGCTGGGCGGACCGCGCACCTATAGCTACAAGGAATTGATGGCCTTCATCCTGAAGACGATTGACCGTCCGCGCCTGCTGGTTCCGGTGCCGATGTTTGTCATGTCGCTTTTAGGGCTGATGGGCGAGCTGGCCGCGCTCCTGCCTTTCGTTCACCCCTTCCTGACCCGCGATCAGGTGGTGATGCTGGGCAAGGACAATGTTGTTGCGCCGGACGCGCATGGTATTGGTGATCTGGGCATTACACCGGAAACCGTTGAAGCCATCGTGCCGGGCTATCTGGAACGCTATCGCCGTCACGGCCAGTTCCACGAAATGGCCTGATTGCGGCGGCGCGTCAGACCAGCAGCCAGATGATGAGACCGGCGAGCACCAGCCGGTAAATCACAAAGGGCAGAAAGCCGACGCGCTCGACAAAGCGCATCATCATGGCAATCGAAGCGAGGGCAGAGACAAAGGACAGGGCCGCGACAATCAGCCCGTCTGTCAGGCTTGCTCCATCATTCCCGCCCTGTGCCAGATCCAGCCCGGCGACCAGCGCAAAGGCGGCAATCACCGGGATCGCCATCAACATGGAAAACCGCGCCGATTCACTGCGGCCAAGACCCAGTGCGCGTGCGGCCGTCATCGTCACACCGGAGCGGCTGGCCCCCGGGATCAGTGCGAAAACCTGAACCAGCCCGATGACAAAGGCGCTGCCATAGCCAAGCGTCTCGGTGGTGACATGGGTGCGGCCAAATCTGTCAGCGGCCCAGAGCGGGACCGCGAAAATCAGTGTCGCAATGGCGATAATCAGGGGTGACCGGAAAAGATCAGTCTGTCCGGTAAAATAAAGCGCGCCAGCGGCAATGATGACGGGCGGGGTTGCCGCGCCGACCAGCAGTGCCAGCCGTCCGCCGGGTGTCATCCGCCCTGACAGCCAGGCCAGCTTTCCCAGCACGACATCGCGGATATCGCGCCAGAAATAGACCAGAACCGCCAAAAGGCTGCCACCATGGGCCATCACATCAATGAGCGGGCTCTGGTCCTCAAGCCCCGCGGCCATCGGCGCAAGAATGAGATGTGCAGAAGACGACACTGGCAGGAATTCTGTCAGGCCCTGTACAAGTGAGAGCAGGAGGAGTTGGGAAAGCGGCATGGGCGTCTCTTGCGGCCAGAATCATTGAGCGCTTTCTGTCACCAAGTCGTGACGAAAAAGAAAACGCCCGGCCGCGAGGGGACGCGACCGGGCGCTCGCTGTGCGCCGTCGAAATTTGCGCGCATGCACCGGGAGGGGATTCCGGTGCGATCGGGACGGCAGATCCGTCAGCGGGGGGACGACGCCAATCCAGCGCCCCAATCAGCCGTTACATTAAAGACACGGGTAAAAAAATACGCAAATGAAAAAACAGAAAGAATTTGTAAGTATCATTAATGCCACACTGTTGGTAACAGAATGTGATCGCTACTGACGGCGTCTGCGGCGATCATCTTGCGGCTCATCGAGCACGAAAAGACGGGGATTCAGGCGCACATCAGTTTCCACATCCGACAGCGTCACCCGTGTCGTATAGCCCATCGAATCGGTCACAAACCATTCTTCCAGAGCATGGGTTTCCGGATTGAAGACGAACAGGGCGGTGCCGTCCATCTCCTCATTCCGGTCCTGTACGGCGACATAGACATACCCGTCTTCCTGCCAGACATCGGTGACATTGGCGTCTTCAGCCAGATTCACGTCCGGCTTCAAAATCCACCACAGCGGCGTCGATCTCAGCGGTACGCGGTCAATGGTTTCCAGATCAGAATCCTCAATCGCCACGGTCGTACCGTCCGCGACGACCAGCAAGGGCGAGGGCGCATCATACTCAAACCGCAAACGGCCCGGGCGGCGTATCGACAAAATCCCCGTAGAGGACGAGAAATCCGGCGCTATCTGGGTGAAACGGGCGCGATAGTTATCCACCCCGTTCAGCCAGCCATTGACCCCGGACAGAGCGGCATCGGTATCGAAGACTTCAGCATTGGCCGCTTCGGTTTCGGCGGGTGCTACATCCGTGTTGACCACGGCAGACCCGGCAGGGACTGCTTCAGCGGCTGCCTCCGGAGCGTTGTGTGCCATCAGGGCAAGGGAGAGAAAGAGCTCGATCATCATGGCACCCATATTGCCCGCCAAATTGCGGCGGCGTCATGGCATAAGCGCAGCGTATCAGTGGCTGACCCCGTCCTGCCTGCAAACAGCCTCAGGCTAGGCCACATCCCGGTCCGGCAGATAGATTTCGCGTTTGCCGGAATGATCCGCCGGTCCGATCATGCCTTCATCTTCCATGCGTTCAATCAGCGTCGCAGCGCGGTTATAGCCGATCTGTAGGCGGCGCTGGATATAGCTGGTCGAGGCCTTGCGGTCGCGCGCCACCACGGCCACGGCCTGATCAAAGAGGTCATCCCCTGATCCGCCCCCGGCCTCGTCAAAGGGGGAGGGCGTGTCGCCATTATCCTCGGTGACTTCCTCGAGATAGTCCGGAATGCCCTGTTTTTTCAGATAGGCGGCAACATCCTCGACTTCCTGATCGGAGACAAACGGCCCGTGAAGGCGGCGGATACGGCCTCCACCGGCCATATAAAGCAGATCACCCATGCCGAGGAGCTGTTCTGCGCCCTGCTCACCCAGAATGGTGCGGCTGTCGATCTTCGAGGTGACCTGATAGGAGATACGCGTCGGGAAATTGGCCTTGATGGTGCCGGTAATGACATCGACCGAAGGCCGCTGCGTTGCGGTGATCATGTGAATGCCAGCCGCGCGGGCCATCTGGGCCAGACGCTGGACCGCGCCTTCAATTTCCTTGCCGGCGACCATCATCAGGTCAGCCATTTCGTCGATTACCACGACGATATAGGGCATTTTGACTGCTTCAATCGTTTCGGTTTCGTACATCGGCTCGCCGGTTTCGCGATCATAACCGACCTGAACGGTGCGCTCGAGCGGCTCGTCCTTTTCCAGCGCCTCGGCCACACGCTCATTGAAGCCCGCCACATTACGCACGCCGATCTTGGACATGCGCAGATAACGGCTTTCCATTTCGCGCACAGTCCATTTCAGCGCTGCGACGGCCTTTTTCGGGTCTGTCACCACCGGAGAGAGGAGGTGTGGAATACCGTCATAGACGGACAATTCCAGCATTTTCGGATCAATCATGATCATCCGGCACTCATCCGGCGACAGCCGGTAGAGGAGCGACAGGATCATGGCATTGATGCCCACCGATTTCCCCGAGCCGGTGGTTCCGGCGATCAGGAGGTGTGGCATCCGGGACAGATCCGCCACAAAGGGCTCACCATTAATGGTCTCGCCCAGCGCCATCGGTAGTTCCGCCTTGGACGCCTCGAAGGCGGAGGAGTTGAACAGGGCGCGCAGGAAAACGGTTTCGCGGCGAGGATTGGGCAACTCGATCCCGATGGCATTCTTGCCCGGCACAACGGCAACGCGGGCCGCGGTTGCGCTCATCGAGCGGGCGATATCATCGGCCAGATTGATAATGCGCGAGGATTTCACGCCCGCGGCGGGTTCAAATTCATAGAGCGTCACCACCGGGCCGGGCCGCACCTGGCCGATCTCACCGCGTACGCCGAAATCTTCCAGCACACCCTGCAGCAGTTCGGCATTCTGTTGCAGCGCCTGCGCATCAACCGATTCCTTGCGCACCTGTGGCCGCACCAGAAGGTCGAGCCGCGGCAGTTTGAAGCCGCCACTCTGGACAAAGGGCAAGGCGCCCTGGGCTTCGCGGGCTTCCCGGCCTGACGCGCGGGATTTGCGCACGGGCGCGACTTTCACCGCAGGCGATACAGGCTCTGCCTTGCGGCGCCGTGTCCGCGGACGCGGCGCTTCAACGATGTCATCTCTGCCAACGGTACCGGCTTCACCTTCCCGCCAGGGCAGACGGCCCAGCGCCGCATCAATCCAGACCCGCAAGGTCGCCCAGACGAGGCTCGCCGTATCGGCAGCGGCGACAATATCGGACGGGCGCAGGCCAAAGCTGAAGAAGACGCCCAGAATGGAGACCAGCAAACCAATCCCACCGGCAATCGCCATCGGCGCCGGTGCACCAAGAGCAGCCAGCGGATCGGACACGGTAAACAGCAGGCCATCACCCAGCACGCCGCCCAGACCCACCGCAAAGGGCCAGGCTTCGGGAATCGGCAGGGCGGACACCGCCATGGCAAATCCGAGCAGCGCGAAACCGGCGGCCAGAAAGCGCAGCAGCTTGAACCCGATGGAGCGCGGCTGATAACGGCGCGTCATCTTCATCACGCCCCAGACGGCCAGCACCAGCGGCACACCGCCAGCGGCCCAGCCCAAAGTCTGCAGCAGGACGTCAGACAGGATCGCTCCGAACGCCCCCAGAGAATGAGTCACAACCTGCGAAGAGGCGACATTCCAGCTCGGGTCCAGCGGGTTATGATCGATCAGGGCAAAGGCAGTCAGCCCCGCCAGCGCCACCAGCAGACTGCCTGAGATCCAGGTACCCAGACGCGACATCCAGCCGGCACCCGCGCGGCGGACCCGGCCCGAAATATCGTCGGAAGAGACAGCATCATAACCCGCCATGCGCGCATTCAATCGCGAAAGCGTGAGTCGAGGGTAAATACGGGTTAAGATAATGTTGTTTTGCGCACCTGCGGCAGTGCGCCCCTTTCGCGCTCCGCCAACCGGTATAAAGTCTGTTCCATGAAAACGTCTTTCGATAGTGATGTGATTGTGCTCGGCGGCGGGCTGGCGGGCCAGACACTGGCGCTGGCACTCGATCAGGCCGGTGTCTCGGTGACGCTGGTTGATGCTGCACCGCTGGACGATATGCTGGCACCGGAATTTGATGGCCGCGCCTCGGCGCTGGCCTATACCTCCTTCCGCATGCTGGAAGTGATCGGTGCGGCGGAACGCATGGGCGAGCATGTGCAGCGCATTGAACACATCCTCGTCTGCGATGGCCGTCCCTATGGCGGTCCGCGTCCCGGCGGTCCGGGACCACACACGCTGCATTTTGACCGCCGCGAGATACATCCCGAAGATGAGGGCGAACCGCTGGGATACATGGCGGAAAACCGCCATACGCGCCACGCGCTCACCGCCTGTCTGAAAACGCGCAACGACATCCGGCTGGTCGCGCCGGTCAAGGCCGATCGCTGGGAGCATATTCCGGGCGGAATCGAGCTATTCCTTGCCGATGGCCGAAGCCTGAAAACGCGGCTCCTGTGTGCCTCTGACGGCAAATTTTCCCGCTCACGCCAACAGGCCGGCACCCGAACGGCGGGCTGGAACTATGACCAGACCGGTATTGTCGTCACAGTCGAGCATGAAAAACCGCACAATGGCACCGCCTATGAATATTTCCTGCCCGGTGGGCCGTTTGCCATCCTGCCCCTGCCGGGAAATCGCTCATCCCTCGTCTGGACCGAGCGTTCGGACATCGCCAATGCCATTCTGAAACTGGACGCCGAGGGCTTTCAGGCTGAGCTCGACAAGCGTTTCGGTGATTTTCTGGGGGCCGTGAAGGAAACCGGACCACGCTGGGGCTATCCCTTGTCCGTGCGCTTTGCCGAACGCTTTTATGAAGACCGGATCGCCTATGTTGGCGATGCTGCGCGGGGCATTCATCCGCTGGCCGGGCAGGGCTTCAATCTGGGCATCCGCGACGCTGCGGCGCTGGCCGAAGTGCTGAGCGAGGCCAAATCACTGGGGCTGGAACTGGGCTCCGGTGTCACCCTGCAGCGCTATGCCAAATGGCGGAAGCTCGATTCCATGGGGTTGGTGGCCGCAACAGACCTGTTCAACCGTCTGTTTTCAAATGATATCGGCCCGCTGCGTCTGGCGCGCGGTCTGGGTCTGTCTCTGGTCGACGGTATTCCGGCCGCCCGCCGCTTTTTCATGCGCGAAGCAGGCGGAGAGACCGGTGATCTGCCGAAACTTTTACGCGGCGAAAGCCTCGCCGCTTAGGTCAGGCGACGCCGATACGCGGTTCGCCGCCTTCCATGGCCTCGGACGGGCCAAAGGCACGGTCGAGCACGTTGGTGGAATCCTGAGCCAGCTCGATAGACGCCGTCAGATGTTCCAGCACTTTCATGTTGTTGGCGAGGACTTTGAGTGCTTCCGGGCGGTGATCGTCTGCAATCTTGGTGCAGCGGATCAGAACATCCGACCGCAATTCCATCAATATGTCTTCCAGCTTGTGACCGGAAGGATTAGAGTCTGATTTTAGAAAACGGGTCATTTCCGTCTCCTTTCCATCCACTGAAGACAGCATTAGAGCAGAAACGCGTTAATTTTCGGCTGACAGACCGGAAGCCGCCGCGTTAGACGGTCAACACGCAATCATGGGAAAAGATCATGGCTGAAATAATTGGCGCACAGAAAGCGGTTTCAGAACTGTCAGGCTGGGCCGTGGCCGAAAGCCGGGATGCGATCCGCAAGGTTTTTCAATTCAGTGATTTCAATGAGGCGTTCGGCTTCATGTCGCGCATCGCGCTGAAAGCCGACCAGATAGACCATCACCCCGAATGGTTCAATGTCTACAACAAGGTCGATGTTCTGCTCTCGACACATGATGCCGGCGGCGTGACCACGCTGGATCTCGATCTCGCCCGCTTCATGGACAAGATCGCCTAATTTTCGTGAATGATCACCATGCCGAGAAGAACCTCGGCTTCTCCGGCTCCCAGAACATCGTCTGTGGCCTGTTGCAGGAGCTCGGCAATCCGGTCGGCATCCGGCACATCGCCATAGCGGTAATTTGCGCCGGTATACATGGCGAGCGCCGACGTGTAGCGATCACGCAGACGCGGCATCATCTGTGCCGCCCGGGCGCGCTGGCGGTTGTCAGGAATGTTCAACCCGGCCTCGATATGAAGAATGCCGCGCAGCCGGAAAGCGGACTGAACGGTCGCCGTCAACGGGTCGAGCGGCACGTAACCTTCAGATGACGTAATCGGGCGGTGCCGGCGGCTGCCGCCTTGCTGAGGCGCTTCGCCACCATGAGTCTCCGCCTGGCTGCCACCTCCACCGCCGCTGGCAAGGGCAGGGGGCACAGACAGAAGCGCGAGGACCGTGAGGGCAAGAAGATGAGTTTTCATGAGCTGCTCCTTACCAAAAGAGCGTAAAAGATCAGTTCGGAAGTCATCCGGATTCACCAGATTGCCGTAAGCATACGTAAACCATAACCGGAGTGAACCAGAATGTTGCGTCTTGCCGCCCTCGCCAGCCTGCTGATTGCCAGCCCTGCCCTTGCCCAGAGCGAAGCGGGCGGTGCCCCGAATTTCGTGGCCGGAGGCATTGCAGTCGTGCCGGATTCCCCCGGTGCGGACAGCTATCGCTTCATTCCGTTTGCCGCCGGGCGCGCCACCATTGGCGGCGTCGTCTACCAAATCGAGGGGCCGGGCCTCTCTGCCAGCTTCTATAATCAGGGTAATGTCGAGGCCGGGGCTTATTTCCGCGTTTATGGCGGCCGTGATGAGGACGCCGGCGATGTGGTTGTGGATTTGCTGCCGGAAGTGGATGCCGGCGTCGTGGCCGGCGGATTTGTCCGTGTTCAGGTGGCCAGTGGCATGCTCAACCAATATGACCGCCTCTATATCAGCGGCCGTGCCGGGGCGGATGTGACGGGTGAGTTCAGCGGCGCTTTCTGGTCGGCGTCTGCCGCCTATGCCACGCCGCTGTCACGGACCACGCTGCTCATCGCCAATCTCTCTATTTCCGGTTCGCCGGATGAGTATGCCGGCCGGTTGTTTTCAGTCGATGCCGCCGGAGCTGCCGCCAGCGGCCTGCCGGTCTATACTGCCCAAAGCGGCGTTCAGGATATCGGCTTCACCCTCTTCCTCGATCAACAGGTGACAGACAACTGGTCCGTCACCGGCATTCTAGGAGCCAGCCGGCTGCAGGGCGATTATGCTGACAGTCCGATCGTGACATTACGTGGTGACGAGATGCAGTATTTCGCCGGTCTAGGCCTCGGACGGCGGTTTTAGGAGCAGCCAGAATAGAAAACGCCGCGCATTATCTTGGCGCGGCTTTTGATAATTACGACTGTGGGCCGAAACTCACAAGTCACCTTCACGTTTGAACCCCACCTCCGCCCCGGCCTTGTGCGCGCTTCATGTGAGCACGGCCCGCAACACCAATGGCGATGACAAGCGCCCGGAATGGACCCGGTTTGGAATGGTGGAGCTAGTCGGAATCGAACCGACGACCTCTTGCATGCCATGCAAGCGCTCTCCCAACTGAGCTATAGCCCCGAAAACTGTTTGCACCCATGGGACGGTGCGAGGCGCGGAAACTAGTCAAAGCCCCCACACCGATCAAGCGGCTTTAGCGCCTAAATATCTTCCTCGTCGTCCTCGTCGATTTTGAAGTCGTCCTCGTCTTCTTCATCGTCGAGAAGCACATCGTCGTCGTCATCGTCGTCATCAAGATCGAGATCCGCGTCTGCGTCGATGTCGATGGCATCCTCGTCATCATCATCTTCGTCATCATCATCCTCGGCTTCAGACAGCGAAACAACAGTATCGGCGTCGAGCTCGGGGACATCGTCCTCTTCCTCATCGTCATCCGTATCCGTCTTGTCCTTGGCCTTGTCGTCCTTTTCGGTGGACTTTTCAGGCACAGGCGCTTTGGTCACCGGCGGCAGCACGGCTTCCGGTTTGAATTCGTGGTCGCATTTCGGACAATGGGCAGGATCCTTGTTCAGATCGTAGAATTTCGATCCGCATTCCGGACAAGTCTGCTTCTCGCCGAGATCGGGTTTAGCCATGACGATCCCCATAAACAGATGTTTTCGGCGCGCGTCGTTGCCACGATAGCCGCCTCCTGTCAAAAGCCTATGTCTGCTGACCCGTAAAAAGTTTATTACGCCCATGACCCCTCCTTCCCGGCCTGCTCCCCGAATGGCGAAATCACGGCCTCTCAAGCCCTTGCAGGGGCATATGAATACGCCCGGAGACAAATCGGTCTCGCACCGCGCGCTCATTCTCGGCGCGCTTGCAAATGGTACGGCCCGGATTTCCGGATTGCTGGAATCGGATGATGTTCTGGCGACCGCTGACGCAGTGAGTCGGCTGGGCGCGTCTGCAGGGCGGATCGGGCCAGGCGTCTGGACGGTGAAAGGCACGGGCGGTCGATTTGAAGACGCCGCCAGCAGCCTGGATTTCGGCAATTCGGGAACCGGAGCGCGGCTGATGATGGGGGCGGTGGCCGGCACCGGGGCCAGCGCGCGCTTTATCGGCGATGCCAGCCTGTCGGCCCGCCCGATGGGCCGGGTCACAGAGCCGCTTGTGCAAATGGGCGCGGCTATAGCGGCAGAAGCGGACCGCCTGCCCGTACAGCTCAACGCCTCCACCCTGAAGGGGATTGACTACCGCCCGCCGGTCGCGTCCGCTCAGGTCAAGTCCGCCATTCTGCTCGCGGCGCTTGGTGCGACGGGGGAGACCATCGTCCGGGAAGATCACGCCACGCGCGATCACACTGAAACCATGCTGAAGCTGTTCGGCGCCGACCTGACCGTCGAATCTGAAGGTCACGGCCGCATTATCCGCCTGACTGGCCCGCAAACGCTGACCGCCTGCGATCTGGACGTGCCCGGCGATCCGTCCTCGGCCGCGTTTGCTGCGGTGGCGGCGCTCATCCTACCAGGATCGGATGTCATATTGCGCGCCGTCATGACGAATCCCTCCCGCACCGGCCTTTATGAGGCGCTGGCCCGCATGGGGGCGGACATCACGTTCTTGCCTGCCGGTCAGGCGTCGGGAGAGGACATCGCCGATCTGCGTGTGCGGGCCAGCCAATTGTCAGCCATTGATCTCGAGCCGGACATCGCTCCGTCCATGATTGACGAATATCCGGTGCTGGCTGTGGCCTGCGCGTTTGCAAAGGGCACGTCCCGCCTGAGGGGTCTTTCTGAATTACGGGCCAAGGAAAGCGACCGCCTTGCTGCGACGCAGGCCATGCTCGCCGCCAACGGCGCTGAGGCGCGCATTGACGGGGAGGATCTGATGATTACGGGCGGCGAGGTGCCTGGCGGTGGCAATGTGATTACCCACGGGGATCACCGGATCGCCATGGCGGCTCTGGTTCTGGGCCTGGCGGCGCACGGCGGTGTTTCGGTTGATGACATCAATATGATCGCCACCAGCTATCCGGCCTTCATTGACGACATGACGGCGCTGGGCGCCATGATAGAGGCGATCGAATGATCATTGCGGTTGATGGCACCCTGGCGTCCGGCAAGGGCACAGTCGCGCGCGGCATTGCGAAGACTTTCGGCCTCGCACATCTCGACACCGGCGCGCTTTATCGCGCTGTCGCGGTTGAAGTTCTGAAAGCCGGAGCAGACCCTGGCAATATCGGAGCCGCTGAAGACGCTGCAAGACATCTCGACCCGTCCCGGATTGATCAGGCCGCGATCCGCACCGCAGAAGCCGGTGCCGCAGCCTCAATCGTTGCCGCTCAACCTGGTGTGCGTGCGGCACTGTTTGATCTGCAACGCCGCTTTGCCGAACAGGAGGACGGCGCGGTGCTGGATGGCCGCGATATCGGCACTATTGTGTGTCCGGACGCCGATGTGAAATTCTATATTGATGCCGAACCGCGCATCCGGGCCCAGCGCCGCTGGCGCGAACTGGTGGCCGGTGGCTCTTCTGTCCAGCTTGAAGACATCGCGCGTCAACTAGCCGAAAGGGACCGGCGGGATTCCTCGCGCGAAACCGCGCCACTGATGCGGGCAGAGGATGCCGTCTTGCTGGATACGACACATTTGAGTATAGACGCCACGCTCGCTGAGGCTGTCCGCATTATCTGCAACAAGACGGGCGCCGCACCGCGCACCTAGCCGGACCTTTTTGAGGAACAGGCTCGCCGCATGAGGGATTCTCCTCCCTTTGGCACCTGACCGCTTCGATAAGGCCCATTGTTTAACCTCCCGCCAACTGGCGGCATAACGCGTATGAAATTGGCCCATTGCGGCAAGACCGCCGGAGACAACCGGCTGGCCGGAATATCGTTTCATACCGGAGTTCACTTCCCATCATGTCCGATACCCAAACCCAAACCCCGTCCCGCGATGATTTCGCGAGCATGCTTGAAGCAAGCTTTGCGGGTCAGGACCTTGCTGAAGGTTCTGTGATCAAGGGCCGCGTCACCGCGGTCGAAAACGATTTCGTCACTGTCGATATTGGTCTCAAGACCGAAGGCCGCATCCCGCTCCGTGAATTTACGGGGCCGGGCCTGAAAGCGCCTGTGGTCGGCGATGATGTCGAGGTTTATCTGGAGCGCATCGAAAACGCGCTCGGCGACGCTGTCATCTCGCGCGACAAGGCCCGCCGCGAGGAAAGCTGGGACCACCTCGAAAAAGCCTTCGACAAAAAAGAACCGACGAACGGTGCCATTGTCGGCCGCGTTAAGGGCGGCTTCACCGTCGATCTCGGCGGCGCTTCGGCTTTCCTGCCCGGCTCGCAGGTTGATATCCGCCCGGTCCGCGATGTTGGTCCGCTGATGAATATCGAACAGCCTTTCGCTATCCTGAAAATGGACCGCCCGCGCGGCAATATCGTGGTTTCGCGCCGTGCCGTGCTGGAAGAATCCCGTGCCGAGCAGCGCGCTGAACTCGTCGGCCAGCTGGCCGAGGGTGAAGCCCGTGAAGGCATCGTCAAGAACATCACCGATTATGGTGCCTTCGTGGATCTCGGCGGCATTGACGGCCTGCTTCACGTCACCGACATGAGCTGGAGCCGTGTTGGCCACCCGTCTGAAGTTGTCGAGGTCGGTCAGACCGTCAACGTCCAGATCATCCGCATCAATCCGGAAACCCAGCGTATCTCGCTGGGCATGAAGCAGCTCATGTCCGACCCTTGGGAAGGCATTGCCGCGAAATATCCGATTGGAACGACCTTCAAGGGCCGTGTCACCAATATCGCCGAATACGGGGCTTTCGTGGAGCTGGAATCCGGCGTCGAAGGTCTGGTGCACGTCTCCGAGATGTCATGGACGAAGAAGAATATTCATCCCGGAAAAATTGTTTCCACTTCGGAAGAGCTGGACGTCATGGTCCTCGATGTGGATTCCGACAAGCGCCGTATCTCGCTCGGCATCAAGCAGACCCAGCGCAATCCGTGGGATGTGCTGGCCGAGAAGCATCCGGTTGGCTCTACCGTTGAAGGCGAAATCAAGAACATCACCGAATTCGGCCTCTTTGTCGGAATCGATGATGAGATTGACGGCATGGTCCACCTTTCCGACATTGACTGGAACAAGTCCGGTGACGAAGCGGTCAAGGATTACAACAAAGGCGATGTGGTTCACGCCAAGGTGCTGGACATCGATATTGCGAAGGAGCGCGTCTCCCTCGGCATCAAGCAACTGGCCAGCGATCCGATGGACGAAGGCGGCTATCGCCGCAACGAGACCATCACTGTAACGGTCAGCGAAATCACCTCTGGCGGTATCGAGGTCACTTTCGGTGAGGGCAACAATATGAAGTCCTTCATCCGCAAGTCCGACCTGTCACGTGATCGTGACGAGCAGCGCCCCGAGCGCTTCTCCGTCGGCGACAAGCTCGATGCCCGTGTCACCAATATCGACAAGGGGTCGCGCCGCGTCTCTCTCTCCATCAAGGCGCTGGAAATCGCCGAAGAGAAAGAAGCCGTTCAGCAATATGGTTCGTCGGACTCCGGCGCGTCTCTGGGGGATATCCTCGGGGCCGCTCTGAAGGACGCCACGCCGGCCAAGGAAGACACCAAGCCAGCGGCCAGGAAAGCTGCTGCCAAGGACAAGCCGGCAGACGCAGGTGACGACTTTGACGCCATGACCAAGGCCCAGCTCGTGGACTATGCTGAAGCCCATGACATCGAAATCGTGAAATCAGCCAAAGTCGCTGAAGTGCGCGAGGCTGTGAAAGCAGGAGCCGGGAAGTAATCCGGTTCCTCAAATCACGGGAAATTCAGGCCGGGCGCACTGCGTCCGGCCTTTTTCTTGATATCTTTCATTGACTCAACCGCTTGGACTGGCGCAACTTGACCCCTTAATGTGCGCAGGGAGACATAGATGATCAAGTCGGAACTCATTGCCAAACTCGCCGAAGAGAATCCGAACCTGTTCCAGAGAGATGTCGAACGCGTCGTCAATGCCATTTTTGACGAGATCGGCGATGCGCTTGCGCGGGGCGACCGGGTGGAATTGCGCGGTTTTGGAGCGTTTTCGGTCCGCCACCGCAAATCCCGCGAAGGCCGCAATCCTCGGACCGGGGAATCAGTGTCGGTGAAGGACAAATACGTGCCCTTCTTCAAGACCGGCAAGGAATTGCGCGAGCGGGTCGACGCCTCCGCAAAATAGGCTATCTGCCCTCTCATGACGGACATCAAATTCTGCGGCCTGCGGACGCAAGGCGATGTGCTGGACGCTGCCCGGTCGGGCGCGCGCTGGGCCGGCTTTGTGCATTTTGCGCCGTCACCGCGCCATATCGCACCGGACGCCGCTGCAAGCGCTTTTCTGCCAGCGAAAAACATTCTTGAAGCCGTCTCGGTCACGGTCGATGCCGGCAATGCCTTGCTGGACGAAATCATGACAGTCTTCGCACCGGCCTGGATCCAGCTTCACGGCCAGGAGACGCCGGCGCGCGCCGCGGAAATCCGCGACCGCACGGGGCGGAAAATCATCAAGGCGCTACCTGTGGCAAGCGCCGCCGATCTTGAAGCCGCGAAGCCCTATGAGGGCATTGCGGATATGATTCTCTTTGATGCCAGACCGCCAAAGGGCGCCTCGCGGCCGGGCGGCTGGGGCGCGGCCTATGATTATGCACTGCTGAAATCGCTGAACATCACCCCCCCCTGGCTCTTGTCCGGCGGACTCGATGCCGCCAATGTCCGCGCCGCGGTCGCGGCGTCCGGTGCAAGGGCGGTCGATGTCTCATCGGGCATTGAAACGGCGCCCGGCGAAAAGTCGGCAGAGAAGATGAACGCGTTTGCGAAGGCGGTGAGGGAATAGAGTGGTGAGCCAGGCGTCTCAGCGTCATCACACGGCTTGTCCGGGTGATCTGGAGATCCCCCGAATAAATCGGGGGATGACGGGTTATATGTGGAATGGAAGCAGGGGGCGATGGCGAAGCCAGCTTCATCCCCCCTCCGTCTTTCGTTCCGCTCAAGCCACCTCCCCCGTGAACGGGGGAGGAAAAGGACCCACTGCTCATGACCGTTAAACCCAACGCCTTTTCGCAATATCCGGACGCAGAGGGCCGCTTTGGCGAGTTTGGCGGGCGCTATGTCGCCGAAACCCTGATGCCGAACATTCTCGCGCTGGAAAAAGCCTATGAAGACACAAAGGCCGATCCAGCCTTTACCGCCGAATTCGAGGATTTTCTCCGGCACTATGTCGGCCGCCCCAGCCCGCTCTATTTCGCCGAGCGCCTGACCGAACATTTCGGCGGCGCGCAGATCTGGCTCAAACGCGACGAACTCAATCATACCGGCGCGCACAAGATCAATAACTGCCTCGGTCAGGTGCTGCTGGCCAAACGCATGGGCAAGACCCGCATCATCGCCGAGACCGGCGCGGGCCAACATGGCGTTGCCACGGCCACTGTCGCCGCCCGTTTTGGCCTGCCGTGCGAGGTCTTCATGGGCGCGACCGACGTGGAACGTCAGGCGCCCAACGTCTTCCGCATGAAATTGCTGGGCGCCAAGGTGCACGCCGTCTCGTCTGGGCGCGGCACACTGAAGGATGCGATGAACGAGGCGCTGCGCGACTGGGTCACCTATCCTGACGAGACCTTTTACGTCATCGGCACGGTCGCCGGCCCGCACCCTTATCCGATGATGGTCCGCGATTTCCAGTCCGTCATCGGCCGCGAAGCGCGCGAGCAGATGCTGGAGCGCATCGGACGGCTACCCGATGCGGCGGTCGCCTGTATCGGCGGCGGGTCCAACGCGATGGGCCTCTTCCACCCCTTCCTGGAGGACGAAAGCGTGCGCCTGATCGGCGTCGAGGCGGCCGGCAAGGGTCTCGACACGCCCGACCATGCCGCCTCCCTGAATGGCGGCGAACCGGGCATTCTCCACGGCAATCGCACCTATCTTCTGCAGGATGCGGACGGCCAGATTATTGAAGGCCATTCCATCTCCGCCGGGCTGGACTATCCCGGCATCGGCCCGGAACATGCCTTCCTGCATGATGTGAAACGTGCCGAATATGTCTCGGCCACCGATGACGAGGCGCTGGAAATGTTCCAGCTCTGCTCCAAACTGGAAGGCATTATCCCGGCGCTCGAGCCCGCCCATGCGCTGGCCCGCGTCCGTGATCTCGCGGCAGAGCTGGGCCCGGACGGTGTGATCCTGATGAATATGTGCGGCCGCGGCGACAAGGACGTGCCCCAGGTCGCCCGTATGCTGGGGGTGGAGGTATGATCCCCCTCACCCTTCGCCTCCGCCTTCCTGACGTAAGCCGGACGCTCTTCCCTCTCCCTCGAGAGAGAGGGAAAGGGTGCGAGTTCGTTCAGGGCGAGTGTCCGAGGGTGAGGAAGTAATCATGAACCGCCTCACCACCACATTTGCGCGCCTGAAAGCCGATAACCGGGCCGGTTTCGTCGCCTATATCATGGCCGGGGATGGCGAGACGGCGGAATTGCTCGATGCACTCCCCGCTGCCGGGGCCGACGTGATCGAGCTCGGCATGCCCTTCACCGACCCCATGGCCGATGGACCGGCGATTCAGGCGGCTGCTTTGCGGTCCTTGGACAGCGGCATGACGCTGAAAGGCACGCTTGCCCTCGCAAAAACCTTCCGCGAGAAGCATGCGGAGACACCGCTCGTCCTGATGGGCTACGCCAATCCCGTCCATCATTACGGCTATGCCGCTTTCGCCACAGCCGCCGCTGACGCAGGCATCGACGGTCTCATCTGTGTCGATTTACCTCCGGAGGAAGACACCGAGCTGCGCGAGGCCCTCGCGGCTGTGAATATCTCCATTATCCGGCTGGCCACACCGACGACAAATGATGACCGCCTGAAAATCGTGGCAGAGGGCTCGTCCGGTTTTGTCTATTATGTCTCCACCACCGGCGTCACCGGTATGGGCAAGGGCGCGGCCACCGATGTCGCCGGGGCCGTGAAACGCGTTCAGACCGCCACCGGTCTGCCCGTGGCGGTCGGATTTGGCGTCAGGACGCCCGAAGAAGCCGCTGAAATTGCCTCTGGCGGGGCCGATGCCGTTGTGGTGGGTAGCGCCATTGTGAGCGCAAACCATGACGGCGGCACGAAAACTGCGTTAGAACTCGTCAGGTCTATCTCGGCAGCCGTGCGCGCTGCGTCGTAAACAGGATTGTCATGAGCTGGCTGGAACGACTGACCCCTCCCGGTGTCTCGAAAATGTTCTCCAAGCGGGACACGCCGGAACATCTCTGGGTCAAATGCCCGGTCTCCGGAGAGATGGTCTTCCACAAGGATCTGGAAGCCGGCATGTTCGTGACGCCCGCTGGCCATCATATGCGTATCGGGCCGGACCATCGTTTCAAATTCACCTTTGACGGAGAATGGACGACATTGTCCATGCCCGAAGTCCCGAAAGATCCGCTGAAATTCAGGGACGACAAACCCTATACATCGCGCCTGTCTGCCGCGCGCAAGAAAACCGGCCGCGAGGATGTCATGTCCATCGGCCAGGGCTCCGTTGGCGGCGTGCCATCAACCGTTCTTGTGCAGGATTTTGCCTTCATGGGCGGATCGCTGGGCATGGCCGCAGGCGAGGCCTTTATCACGGCTGCCAATGCGGCGGTGAAAGACCGCACACCCCTGATCGCCTTTACCGCCGCGGGCGGCGCGCGCATGCAGGAGGGCTGTCTTTCCCTGATGCAGATGCCGCGTACGACGCTGGCCGTGCAGGACCTCAACGAGGCGGGCCTGCCCTATATCGTCGTCCTCACCGACCCGACCACGGGCGGGGTGACGGCCTCCTAT
>PFFX01000029.1:3299-4337 GCA_002783385.1 Rhodobacterales bacterium CG15_BIG_FIL_POST_REV_8_21_14_020_59_13 | reverse complement strand
CGCCATTTCAGTCAAATTAACAGGTCCTGACCCTGGGGCCCGCAGCGAATTGTGATGTTACTTGTCCTCAGACCGTTCTAGGGTGAGACCCGAGCGCTCCCGGGGCGCCTTTTTGAAGGGGATTGTTTCATGAAAACCTGTGTTATCACCGCGTTGGGCGCTGCTTTTCTGTCCGTGCCTGCGATGGCAGATGATCATGCTTGGGAATTCCGGCTGGGTGTGACCGCCCACGATCTGTCCGATCATGTCGAGGATGGCCCGAATATCACATTGGGCCTTGTTGGTCCGAAAATCGGGGCGCTGCAGATGATCTGGACCCCGCGCCCTTATGTCTATGGCTCCTTCAATACCAATAATCTGACCAATTTCGGCGGGGCCGGACTGGAATGGGATATCGGCCTCACCGAAAATCTCTCTTTTCAGCCGGCTTTCGGCCTGTCCTATAATGACGGTGTCCGCGATATTGACCGCAATGCGCCGCCCGATGATCCCAACCGCATCCGTCTGGCCACAACGCGGTCATTGATGGGGGAACACATCCTCTTTCACACCACGTTCGGCCTCAATTATGAGCTCTCAGACCAGATCACGGTCGGCGCCTATTACGAGCACATCTCCCACGGACAGATCCTCGGCAGCGGCCGCAACCAGGCGCTCGACAATGCCGGTGTCCGCTTTGGTTACCGCTGGGGCAGGCGCTAAACCCTCCCCCTCTCTGACCTGTTATCCAGATACAAGAGCGCCGCTGATCCGGGGGTGGATCAGCGGCGCAACGCATTCCGGGAGGACAGACAAAGGGACCGGGAGTCCTACTCTCCGGAATGCGTGTTCGGATCCTCCTGCTGACGGACATAACGGCCCGTAAACCAGACATCCCAACTTTCGGTTTCAGCATTATACTGAGTGAAATGCTGTGTCACGCTGCCATCCTCATTCGGCGTCCAGACACCCCGGAAGGGTGCGCGATTACCATTGCCATGGTAAAAAATTTCACCTTCCAGCGCCATCGCGCCGTCTTCATTCAGCCCGCCCGTGTAA
>PFFX01000029.1:1312-3280 GCA_002783385.1 Rhodobacterales bacterium CG15_BIG_FIL_POST_REV_8_21_14_020_59_13 | reverse complement strand
TCATCCAGGTCTGCCGCCAGGCCTCCTGAAGCGGATCATAGTAATTCATTGAATACCCGCTCGAGCCGCCAGCACCTGACCAGCTTTCCTCGATCAGGCAACCGCCCTGGGTCTTGCGGATGGAATTGGTCCCGGCCAACTGGCCATCAGGGCCATAGACATCCCACTCGCCGACCCAGAAATCAAAATCGCTACGGTTTTCCAGCCCGTCGCATCCCGGCGGTGTCTGGGCCAATGCGGCGGGTGCAGAAAAGGCGAGCAATCCGGCAACAGCCAGCATTTTCCGGCACATAATATCTCCTTCGGTTCTGGAGGCTTTCAGAACCCAGATTAGGCTGATAGACCGCGCTTGGCGTCTCACATTCCTGTGAGGCAATCAGCATGAGCGGAGAATGACCAGATGGCCAATGTGACCGTCGTCGGGGCGCAATGGGGAGATGAGGGCAAGGGCAAGATCGTCGACTGGCTCTCGCACCGCGCGGATGTCGTGGCCCGCTTCCAGGGCGGGCATAATGCCGGTCATACGCTGGTCGTCGGTAATACGACCTACAAGCTCTCGCTTTTCCCCTCCGGTGTCGTGCGCGGAAAACTGTCCGTTATCGGTAATGGTGTCGTGGTCGACCCCTGGGCGTTCCGCGACGAGAAAAAGCGTCTCGAAGACCAGGGCGTCAACATCACGCCGGATCTGGTGAAAGTGTCGGAAACGGCCAGCCTGATCCTGCCGGTTCACCGCGAACTCGATGCCCTGCGCGAGAATCGCGATGACGGCATGGCCATCGGCACCACACGCCGCGGCATCGGCCCGGCCTATGAAGACAAGGTCGGCCGCCGTGCGATCCGCGTCTGTGATCTGGCCGATCCGGCCTCGCTTCCGGCCAAGGTGAAGGACTTGCTGCATCACCACAATGCCATCCGCAAAGGCCTAAATCAGCCCGAATATGACCCCGCCGAGCTGATTGCCGCGCTGGAAGAGATCGCCCCCGTCATCCTGCCCTATATGGCACCGGTCTGGCGCGATCTCGATCAGGCCATCAAGGACGACAAGAAAATCCTGTTTGAAGGCGCACAGGGCACCATGCTCGACGTCGATCATGGCACCTATCCTTATGTCACCTCGTCCAACACCGTCGCAGGACAGGCGGCGGCCGGGACCGGTGTCGGCCCCAAGAGCGCCGGCTATGGCCTCGGCATTTTGAAAGCTTACACCACGCGCGTGGGTGAGGGGCCGTTTCCGACCGAACTGACCGACGAGACCGGGCGTCTGCTGGGCGAAAAAGGCCGCGAATTCGGCGTTGTCACCGGACGTCAGCGCCGCTGCGGCTGGTTTGATGCTGTCCTGGTGCGTCAGGCCGTGACGGTCGGCGGCATTGATGGCGTGGTCCTGACCAAGCTCGACGTGCTCGACGGCTTCGACGAGCTGAAAATCTGTATCGCCTACGAGATTGATGGTGAGCGCTTTGACCGCCTGCCGCCGGAGCGCGGCCTGCAGGCGCGCGCCAAACCCGTCTATGAGACGATTGAAGGCTGGTCAGACTCCACTTTCGGGGCCCGCGAATGGGGCCAGCTTCCTGCTGCCGCCGTCAAATATGTGCGCCGCGTCGAGGAGCTGATCGGCGTGCCGGTGGCCATGCTGTCCACCAGCCCGGAACGCGAGGACGTCATCCTCGTCACCGATCCCTTCCGGGGTTAGCGCAGGCGGCGGTCATTGCACCGGGTGCGCCTGCAATGTTGCGCGGCTTCGGTGTGTTCACGCTCTTGCGCGGGATTGTGCTGCTCTATGCCGGTTTCATGATGTGAGCCGGAGGGGTTGAGGACCGCCGCCGCGGTTTCAGCGCCATCGCCGGCTTTTCGACCCCCACCCGCATCAGCCAGCCGCTGATGAGCGCGCCGGGCACCATAACCGCAAACAGGATGGCCGCACCCGCGCCGGGGATCAGCGCCAGCGTCATCTGCCCGATCGGCCAGTGC
>PFFX01000029.1:0-1165 GCA_002783385.1 Rhodobacterales bacterium CG15_BIG_FIL_POST_REV_8_21_14_020_59_13 | reverse complement strand
ACGGCAGTCAGGATCAGCAGAGCCGCCCAGCCCGGCGCCAGCGGAATGCGGTCTCGCCAGGCATACATCACTGCGCCGGTCATGAAGGCGCCGCCAAAGCGCGCTGCGGCAAACAGGGTTCCCGATCCCATGCCTTCATAGGGCAAAAGCGTTTCAATGTCGGACAGAAGCGCCGCGCCGGCAAAGACCGCCAGAATGCCCCAGCGGCTCCGGAACAGGCCGGTGACGGCCAGCAGTCCGGCAGCGAGATAGGCCAGCAATTCATAGCGGATCGTCCACAGCGGGCCATTCATGTCGGTCAAGGGATGGCTGGCAAAGACGCCGGGCAGGCTCGCCTGCGGGTCGAGCTGGAAAATAATCCTGACCGGAAACAGCCAGCTGTCCGCATCACTCCAGTACTGCGCCAGCGATTGCCCGGTAAACAGCGGCCCCACCACCAGCCACAGGATCAGCATGGCAGCAATCAGTCCCGGAAAGATCCGGAAGATCCGCGCCAGCACGTAATGTATCATATCGTGCGAGCGCATCAGGCTGGCGGCGATCATATAACCGGAGAGGATGAAAAACCCGTCGAGCGCAAACTGCACCACACCGTCAACAAATTCCGGAAATGCACCGTTAATCGGCAGGCCCATGGGCAGCATGATGGCATGCCCGGCCAGCACCAGAGCGGCAAAGCCGATCCGGATCGCCGTGAAATTATTGGCACGGTCCTCGAGCCGCCCGTGCGCTCCGGCAAACAATAATCCGGTCGAGTTTGATACGCGCATCTTCCGCCTCCGCTCCATGGAAGGATTTACCGCAAGAAACGGGCCGCGCGTCTTGCATCGCCCCCCCGTCTCTGCAATGGTCGCTGCGTCCAGGGGGTGTCTGCGCAGACGGGCTGTGGAGGCTGAGATCTTACCCTTAACAACCGGATCCGGGTCATGCCGGCGGCGGGATGGAGCGAGACGCGATGACGCGCGAAGACTTCGATGAGTATTGCCGCAGCCTGCCGCACACCACTCATGTGGTGCAATGGGGCGATGCCTCGGTCTGGAAGATCGGCGGCAAGGTCTTCACCGTCGGCGGCTGGAATGAGACAGAGGACGCCTTCTGCATCTCGTTCAAGACGTCTGAAGTGTCCTTTGAAATCCTTTCCGGACAACCTGGCTGCCGGCCCGCC
>PFFX01000007.1:4943-20574 GCA_002783385.1 Rhodobacterales bacterium CG15_BIG_FIL_POST_REV_8_21_14_020_59_13 | reverse complement strand
CGTGGTCTCCAAAATCATCGCATAAGGCACGTCCTTATTCGACCCCAATCAGGGGCCCGGTGATCTTCACCGGGCCCCTTTTTGATGCAGGATGAGGTTTGTCCGGAACGGGTGCAAGAAACTGTCATCAAAAGCGGTTTTTCGTGTCTCAAAAGCGCTTAGGGGTGTTGACGGAAGCGACTCATGCCGGTAGACCCCGCTCCTCGTGAATGGACTGGCGGTGCTTTAAGGCAGACGCAGTCCCATGAAGCGAACAGATTGGTTTTTAGCGCGCCGACGGGTGACCGGTTGAGTCATCTCTCTGTGCGCGTTTAATTGTGTGGACGAACGACGATGGCACAGCAGAATATCCGCATTCGCCTCAAGGCATTCGATCACCGCGTACTGGACACGTCCGCACGCGAGATCGTATCAACGGCGAAACGTACCGGCGCCAACGTGCGCGGACCGATCCCGCTGCCGACGCGCATGGAGCGTTTCACGGTGCTGCGTGGCCCGCACATCGACAAGAAATCGCGTGAACAGTTCGAAATCCGGACTCACAAGCGCCTCCTCGACATTGTTGATCCCACCCCGCAGACGGTTGACGCGCTGATGAAGCTCGACCTCTCCGCCGGTGTGGACGTCGAGATCAAACTGGGAGCCTAGGTGATGCGCACGGGGCTAATTGCAAAAAAGGTCGGAATGACCCGGGTGTTCGCCGAGGATGGCGCACACATTCCGGTGACCGTTCTGCAACTCGAAAATTGCCAGGTTGTGGCTCAGCGCACCGCTGACCGCGACGGCTATGTGGCGCTGCAACTGGGTGCGGGCAAGGCGAAAGCCAAGCGCACATCCAAGGCGATGCGCGGCCATTTCGCCAAGGCGGAAGTCGAGCCGAAGAAGCGCGTGATTGAATTTCGCGTTTCCGAAGACAATCTGATCGAGCCGGGCTCGGAGCTGACGGCGGAGCACTTTGTGCCGGGCCAGAAGGTCGATGTCGCCGGCAAGAGCATCGGTAAAGGTTTTGCCGGTGCCATGAAGCGCTGGAATTTCGGCGGATTGCGGGCAACACACGGAGTCTCGATCTCGCACCGCTCGCACGGTTCGACCGGCCAATGTCAGGATCCGGGCAAGGTGTTCAAGGGCAAAAAGATGGCCGGCCATCTCGGTGATGCGCGTATCACGGTCCAGAATCTCGAAGTTGTCCGCGTCGATGCCGAGGACGGTTTCGTTCTGGTGCGTGGCGCGGTTCCGGGTTCTGCGGGGTCGTGGGTCGAAATCCGTGATGCCGTCAAGGGCGCTGGTGATATCGAGCTGCCAATGCCGGGTGCGATCCGCAAAGCGGAAGCTGAAGCCCAGGCTGAGGCTGACAATGTCGAGCCGGCAACGCCTGAAGCCGATATGATCGCTGAAGGTGGTCTGCCCGACGGCGAGAATCCCAAGACCGAGGGTTCCGCTGCAGGCGATGAGGAGTCCCAATCATGAAGGTCGAGGTAAAGACCCTCGCCGCTAAGGATGCGGGTGCAGTTGATCTTGATGATGCCGTTTTCGGCATTGACGAAGTCCGCGCCGATCTGTTGCAGCGTGTTGTGAAGTGGCAGCTGGCACGCCGCCAGGCTGGTACGCACAAGGCCCAGGAGCGCAACGAAGTTTCGCGCACCGGCAAGAAATTTGGCCGTCAGAAGGGTGGCGGTGGGGCCCGTCACGGGGATCGTCGTGCACCGATTTTTGTCGGTGGTGGCAAGGCGCACGGGCCGCGTGTCCGCAGCCATGCGCATGATCTTCCGAAAAAGGTCCGCGCCCTGGCGCTGAAGCACGCTCTTTCGTCGAAGGCCGGTACTGAATCGCTGATCATCGTTGATGAGGCCGTGATGAAGGACGCCAAGACCAAGAAGGTTCGTGACGCCTTCGCAAAGCTGAATCTCAGCAATGCACTGATCATTGATGGTGACACAGTGGACGCGAATTTCGCGAAAGCCGCTGGCAACATTCCGCATATCGACATTCTGCCGGCGCAGGGCCTGAATGTTTATGACGTTCTGCGTCATGACCAGTTGGTTCTGACCAAGGCGGCTGTCGAGAAAATCCATGCGCGCTTTGCCGCCAAGGAGACAGCATAATGGTTAAGGTTGCAGTTGAGGCCCGCCACTATGACGCGATCCTGGGTCCGGTGATAACGGAGAAGGCCACGCTGTTGTCGGAAGACGGCAAGGTGGTGTTCCGTGTTCCGCTGACCGCGACCAAGTCGGAAATCGCAGAAGCGGTGGAAGCTCTGTTCAAAGTGAAGGTGACGGCGGTGAACACGCTGCGCCTGAAAGGCAAGACCAAGCGTTTTCGTGGCCAGGTTGGCCGACGCTCGGACATGAAAAAAGCAATCGTGACGCTCGCTGATGGCGACTCGATTGACGTGACCACGGGGCTCTAGGACCATGGCGCTTAAAACATACAATCCCACCTCACCGGGCCGCCGCGCTCTGGTGCTGGTCGATCGGGAAGGCCTCCACAAGGGCCGTCCGGAGAAAAGCCTCGTTGAAGGCAAGACCAAGAAGGGTGGCCGCAACAATACAGGCCGGATCACCGCTCGCCGTCAGGGCGGGGGAGCCAAGACGCTCTATCGTAAAGTCGACTTCAAGCGGAACAAGCATGATGTCGAAGCCACGGTTGTGCGCCTTGAATACGATCCGAACCGGACCGCCTTCATTGCGCTGATCGAATATGCCGATGGCGAGAAGTCCTATATCCTGGCACCGCAGCGCCTGTCGGAAGGCGATGTTGTCGTTTCCGGCAATCGCGTTGATGTGAAGCCAGGCAATTGCATGCCGCTGAAGTCCATGCCGGTCGGCACCATCGTCCACAATGTGGAGATGAAGCCGGGCAAGGGCGGTCAGATCGCGCGTTCCGCCGGGGGCTATGCCCAGCTGGTTGGCCGCGATGGCGGTTACGCGCAGGTTCGTCTTAATTCGGGTGAGCTTCGCGCCATCCCGGAAATGTGCGTCGCAACGGTCGGAGCTGTCTCCAACCCGGACCACATGAACCAGAATCTCGGTAAGGCTGGCCGCAAACGCTATATGGGCAAGCGTCCAGCGGTTCGTGGTGTTGCCATGAACCCGATCGATCACCCGCACGGCGGCGGCGAAGGCCGGACGTCTGGCGGTCGTCACCCGGTAACCCCTTGGGGCAAGCCCACAAAGGGCCGCAAGACCCGCAAAAACAAGGCTACCGACAAGTTCATCCTCCGCTCGCGCCACCAGCGCAAGTCACGCTAAGGGAGCGCGTTAGATATGCCGCGTTCAGTCTGGAAAGGTCCGTTTGTAGACGGATACCTCCTCAAGAAGGCCGAAGCGTCCCACGCTGAAGGCCGCAAAAAGCCGATCAAGACCTGGTCGCGCCGTTCGACGATCATGCCGCAATTCGTGGGCCTGACTTTTCAGGTGCATAATGGCAGCAAGTTCATCCCGGTGCTCGTGACCGAGGACATGGTTGGCCACAAGCTCGGTGAATTCTCTCCGTCACGGACCTATCACGGTCATGCGTCGGACAAGAAGGCGAGAAGGGGCTAATGATGACCCAGGCACGCCAAAGAGATGAAAACGGCAAGAATCTGCGCCGTGTCGCTGATAATGAAGCGCGCGCGAAACAGACGATGATCCGTACCAGCGGCCAAAAGCTGAACCTGGTAGCCCAGTCGATCCGGGGCAAGAAGGTTGAGAGCGCGCGGGCGATCCTCGAATTTTCGCGCAAGCGCATTGCCAAGGACGTTCTGAAAATCCTCGACAGTGCAATTGCCAATGCCGAAAACAATCATGGCCTCGATATCGACAGTCTGATCGTTTCGGAAGCCTATGTCGGCAAGAATCTGGTGATGAAGCGCTTCCGCGCACGGGCCCGTGGCCGTGCTGCAAAAGTGCTGAAGCCGTTTTCCGAGCTGACGATCATCGTTCGTGAAGTTGAGGAGGCCGCCTGATGGGTCAGAAGGTCAATCCGATCGGGCTGCGGCTCGGCATCAATCGCACCTGGGAATCGCGCTGGTACGCGAATACCGGTGAGTATGCCGATCTCCTCCATGAGGATATCAAGATCCGTGACATGCTGCGCAAGCGTTTGAAGAATGCCAGCGTTTCAAAGATCGTCATCGAGCGCCCGCACAAGAAGTGCACCGTGACCGTCTATACGGCGCGTCCGGGTGTTGTGATCGGCAAGAAGGGCGCGGATATCGAAGTTCTGCGCCGCGCCTTGCAGCAAATCGTCAAGGGTGAGGTCTTCCTCAACCTGGTCGAAGTGCGCAAGCCGGAAATCGACGCCATGCTCGTTGCGGAATCAATTGCCCAGCAGCTGGAACGCCGTGTGGCTTTCCGCCGCGCCATGAAACGCTCGCTGCAGACCGCGATGCGCATGGGTGCCAAGGGCTGCAAGATAATCTGTGGCGGCCGTCTTGGCGGTGCCGAGATTGCGCGCGTCGAACAGTATCAGGAAGGTTCGGTGCCGCTGCACACTCTGCGCGCCGATATCGATTATGGAACCGCAGAAGCCGCGACAGCCATGGGCATCATCGGGATCAAGGTCTGGATCTACAAGGGCGAGATTCTGGAACACGATCCGATGGCATCCGAGCGCCGTCTTCAGGAATCCGGTGAGCAGCGTGCCCGTCAGGGCAGCGGCAACCGGGCGGCTTAAGCAATAGGGACGACGGAGCGAAAACATGCTTCAACCAAAACGCACCAAGTTCCGGAAGGCGCACAAAGGCCGCATCAAAGGCGCGGCCAAGGGCGGCTTTACGCTGAATTTCGGATCCTATGGTCTCAAGGCCATGGAGCCAGAGCGCGTCACAGCACGCCAGATCGAAGCCACCCGCCGGGCGATTACCCGCCACATGAAGCGGGCCGGCCGGGTCTGGATCCGGATTTTCCCGGATGTGCCTGTGTCGAAGAAGCCCACGGAAGTCCGGATGGGTATGGGTAAGGGATCTCCAGAATTCTGGGCAGCCCGCGTCAAACCCGGCCGGATCATGTTCGAGATCGACGGTGTGCCGGAGAATGTTGCGCGTGAAGCGCTGTCTCTGGGCGCAGCCAAACTGCCGGTAAAGACGAAAATCGTCGCCCGGATTGGTGAATAGGAGTGAGTGTCATGGACGCTGTTGATGTTCGCGCAATGAGCGACGACCAGCTGAAGGACGAACTCCTGAAGCTGAAAAAAGAACAATTCAACCTGCGCTTCCAGCAGGCCTCGGGTCAGTTGCAAAACACGGCCCGTGTTCGTCAGGTGCGCCGCAATATTGCGCGTCTCCAGACGATCCAGGGTCAGCGGGCCGCTCAGGCAGGACAAGGGAGCTAGGCGATGCCCAAGCGCGTATTGCAAGGCGTCGTGGTGAGCGACAAGGGTGACAAGACTGTCGTCGTGAAAGTGGAGCGGACCTTTCTGCATCCGCTGCTCCGCAAGACAGTTCGCCGCTCCAAGCGTTACCACGCACATGATGAGGCCAATGGTCTCAAAGTGGGTGATCAGACCTTTATTCAGGAATGTGCACCCAAGTCGAAACTGAAACGGTGGGAGGTCGTATCCGCGGACGCATGAGCGTTCGGGGGATGACCCTGAAGGAGGATCGTTATGATCCAGATGCAAACTAATCTGGACGTTGCCGATAATTCCGGTGCCCGCCGTGTGCAGTGCATCAAGGTACTCGGCGGTGCCAAGCGGCGTTACGCTCATGTGGGCGACATCATTGTGGTGTCGGTCAAGGAAGCGATCCCGCGTGGCCGCGTCAAAAAAGGTGAAGTCCGCCGTGCTGTTGTGGTGCGTGTGGCCAAGGACATCAAACGCAAGGACGGATCGGTTATCCGCTTCGATTCCAATGCGGCTGTCCTCGTGAACAATAATCAAGAGCCGATCGGCACCCGTATTTTCGGACCGGTTCCGCGCGAACTCCGCGCCAAGAACCACATGAAGATCGTGTCGCTGGCTCCGGAGGTGCTGTAGCCATGGCTGCGAAGATCAAAAAGGGCGACAAGGTCGTTGTCCTCGCGGGCCGCGACAAGGGCAAGACGGGCGAAATCGTCCGTGTAATGCCGGCCGAGAACCGCGTCCTCGTCCGCGGCGTCAATATCGTGAAGCGCCATCAGCGCCCCACGCAGACGTCTGCTGGCGGTATCGAGACCAAGGAAGCGCCGATCCACGTTTCGAATGTGGCTCTGGCGGATCCGAAGTCGGGTGAAGCCACTCGAGTCGGTTTCAAGATGGAAGGCGACCGTAAGGTCCGCGTGGCCAAGAAATCCGGTGAGGTCATCGATGGCTGATGTGAAAGAATACCAACCGCGTCTGCGCGCGAAATATCGCGAGGAGATTCGTGACCGGCTGAAAGAGAAATTCGGCTATACGAATCCGATGCAGATCCCGCGGATCGAGAAGGTGGTGATCAATATGGGTGTGGGCGAAGCGGCCCAGGACTCCAAGAAGATCAACGGCGCCTATGAAGATCTGGAGCGGATTGCCGGTCAGAAGCCGGTGAAGACCAAGTCGCGCCTGTCTATCGCCGGCTTCAAGCTGCGCGAAGGCCAGGATATCGGTGTGAAGGTCACGCTGCGCCAGGACCGCATGTATGAATTTCTGGACCGCCTGGTCACGATTGCCCTGCCGCGCGTTCGCGACTTCCGTGGTCTGAACGGCAAAAGCTTTGACGGCCG
This sequence comes from Rhodobacterales bacterium CG15_BIG_FIL_POST_REV_8_21_14_020_59_13, assembly GCA_002783385.1. Classification (GTDB taxonomy): domain Bacteria; phylum Pseudomonadota; class Alphaproteobacteria; order Caulobacterales; family Maricaulaceae; genus Hyphobacterium. Next base: position 13,915 of record PFFX01000007.1, on the reverse strand, counting down.
TGGCAACTACGCCATGGGCCTGAAAGAGCATATCGTGTTTCCCGAGATCGACTACGACAAGGTCGAGAAGATCCGGGGGATGGACATTGTGGTCTGTACGACCGCGCAAACCAATGAAGAAGCGAAAGCCCTGTTGGCTGAGTTCGATTTCCCGTTTTCGAACTGACGCAACAGGAGGGCGGGGCCGTCAGGGTTCCGCACGCAGGAGGAAGTAAATGGCGAAGACAAGTGCTCTCGAGCGTAACCGCAAGCGCAAAAAGCTTGGCGAGCGGTATGCGGCCAAGCGGGCCGAGCTCAAAGCGTTGGCCCGTGATACGTCCAAGCCGGTTGAGGAGCGTTTTGCTGCTCAGCTGAAGCTGGCCGCATTGCCGCGGAATTCCGCGCCGACCCGGTATCGCAACCGTTGTGAAATCTCGGGCCGCCCGCGTGGGTTCTACCGCAAGCTGAAAATGTCGCGGATCGCGTTGCGCGACCTGGCCTCAAGCGGGTTCATTCCCGGCATGGTCAAGTCGAGCTGGTGATCGGGAGAGATTGAACCATGTCCATGAACGATCCCCTCGGTGATATGCTGACACGTATCCGGAACGCGCTGATGCGTAACCGGTCGACTGTCGCAACACCGGCATCAAATCTTCGTAAGCGCGTGCTGGATGTGCTCCAGACGGAAGGCTTCATCCGGGGCTATTCCGAAATCGAGCATGCCGATGGCAAGCGCGAGTTTGAAATTGAACTGAAGTATTTCGAGGGCGAACCTGTCATCGCCGAGATCCGCCGGATTTCGACGCCAGGCCGCCGTGTGTATTCCAAAGTGAAGGATCTCCCGCTGATCTCGAACGGTCTTGGTATCGCGATTGTCTCCACCCCGATGGGTGTGATGTCCGATGCGGCTGCTCGCGAACAGAATGTCGGCGGCGAAATCCTCTGCAAGGTCAGCTAGGGAGAACGATTATGTCACGTATCGGAAAACTCCCGATTGCCATTGCTTCCGGTGTTGAGGTTCGCCTCAATGGCCGCGCACTGACGCTGAAGGGTCCCAAAGGGGAACTGAGCCTGACCGCAGTGGAAGATGTCACCCTGTCGCAAGGCGATGAGGGCATTGAAGTCAAGCCGGTGGACGAGGGCAAACGCGCCCGCGCCATGTGGGGCATGACCCGTGCGCTGATTGCCAACATGATGACGGGCGTCACCGAAGGCTTCAACAAGACGTTGGAGCTGCAAGGCGTCGGATACCGGGCACAGATGCAGGGGTCCAACCTGAAGCTGGCGCTCGGTTTCAGCCACGATGTGGTCTATGAACCGCCACAGGGCATTCAGATCCAGGCTCCGAAGCCGACGGAAGTTATCGTTACCGGGGCTGACAAGCAGATGGTTGGCCAGGTTGCAGCGGAAATTCGCGGATACCGTCCGCCGGAGCCCTACAAGGGCAAGGGCGTTCACTATCAGGGTGAATATGTCCGCCGCAAAGAAGGCAAGAAGAAGTAGGCGCAAATACGATGTTGAGCTCACGCGAAAAAATGAAGCGCCGTGCGCTGCGAAACCGCAGCAAGCTACGCAAGAAAGTCTCGAACGGCCGGCCGCGTCTTACGGTTTTCCGCTCGTCGAAACACATCTATGCGCAACTGATCGACGATCAGCAGGGCGTCACACTCGCCGCGGCCTCGACCGCCGAGCAGGATTCGAAAGAATCCGGCGCGAATGTCGATGCGGCTGCAAGTGTCGGCAAGCGCTTGGCGGAACGCGCCACCAAAGCCGGTATCAAGGACGTCGTCTTTGATCGCGGCGGTTTCATCTTTCACGGACGCATCAAGGCCTTGGCCGAAGCGGCTCGTGAAGGTGGATTGAACTTTTAAGGGAGCGGTTGATGGCTCGTAATGAAGAAAACCGCGGCCGTGGCCGCCGCCGCGACCGGAATGATGAACCGCAGGACGAAATCGTCGACAAGCTGGTCCACATCAATCGCGTCGCCAAGACGGTGAAAGGTGGCCGGAACTTCCAGTTTGCCGCACTCGTCGTGGTCGGTGACCAGAAGGGCCGCGTTGGCTTTGGCCAGGGCAAGGCCCGCGAAGTGCCGGAAGCGATCCGCAAGGCAACGGAAGAGGCCAAGAAGTCGATGGTCCGTATTCCGCTGCGTGAAGGCCGTACACTTCACCACGATGCGCCGGGACGCCATGGTGCCGGCAAGGTGGTGCTGCGCGCCGCTCCTCCGGGAACCGGTGTGATTGCAGGCGGTCCGATGCGGGCCGTGCTGGAAACCCTTGGTGTTCAGGATGTGGTCGCGAAATCGACTGGTTCCTCGAACCCTTACAACATGATCCGCGCGACATTTGATGCTCTCAAGCATCAGAAAAGCCCGCGTTCGATTGCGGCCAAGCGTGGCATGAAGGTGGCTGACCTGGTCAATCGCCGGAATGATGGCGCTTCGGCTCCGGAATCTCTGGAAGGATAGGGGCGTCAGATGGCTGCCAAGAAAACTCTCAAGGTCCGGCAAACCGGTAGCGCCATCCGGCGCCCGCAGGATCAGCAAAGAACGCTCACCGGCCTCGGTCTGAACAAGATCGGCCGCGTGCGCGAACTGGAAGACACACCAGCAGTCCGCGGAATGATCCGCAAGGTCTCGCACATGGTGGAAATCGTCGGGGAGTAGGCCTCAGGCCGCTGCTTCGAAGGAGAATGATTATGCGTCTCAATGAATTGCGCGATAATGCCGGCTCGACCAAGACCCGCACCCGTGTGGGCCGCGGTATCGGTTCCGGCAAAGGCAAGACCGGCGGCCGTGGTGTCAAGGGTCAAAAATCGCGCTCTGGCGTGGCGATCAAGGGCTTTGAAGGCGGTCAGATGCCGCTTCACATGCGTTTGCCGAAGCGGGGCTTTAACAAGCCCAACCGTCTGGCGTTCGCAGAAGTGAATATCGGCCGTCTGGAAAAGGCGATTGCCGAGAAGAAGATCGATGCCAAGAAGCCGATTGATGCCGGTGTGCTGGTCGCTGCCGGCCTCGTTCGCCGTGTAAAGGATGGCGTCCGCCTCCTTGCGAAAGGCGAGTTGAAGTCCAAAGTAGAGATCACGGTTGCAGGCGCGACCAAGACGGCGATCGAAGCCGTCGAGAAAGCCGGTGGCAAAATCACCATCGTGGCGCCGAAGGCCAAAGTTTCTGACAAGGCCGCTGAATAGTCAGCGGATCGCGAGGATAGGCCATGGCTTCTGCTGCTGAACAGCTTGCATCAAACATCAACTTCGCGTCCTTCGCGAAGGCTAAAGAGCTGCAGCAACGGATATTCTTCACACTGGCCGTCCTCGTGGCCTATCGTCTCGGTACCTATATTCCTGTTCCCGGCATCGACCCGGTCCAGTATCAGGCTTTATTCGATAGCCAGGCTGGCGGGGTTGTGGGCGTTTTCAATATCTTCTCCGGCGGTGCCGTTGAGCGGATGGCGATTTTTGCCCTGAATGTGATGCCCTATATTTCCGCTTCGATCATTATGCAGCTGATGGCCGCAACCGTGCCCTCACTCGAGAAGCTCAAGAAGGAAGGCGGCGAGCAGGGCCGCAAGCAGATCAATCAGTATTCGCGCTATCTGACCGTGCTTCTGGCCGCTGTACAGGGCGGTGCAATCGCCATGTCGATGATGCAGCCTGGGGTGAACGGGCAAACGGTTGCCCTGAATCCGGGCCTGTTCTTTCTTGTTTCGACGACGCTGACCTTTGTCGGCGGCACCATGTTGTTGATGTGGATGGGCGAGCAGATTACCTCCCGCGGCGTTGGCAACGGGATCTCGCTGATTATCTTTACCGGCATCATTGCCGTCATTCCGGGTCTGATCTACAGCCTTTTCGAGCAGGCCCGTCAGGGACAGATTTCAGGTGGCGCGCTGCTGGGCATCCTTGCCCTGATGATCGCGACCTTTGCCTTCGTGGTCTTTATCGAACGGTCGCAACGCCGGCTGCTGGTTCAATACCCCAAGCGTCAGCAGGGCCAGCGGATGGTCGGCGGTGACACCTCTTTCCTGCCACTGAAGCTGAATACGGCTGGTGTGATTCCGGCGATCTTTGCCACCTCGCTGCTCTTGCTGCCAACAACCGTTGCGAATATGTGGGCGACCACCGGTCCGGACTGGCTGCAGCTGATTGCGGCGCAGCTGGGACGCGGGCAACCGCTTTTCATCGCGCTCTATGGCGCCATGGTGATCTTCTTCGCTTTCTTCTACACCTCGATTGTCTTCAATCCGGAGGAAGTGGCCGAGAATCTTCGCAAATATGGTGGCTTCCTTCCGGGTATCCGCCCGGGCAAGCGCACGGCGGAATATCTTGATTACGTGCTGACCCGCCTGACCATGATTGGCGCGGTCTATCTGGCAGTCGTCGTGTTGATCCCCGAACTTTTGACGGCGGGTGCGGCCGGGGCTGTCACTTTCGCTCTGGGTGGTACCGCCATCCTCATTGTTGTGTCCGTGGCCATGGATACTGTCACGCAGATCCAGTCCCACCTGCTGGCGCACCAGTATGAAGGCCTGATCAAGAAGCAGAAACTCCGGGGCCGTAACCGATGAATCTGGTTTTGTTCGGACCTCCCGGATGCGGCAAGGGGACCCAGGCCAAGCGTCTGGTTGAACAGCGCGGCTGGGTTCAGCTGTCCACAGGTGACATGCTGCGCGCGGCGCGTTCAGCAGGGACCGAGCTCGGCAAACGTGTCGCCGCCGTCATGGATAGCGGCAATCTCGTCTCTGATGCGATTGTAATAGAGTTGATTGAGGAGCGCCTGCCGGAAGCTGAAAAAGCCGGTGGTGCGATCTTTGACGGATTTCCGCGCACCGTTGCGCAGGCTGAAGCGCTGGACAAGGCGCTCGCCGCTCGCGGTGCGCAGGTCGATAAGGTGATCCGCCTGGTGGTCGACAAGGTAGAATTAGTCCGCCGTATGGCCAAGCGCGCCGAGGAAGAAGGCCGCGCTGACGATACGGTGGAAGCCTTCAAGGTGCGCCTTGAGGCCTATGAAACGCAAACTGCGCCGCTGATTCCGTACTACACGGCATCGGGCAAGGTTGTGGATGTTGATGGCATGGGGTCAATCGAAGCGGTTTCCGCTGCGATTGCAGCAGCTCTCGACGATTGATGACATCCCGCAATCTCCCCGGTTGACGGGGGGTGTGCGGACAATATAGATAGCGCCCTTCGCGAAAAAGGGCGGTGTTGCCTCGTCCGGCGATCTGCCGGGGTGGTTTTACCGTCTGTGATTGGTGCGAATTGAGTTAAGGAGAGCATTGTGGCACGTATCGCCGGCGTCAACATTCCGACGAACAAGCGCGTTGAAATCGCGCTTCGCTACATTCACGGGATCGGTCCCGCGAAGGCGAAAGAGATTTGCGAGAAAGTCGGCATTGCCTCTGAACGGCGTGTCAACCAACTCTCGGACGCGGAAGTTATCCAGATCCGCGAAACCATTGACCGTGACTTTACGGTGGAGGGAGATCTCCGCCGCGAAGTGGCTGTGAATATCAAGCGTCTCATGGACCTTGGTAATTATCGGGGCCTGCGGCATCGCCGTGGCCTGCCTGTTCGCGGCCAGCGCACACACACCAATGCCCGGACCCGCAAGGGCCCGGCCAAGCCGATTGCCGGCAAGAAGAAATAAGGCGGCCAAGTCATGGCAAAAGCACCAGAACGCATTAAACGCCGTGAGCGTAAGAACATCACTTCGGGTGTGGCTCACGTCAGTGCAAGCTTCAACAATACGAAGGTGACCATAACTGACGCGCAAGGCAATACGATTGCCTGGTCAACAGCTGGTGCCAACGGGTTCAAGGGGTCACGCAAGTCGACACCTTATGCAGCCCAGATCGCTGCGGAAGAAGCCGCCAAGAAGGCGATGGAACACGGCATGAAGACGTTGGAAGTCAATGTTTCCGGTCCGGGTTCGGGCCGCGAATCAGCCCTTCGCGCATTGCAGGCGGCCGGTCTGACCATCACATCCATTCGTGATGTGACGTCGATCCCGCATAATGGTTGCCGGCCGCCGAAACGCCGCCGGGTCTGATCTCCCGCCGGGGGCATCAGAGAAGTTGAGAATTCGCGCCACCGGATGTCCGGCCTGGCGCGCGAAAGAAGGGGTTTAACCCGTGATCGAGAAGAACTGGCAAGAACTCATTCGTCCGATGAAACCCGAGGTGAAGCCGGGCCACGACCCGGAACGCAGCGCCTCCATCATCGCCGAACCGCTGGAACGCGGCTTTGGTATGACGCTGGGCAATGCGTTGCGGCGTGTGCTGCTGTCCTCGCTTCAGGGGGCCGCGATCACATCGCTGCAGATTGACGGCGTTGTGCATGAATTTTCTTCTATTCCGGGCGTGCGTGAAGATGTCACCGATATCGTTCTGAACCTGAAGGGTGTAGCCCTGCGTGTTCACAATGAGGGTGAGAAGCGCGTTGTGCTCCGCAAGTCCGGACCGGGTGAAGTCACCGCGGCCGACATCGAGGAAACCGCTGACGTCGAAATCGTCAACAAGGACCATGTTATCTGTACGCTGGACGAGGGCGCTGAAATCCGTTTCACGCTGACCGTCGATAGCGGCAAGGGTTATGTCCCGGCTGAGCGCAATCGTCCGGAAGACGCACCGATCGGCCTGATTGCCATCGACTCGCTCTACAGCCCGGTCAAGCGCGTGGCCTATCGCGTGGAAAACACTCGTGAAGGTCAGGTTCTGGACTATGACAAGCTGGTGCTGGACATTGAAACCGATGGCACAGTAACACCGGAAGATTCTGTGGCTTTCGCTGCACGCATTCTTCAGGATCAGTTCCAGATTTTCATCAACTTCGAGGAAGCCGTTGAGGCCCGCCCGGCAGAGGACGATCGTCCCGAGCTGGACTTCAACCCGGCGCTTCTCAAGAAGGTTGACGAGCTGGAATTGTCTGTCCGTTCCGCAAACTGCCTGAAGAACGACAATATCGTCTATATCGGCGACCTGATTCAGAAGTCCGAGGCAGAAATGCTGCGGACCCCGAATTTTGGCCGCAAATCGCTCAACGAGATCAAGGAAGTTCTTGCCCAGATGGGTCTGCATCTGGGTATGGAAGCGCCGAACTGGCCGCCGGAGAACATCGAGGATCTTGCCAAGAAATATGAGGAAAACGTCTAGTCACGGCGATTGTGAAATCCCCCTGATCTGACACTTTTGGAGAAACCGCCATGCGTCACGGCATCGCTCATCGCAAACTCGGTCGTACCACTTCGCACCGCAAGGCCATGTTTGCCAACATGGCGGCCTCGCTCATTGAACATGAGCAGATCGTCACCACACTTCCCAAAGCCAAGGAAATGAAGCCTTTCATGGACAAGCTGATCACGCTCGCAAAACGCGGTGATCTGCATGCCCGCCGTCAGGCCATCTCCAAGGTCCGCAATATCGAGCAGGTCGGCAAGCTGTTTGAAACGCTTGGCCCGCGCTATACCGAGCGTAATGGCGGCTACACGCGTGTTCTGAAAGCCGGCTACCGCCATGGTGACAATGCGCCGATGGCGGTTATCGAACTGGTGGACCGCGATACATCAGCGCGCGGGGCAGGCGATCGTGCCCGCGTTGCGGCGATGGAAGACTTTTCTGAAGAGTAATCTTCACTTCATGCGCAATTCATGATGAAGGCGGCTTCTTTACGGGAGCCGCCTTTTTCCTATCTAGTGGCCTTATGTACACGAACAATCGGAGAGTCGAGATGACACGATTTGCGCTTTCAGTCCTGACAGCCGCAGCCCTGTTCACTTCGGCCTGCCAGGCTCAGGATGACCGGGTTGATCTGACAGATGCCGAGACGCCGCCCGTGAGCGAGACGCTGGCGGATGACAGCTTCCGCGAAGTCCCCGACAATCAGGCCCAGATGCAATTGTCCTTTGCGCCGATTGTCAGGGAAGCTGCGCCGGCGGTGGTGAATGTCTATTCCACACGCACCGTGCAGCGGCAGATGGACCCGTTCTTCAACCGCTTCTTCGGCCAGCAGGGTCCGCGCCAGCAAGGATCGCTTGGCTCCGGCGTTATTGTGGATTCCACCGGCGTCGTGGTGACCAATAATCACGTCGTGCAAAGTGCGGATGAATTGCGCATCGTTTTGAATGACCGGCGGGAATTTGACGCTGAAATCCTGATTGCCGACGAGCAGACCGATTTGGCCGTTCTGCGCATCATTACTGACGAACCACTTCCGGCAATGCCGATGGCACGGCCTGGCACGGCCGAGATCGGGGACCTGGTTCTGGCGATCGGCAATCCTTTCGGTGTGGGCCAGACCGTGACCTCGGGCATCGTCTCCGCTCTGGCGCGGACAGAGGTCGGGGTCTCGGATTTTGCCTTCTTCATCCAGACCGATGCGGCCATCAACCCGGGTAATTCCGGTGGCGCGCTGATCAATATGGATGGCTCCCTGATTGGCGTGAATTCGGCGATCTATTCGCGCTCGGGCGGGTCCAACGGGATCGGCTTTGCGATCCCCGTTGAAATGGTCCGCCGGGTTGTGGATGCGGCCCTGACCGAGGGCGAGCTGATCCAGCCATGGCTGGGCGCACGCCTGCAAACCGTGACCGGGGATATCGCCAATTCGCTCGGACTTGATCGCCCGCGAGGGGCGCTGGTCTCCGATATCTATCCCGGCGCTGCGGCAGATGAAGCCGGATTGCGGCAGGGCGATATAGTCCTCGCCATTGATGATGTCGATGTGAATGACGAGCCCGGCGCGCGCTTCCGCTATGCGACGCGGGCCATCGGCGAAGCCTCCCGCTTTGCGATCCTTCGTGACGGTGAGCGCAGTGTCGTTGATGTGCCGGTCGAGGTGGCGCCGGGTGAGACCGAACCGGCCCGCCGTGTGATCGAGGGTCGTAATCCACTGGCCGGACTGGAGCTGGTCGAGCTTTCGCCCGCCTTCAACCAGGAAGTCGGATTTGACCCGTTTGCCCGTGGCGTCGTGGTCCTGTCCATTCAGCGTGGATCTGCCGC
>PFFX01000007.1:4671-4859 GCA_002783385.1 Rhodobacterales bacterium CG15_BIG_FIL_POST_REV_8_21_14_020_59_13 | reverse complement strand
GCTGGACGGGCAGGATGATCTCAAATCCTGGCCCATTGCGATTGAGCGCCGGGGCCGCCGCCAGGAAGCCAATCTGCAGCTCTAGGACAGCCGCTCTTCCTTTAGCGTCACCACGCTCCAGACATGGCCGAAGGGATCGCGCAGCTTGCCGTGGCGGCCGAAGAATTCATCGGTCACCGGGCGGATTG
>PFFX01000007.1:4444-4658 GCA_002783385.1 Rhodobacterales bacterium CG15_BIG_FIL_POST_REV_8_21_14_020_59_13 | reverse complement strand
CCTGATGGCGCGGTCGAACCATTTGTCGGCATCATCGACGGTCAGATTGATGGTGAAAGTGGTGCGGCCGCCCAGCGTGGGCGGGGCGACATTGCCGGTCATGTCTTCCATTTCGGGAAATTCATCGGCGAGCATGAGGAGATGATCATTGATGCGCAAGGTGGCGTGGCCCAGCTTGCCCTCATGATCGAAGCGTTCGAGCTCCTCGGCCCCG
>PFFX01000007.1:0-4383 GCA_002783385.1 Rhodobacterales bacterium CG15_BIG_FIL_POST_REV_8_21_14_020_59_13 | reverse complement strand
CCGTTTTCTTCATGGTGCGTCCCTCCTTGACGTGCGCTAGACTACGCCCATGAGTTCACTCTTTGAAGCTGCTGGTCTGGAAGATGATGCGCCGCGTCCGCTGGCCGACCGGCTGCGCCCGAAAACGCTGGATGAGGTGGTGGGGCAGGACCATCTCCTGAAAGGCGAGGGGCCCATCGCGCGGATGCGGGCGCAGAAGCGATTTGCCTCCATCATTCTGTGGGGCCCGCCCGGCGTGGGCAAGACGACGATTGCGCGGCTGCTGGCGGAGGAATCCGGCCTGGAATTCGAGCCCCTGTCGGCTGTTTTTTCCGGCGTGGCCGACCTCAAGAAAGCCTTTGACCGCGCCCGGGCGCGGCGGCAGGCGGGGCGCGGCACGCTGCTGTTCGTTGACGAAATCCACCGTTTCAACCGGGCCCAGCAGGACGGTTTCCTGCCGGTGGTGGAAGAGGGCATCATCACCCTGGTCGGGGCAACGACCGAAAATCCCAGTTTCGAGCTGAATGCGGCGCTGCTGTCGCGCGCCCAGGTGCTGGTGCTGAAACGGCTGGAGGCGGACAGTCTTGAATTGCTGATCCAGCGGGCCGAAGCGGAAACCGAGCGCAAACTGCCGGTGACGGCGCAGGCCCGGTCGGCGGTTCTGGATCTGGCCAATGGTGACGGGCGCTATCTGCTCAATCTGGCCGAGGAATTGTTTTCCCTGAACCGCGATACGCCACTGGGCCGTGAGGATCTGGCCACCTATCTGCAGCGCCGCGCGCCGGTCTATGACCGCGACCGGGACGAGCACTACAATCTGATTTCCGCCCTGCACAAGTCGGTGCGCGGCTCGGACCCTGATGCGGCGCTGTACTGGCTGGCGCGGATGCTGGAAGGCGGTGAAGACCCGCTGTTTCTGGCGCGCCGTCTGGTGCGGATGGCGAATGAGGATATCGGCCTCGCCGATCCGACCGCCATTCACGCGGCGCTGGCGGCCAAGGAAACCTATGATTTTCTCGGATCACCGGAAGGCGAGCTGGCGCTGGCGCAGGCTGTCGTCCATCTTGCCTGCGCGCCAAAGTCGAATGCGGTTTATAACGCCTTCAAGGCCGCCAGAAAGGCGGCGGGCGAGACGGGCTCCCTGCCACCGCCCAAACACATATTGAACGCGCCCACGAAGCTGATGAAGTCCGAGGGCTATGGCGAGGGTTATGCCTACGACCATAATGCCGAAGGCGGATTTTCCGGACAGGATTATTTCCCGGATACAATGAAAGACCGGCCGGTTTTCTATGAACCCACCGACCGGGGCCGGGAAGCCGCGATCGGCGAGCGGCTGGCGAAGTGGCGGGAATTGAGAGCGAAGCGCAATCTGTGATCTGAAGACTTTTTGTGCGATAATTTTGTGATATGCATATTCAGGCTGTGTTGGGGCTCCCCTTTTGAATACGTCTTATGCGGTTTTCACTGGCGATTTGGTAGACTCAACCGAAATGTCGGGCATTCAGATTGAGGGCGTATTTCAGCAACTGGATGCATGCGTTCATTCTGTTGCTAAAGAATTCGATGTGGAGATTATCCCCGTCGAGCGTTTTCGTGGTGATGGATGGCAGTTTGGGCTATCCTCCCCAGAACTATCGCTACGTGTTTGTTTACTGGTTCGCGCGGCTGTCAAGCAGGTAGACAAGAGTCTTGATTCGAGGATTTCCATTGGTGTCGGTCGGGCGTCGATTGGTGCATCGACCGGGTCTTCGGACGGTCCTGCTTTTCTTTTGTCGGGCCGTGGGCTCGATTCCATGAGTAAGCGAGATCGCTTTCGGTTCGACCAAGACATTGAGGACCGGCGGCTTATCGACTTAATTCAAGCCACATTTGGCTTAGCAGATGCTTTGTCTTCGGGCTGGACAGTCCGGCAAGCTGAGGTGTTTAGTCTGCTTGGTGGCCGACGTGAGACGACGCTTAGGGAAGCGGCAGAAACTGACGGCACGAGCTATCAACAGGTTCAGAAGTTGTTTGCGCGTGGCGATGGTCCCGCCCTAAATGAGGCTATCAGGCTTTTTGAGAGAAGCTGGCAATCATGAACAAAAAAACCAAAAACGGGTGAACTTTGATTTGTCACCCAAAATTGGTTTTTAGGTCTGAGCAGGGCTAATCATGCTTGAAATGTTTGCAGCCCTAATTTCAGCTCATCTGCTGGCTGATTTTGTTCTTCAGTTCGACTGCATCGCAAAAGCTAAAAAAAGCGGAAAAAGAAACATATTGGTTTGGGCAATGATTGCTCACGCGATCATCGTGGCCGCGACAGCTATTATTGCGATTGGTGCGGCAACGCTATCGGCAGCAATTCTGATCATTATTATTACCCTTAGCCATGTATGTATTGATCTTGGAAAGATCTTTCTGGATCGATGGTCGTGGCTCAATCAGTTTAAACGAGCTGAATTGTGGACGTTTTGGATCGATCAGATTGCTCATATTGCCGTCATAGCAGCAGCGGCAAGTATGATTAATGTCACTTTGAGTGATGGGTTTTGGTGGCAAGTGAATTCGAACATTCAGACACTGACACTAATTCACATCCATTTGGCGGGATTTATAACGGCTACGAGGGTCGGCCAGTTTTCAATTGCCATGTTTATGGTGCCGTTCCGACGAGAGACTGAAAACAGCTCCACTGACGAAGAAACCCAGAATTTATCTCCGCCAGGCGGCGCTTGGATCGGTTTAATCGAAAGATCGATAATTTATGGTCTGGTCTTTTTGGGCCAAGTAGCGGCAATAGGATTTGTAATTGCATTAAAATCGCTACTGAGATTCAAAGAGACAAAAATAGCCAGCGAGTACCTAATAATAGGATCTCTTATCAGCATCACTTGGGCATACAGTGTCGCGCAAGCCACGAAGTTCGTGATCGAAAATTGGTCGATGACGATTTGACAATCAGAGGCTTGATATTCTCGGCGATTGTGCTCGCTATCGTCCTGCTCGTCGGCTCACGGGCCGCCCTCTGGTATGGACGCTCGATCTTTGCCGAACCGGATGTCGAGGTGGCGCAAAGCGTCACCGGGGCGCTCAATGCCGAGCGCATTGTGCTCGTCTTTGCCCATCCCGATGACGAAATCACCGCCACCGAGCTGATCAGCCGGGCGGTGGAGGAGGGCGCCTTTGTGGCGACGGTGACGGCGACACGCGGCGAGGCAGGAACACAATACCCGGAGATTGTTGCGCAGGAGCATCTTGGCGTGGTGCGCGAAGGCGAGCTGCGGCGTCACGGCTTTGCGCTGGGGCTGGACGCGCAGGTCGTGCTGGGCCTGCCTGATGGCGGTGTGGCGGAGGCGGTGAGCGAGGCGCAACTGACCGCGCGCGTGCTGGAAGAACTGGTGCGGCTGCAACCGGATGCCGTGGTCGGTTTTCATCCGCCGAGCGGTGTTTCCCTGCATCCGGACCACATGGCGATGGGGCGGGCCGCGCTTGCCGCGACGCAGGCCTATGCCCGCCAGCGCGGTGAGGCGGTGACGCTGGCCTATACGCTGGTGTCGCGGCCGGGCACGCAGCGCTTTGGCGGGGAGCGCTATGCCCGCGTTGCCGATCTGCAGCCGGATCCGGACTTTGCGCTGACTGTGGATGCTTCGCTGAAGACCCGCGCCTGGCGCATTCATGCCTCGCAGGCCGACTATCTGCGGGAGACGACGGGGGTGCCAGCCTGGCTGCTCTACCGGCTCTGGACGCAGGAATATTACGCGGTGCGCATCATCGAGCCCTAGAATCTGTTTTGTGAACGCTTCCGTCCCGGCTAGTCTCGCCGTGGGAACAGGGGAGATTTCCATGAAAGTTGACCGGATACATCTGGTATTGGGCCTGCTGTGGCTGATTACCGGCATGGCGCTGGGTGAGCATATGGGCCGCACGCAGGATCACGGGCAAATGCCGACCCATTCGCACATCATGCTGGTGGGCGGCGTCCTGCCCGTGCTCTGGGCGATCCTGAACCGGGACTGGAAAATGGGCTCCGGCCTGCTGGCCTGGGCGCAACTCGGCCTGCATCATGCCGGTGCGGCCATCATGATTGTTGCGCTCTACAAACTCTATGGCGGGGGCGATATCGTGACGCTCGGACCAGCGCTCGGCGTCAGCGCCGTGCTGGTCATTCTGGCCACGGTGCTGATGCTGTTTCTGGCGGTCCGCGCCAGACCGGCCGCCACTTAGCCTGACATCGAAACGGGGAGCCAAGGCTCCCCGTTTCATATGCCGATCATGCCAGCGTCGGTGCAATCGCCAGGATCACGCCGCCAAAGACAGCGAGGGTGAAGCCGATTTGCAGAACAGCTGCGAGGGTTACGCTCAATCGATCCATGATGGTCATCCTTTTTGTTTTTGGTTTGCCAGTTCATCCGGCAGACAGGA
>PFFX01000130.1 GCA_002783385.1 Rhodobacterales bacterium CG15_BIG_FIL_POST_REV_8_21_14_020_59_13 | reverse complement strand
CCGTCCATTGCGGTGCCGGGCGCGAATGCCTAGATTATACAACATCGAAGCAAGCCACACAGAGGCTGACGGACCAGAGTTCAGTCAGGAAAACGGTCATGAAACCAGTATCCGGGAGCACATTCTTTATCCGCGCACTTTGGGATGATGAGGCGAAAGTCTATGTCTCGGAAAGCGATATCAAGGGCCTGCATATCGAGGCAGCGACACTGGAAGAGTTTGAATCTGTCATATTCGAACATGCACGTGAGCTGATATTCGACAATCACATCAAGCCGAATTTGGGCCGCCAAACACTTGAATCATACTTTTCAGAAAAACTGTTCCCGGGAATTATCTGGCAACGCCCGGACGGCGCCCCCGCGCCCGTCTAGGTCCGGACGATGCCCGAAGGCTATTACAAGGATATCATCTCTTATCTGAAAAAGTCTGGCTTTCACCGTGCGAAAGGCGGAAAGGGTAGCCACGAAAAATGGATCGGCCCGGACGGGACGCGGGTTTTGGTGCCGCGATCCAGCAAGAGCCGCCATACGGCAAATGCAATTATGAAAGACGCCGGAATCGACCATAAATTCTGAGCACTCCGTCGCTCCCCATTCACCAATAAAATAAACGAATTCCCAATGTCTCGGGCGCACATTCGAAGGTCAACTGGCTGGAGTGTGCCCGCGTGAATATCACGCCCTTTGATTTCTCTGCCCTGACCGGGTGGTATCAGGCCCAGACCGCGACGCGTCTTGCTAACCTGGCACCACGCGCATCGGGTGCAGACGAGATCAACCCGGCCGCACAGCAGGGCAAGGATGTCCGCCCGCCCTGGGATGTGCGCGGTGAGATCACCGGTCTCGACGAGGTCAGCCGCAAGGTGCTGGCCAGTGGCAAATTCTTCGATTCAAAACTGTCGGAGTTTTCCGGCACCGATGCCTCGACCGACATCAAGACGCTGTTTTCCATGCATCAGGGGCTGCGCCGCCTCTATGCGCTGGCCAATGAGGCCGCCGACAAGACCACGATTGACAGCCGCCGCACCTTCCTCGACCGCCGCTTTGCCGAGGGCATGGGCCAGCTTGACAGCTTCTTCCAGGATATCGACCTTCAGGGCGTCAGCGTCCTCAAGGGTGAGGAATTGTCCAAGGCCGAGGCCGGCGTGGCGATCAAGCGCGGCCTGTCGGAATACACAACCGGCATTCTCCATTCCGGGGAGTTCGATGCCGAGGTCGCGGCCCTGACCGGCGACGTCCAGTTCACCGTCTCTGTGAAAAAATCCGGCACGACCACCGATATCAACATCAATCTGGCCGATATGGGCGCAACGCCGCGCAATCTCGACAATATCGCCGCCCACATCAATTCACAGCTGGAAGCCGCCGAGATGATCTCGCGCTTCGAGCGCGTGAAGATCGGCGAGAAAGACGAGAACGGCATCATCCCCGGCAATAATTTCGGCTTCAAAATCTCCGGCGCGTCGACCGAAGTGCTCACCTTTTCCGCCGCCTCGGCCAGCCCCGCTGTCTATCTCGCCGGTAATACCGGACTGGGCGACACCGCCGCAGGCCAGGTCATCAAGCTGACGGATCTGGCCTCCGGCACGCCGGCGTCCGAATTTTCCCGGCGTCTGGAAGCGGGCGCGGACGAGATCACCACAGTCAAGGATGACGGCACGGAAAAGACCACCACCGAAGCCAATCCTCTGGAAATTACGGCCACGGCGCTGGGCGCGGATGGCGCGCTCTATGTGCTGGGCAAGACCAGCGCCGGCATTGACGGCCGCATCGTCAAGGGCGAGAGCGATCTCGTCCTGCAGAAGATCGATTCCACCGGCAAGACCGTCTGGACCCGCACGCTCGGCGCCGCTGACGAGGCGGCCGGGGCCAGCCTGACCGTGGATGCTGAGGGCAATATCGTCGTCGCAGGCTCCGTCCAGGGCACGCTGGGGACCACCACCGACATTGGCGGCTCGGACAGCTTCGTCGCCAAATTCAATGCCGCTGGTGTGGAGCAATGGCTGCAACGCTTTGGCGGCACCGGCAATGACCGCCCCGCCGCCGTCACCGTCGCCGCGGATGGCCGCATCTTCGTCGCCGGACAGGCCGCCACCGCCTTTGGCGGGCAAGGCCATCAGGGCGGCGCCAATGACGGCTATGTCCGCGCTTTCAATGCCGATGGCACGCTGGATTTCACCCGCCGCATCGGCACAGTTGGTGATGAACGCGCCGAGGCCGTGGCCATCGCCTCGGATGGCGGTCTTCTGGTTGCCAGCAATGAGGATGGCCGGGCAATCCTGCGCAAATATGACAGCGGCGACGGCAATTCCGCCGCGCTCTGGGAAGCCGATCTCGGCGATCTGGAAGATGGCGCGATTGGCGGCCTGACCGTTGACGGAAATGACATCTATTTTGCCGGTTCGGCGGGTGCGGGCTTTGCGCCCAGCGCGCCCCTGACCGCCCATTCCGGCGGCCGCGATGCGGTCGTCGTCAAGCTCACCGATGGCGCCGCGCCCACCACGCAATGGACGCAATTTGTCGGCTCCGATGCCGATGACAGCGCCAGCGCGGTGCAGGTTTCCGGCGGTACGGTCTATCTCGCCGGCAAGACCACCGGCGAGCTTGCCGGGGCAACACAGAACGGCACCCGCAACGCCTTTGTGGCCTCGCTGGATGCCGCGACTGGCGCGGCCGGCTTTGCCACCCAGATTTCCGGGCGCGGCGGGGTGTCAGCCGCCACCGGCATCGCGATTGACCCCAAGGGCGACAGCGTGCTGGACGATCTCGGCCTGCCATCGGGCACGCTGGCCTATGCCGACAGCCGCGTTGTCACCGACCGCACTTCGGTGCGCGAGGGCGACTTCTTCTATCTCTCGGTTGAGGGCGGGCGGCGCAAGAAAATCACCATTGATTCCGATGACACGCTGCGCGCCGTCACCTTCAAGATCAACGCCGCCCTGGTGCTCGATGGCTCCGGCGATGTCCGCCGCAGCAAGGACGGCGATGTGCTGCGCATCACGCCCAAGCCGAATGTCACCATCGAGCTCTTTGCCGGGTCCGAAGGCCGCGATGCGCTCGCCGGGCTGGGCCTGAGCGCGGGATCGGTGACGGGCAAGGAAAGCTTCCTTGATCGCGACAAGAGCTCGGCCGCGCCGAAAGTCTTCGCGCTGGAGCTGTCCGGTGACCTCTCCATCGCCAACCGGGACC
This sequence comes from Rhodobacterales bacterium CG15_BIG_FIL_POST_REV_8_21_14_020_59_13, assembly GCA_002783385.1. GTDB lineage: Bacteria > Pseudomonadota > Alphaproteobacteria > Caulobacterales > Maricaulaceae > Hyphobacterium. The sequence continues at coordinate 1,149 of PFFX01000130.1, read as the reverse complement.
GCGCCAAGGCCGCGGCGAAGGCGCTGGAAGATGCCATGACTGTGGTCCAGCGCGCCTATCGCGACCTGACCACGCCGCAAGCGCTGAAAGACCTGCTCAACGGCGAGGGCAAGGGCAATCGCAATGGCCCGGTTCCGGCCTATCTCACGGCGCAGATCGCCAATTACTCCGCCGGCCTTGCCCGGCTGCAGAGCGGTGGCCCTGCGGGCGGCGGGTTTTTCTAGTCAGAATAATTCACCTCATCCTGAGGTGCGACCCCGGACTTGATCCGGGGGAGCCTCGAAGGACCCGGTCCAGCGCGCTGCGTGGTTCGAGGCCGCCTGCGGCGGCACCTTACCATGACGTAGTTTGTATTTACGCCCTTTGATTCACCGCAATCGACGGCGTCGCCGGGCGGCGCGTGCCAGGGCCATAGCCCGCATCCTGATCCTTGACCCGCGCGGCTTCATCGGCGACGGCGCGGACAATGCCCTCGGTCAGAACCCGCAGGGCCTCGACCGCGCGGCCATTGGCCTCCAGCGCAGCGGTAAAGCGCTCCGTCTCGTCCTTCAGCTGCCGCTTGAGCGTAGCGGGCGCGCCCTCCAGCCGGTCGGGCTGTTGCTTCACGGCGGCAATCTCGCGCCGGTAGATCGTCGCCAGCTTGGATTTCTCGTCCTGGAAGGATTGCGTGTCCAGCGGCCGCCGCGCTTCAAACAGGGCGGTCTCCTGCTCGATCAGAGCGGTCAGGCGCGAGGTCATAAGGATCAGCGCCTCGGCGCGTTCGGTGGGATTATTGGCGGCCAGAAGGCTCATGACATCGTCTCCTGATAGCGAAGGATTTCGGCGGTCAGATTGTCCGACAGGCCAAGCCCGCCCGTACCCGCCATGACGCGGGCATATTCTTCGTGCAGCAGGCCGGAAAAGGCCTGCTCGCCGGCCCCGCCGCCAAACGGATTATTCTCGCCCACGCCCTTGAACATGGCTTCCACCATCTGCGACAGGAAGAAGGCCTCGAAGTCCTCGGCAACCTGGCGCGCCTCTTCCTCGTTGGCGACACGGCGCAGCGCGGGTTCACGCCCCGAAGACGCACCGGAGAGCGCCTGAGACAGCTGCATGTCGGGAGAGAGGAGATTGTCCATCCCTACAGCACCTCGATCTCGGCCTGCAGCG
>PFFX01000091.1:20600-20776 GCA_002783385.1 Rhodobacterales bacterium CG15_BIG_FIL_POST_REV_8_21_14_020_59_13 | reverse complement strand
TCCACGTAGCGGGCTTTCTTGCGGATGGTCACGGTGAAGTTGCCCACGTAACCCGAAACATTCTCCACCTCGCTCCACGTCAGCAGGGTGATATTTTTATGGTTGCCCGCGCTGACCATCTTGGGGGTCAGGATGCAGGCCGAGCAATCCAGGGTCGGGAAGGTTTTGTCGAATTG
>PFFX01000091.1:1691-20523 GCA_002783385.1 Rhodobacterales bacterium CG15_BIG_FIL_POST_REV_8_21_14_020_59_13 | reverse complement strand
CCTGGATGCCTATGGCCGGGATCTGCCGCACAGTTTCGGCATGTCCGATGATGATCCCAAGAATGTGGATCTGATCACCTCGGCGATGCTGGAATGCAAGATGGAATATCCGGAAAAGCGGTTTTTCGTGATTTCAACCAATCGCCGTCAGCATGTGAAGCTGGAAGTCTTCCCGCCGCACAAGGAAGAATCCAAATTGCGCGCCGCCGAAGGCGATTATTATGGCTAGTCCAGCACTTCGTTGAGCAGGGCCTGGCTCATCTGCGCGCCGCGGCGGGCGAGATTGCGGCGTTCGGCTTCCGCTTGCGCGCCACAGCGGATACGGGCGCGCTGTTCGACCTGATAGCCGTCATTGAAGGCATCGATCAAACGCTCGCGCCGATAGCCGGTCAGAGGCGCTTCAAGCCTGAGAAGCTCGATCATGCGAATGCGCCAAGCCTGAGTGTCTTCGCCCTCGCAGGCATAGGCGAGATAATGCAATTGTCCCAGCGTGTAAGCGAGATAGGGCAGGGTGCGGCCCGGATCATTAAACGGATTGGCACCACCCTCTGATTCCTGATGACCCTCGCTCGAGGCAAAAGTGCCCGGTTTTTGTTGCGCCATTGCAGGCGCAGTTAAAACAAGGAGGGAGATAATGAGCCACCGCATAACTCTGATCCTAACCGATGACCGCGACCGGTTCACGCCGAACTGACAATCAATTGATTGGCCATGTCAGCATGTTTTGTCCAGATTTTGATCATGAACAAGATTTCACGACTGCTCTTCCTCTCAATCCTCCTTTCTGCTGGCATAGCGGCACAGGCTTTGGCCCAGGTTTCATCGCGCGTGGCGCGGGCCTGGCCGGACATTGATTTTTCGGAAGCTCTGGTTGATCCGGGCGAGATTATCTCCGGAGGGGTGGGCCGGGACGGCATTCCGCCGGTTTACGATCCGGCATTCGAACCCCAAGCCGATATCACTTGGCTTGAAGGCTCGGAACCCGTGATATCGGTGGAAGTGGAGGGCGTTGCACGGGCCTACCCGCTTCAGATACTCACTCTGCATGAAATCGTGAATGATCGGATTGGCGGTATTCCGGTTGCTGTCACCTATTGCCCGCTTTGCAATGCGGCTATTGTTTTTGACCGGCGTCTCGAAGGGCAAACCCTCACACTCGGTGTATCCGGTCTGCTGCGGAATTCAGATTTGATCATGTGGGATCATGAAACGGAATCCTTGTGGCAGCAATTTGAAGGCCTCGCGATTGCCGGGGATCAGGCCGGAGCAGAGCTTGCCCGGTTGCCCTCCCGCCTGGAAAGCTATGCGGAGTTTCAGGCGCGTCACTCGGATGGCGAGGTCTTGTCCCGGCCGCGCCCGAATTTCCCCTACGGCCGCAATCCCTATGTCGGCTATGATGAATTATGGCAGCAGCCTTTCCTTTACCGGGGCGAAATGCCGGAGGGGATTCCCCCCATGTTACGGGTTGTAGTGGTCGATGATCAGGCTTGGAATCTGGCGCTGGTCGCCGAGGCCGGCGAAATCATTTCGGGAGACATTCGTCTGACGCGGCAGGCCGACCAGAATTCCGCGCTTGATACGGCAGCCATTTCCGGCGGCCGCTTGGTGACGGGCGTACAAGTCGAGGCCCGCGATGAAAATGGCAATTGGCAATTGCGGCCTTATGATGTGACCTTTGCCTTTGTCTTTCATGCATTCCGGCCCGAGGGCACGATTTTCATGGAGTGATCACCTTGCGGGTGCGATCCCAGCTCACACGCTGAAGCGCCTCTGTCACCGGAACGAATTCAGCGGCTTCAGCGTCATCCGCGGCTACGGGTTCACCGCTGATCCATTCGGCCTCAAAGTCGATCAGCACATAATGCTGATCCTCCATGATCGAGTCGACGACATCAATCAGCCGCGTGATGCGGGCCTCGATTCCGGTCTCCTCTTTCAGCTCGCGCAGGGCCGCTTCTCTGACCGTCTCACCGAACTCCATCTTGCCGCCCGGGATGGACCATTTGCCTTTCAAAGGCTCTCGCCCGCGTTTGACGAGCAGGACGTCTGCTCCGCGCCGGCAAACAACACCGACGCATGTCAGGGGCAGTTTTATCTCGCTCATATCCAGTCCTTGACGATGTGGCCTCGCGCGCCAAGCTAGACCGGAATTGACGCGGGAACACCCCATGTGTGGACGCTATGACATCGAGGTTGATCCCAAAACGCTGGGCGAAATGCTGGGGCTGGAGGTGCCGGACTTTGTGCGGGATGCGGATTTTTCACCCGGCGATACCGGCCCGGTGATCGCGGTCGGGCAGGACGGCCGGACAAAAGTTGTGCTGATGCGCTGGGGGCTGGAGCCGTCCTGGATGACGGATATGCCCGGCCGCCCCATGTTCAATGCGCGGGCCGAGACCGTGGCGGACAAGCCGATGTTCCGGTCTGCTTTCAAACGCAAGCGCGCGCTGGTACCTGCCAGGGCCTTCTATGAATGGACCGGAAAGCCGGGCGCGAAAACCAAATGGCGGTTTTCAAGGGCTGATGGCGCGCTTTTGATCTTTGCCGGTCTGTGGGAGGCGCGGGATCGCGCTGACGGACAGAAACAGCTGACCTTCACCATTCTGACAACGACGCCCAATGCGGATGCCGCAGACTATCACGACCGGATGCCGGTCATTCTCGACGGTGAGGCACAGAAACTCTGGCTGGACCCGGAGACCGATCCGGCTCTGCTTCTGGAGTTGGCCGTGCCCGCACCGGACGGGACACTGGCCGTGAGCGCAGTTTAAGCCGCCGTCCAGCCGCCCTCGACCGGGAAAGCGGCTCCATTGCAGGAGGCGCCGGCACCGGAGGCGAGATAGAGCATCAGGCCGACCAGCTCGTCATATTCGACGAATTTCTTTGTCGGCTGGGCGCTCAGCATGACATCTCGGATGACCTCTTCCTCGCTGATGCCGCGCGCTCTTGCGGTGTCGGCGATCTGATCGTCAACCAGCGGCGTTCGGACATAACCGGGGCAGATGGCATTGGCCGTGATTCCGCATTCCGCGACTTCCAGGGCGACCGTCTTGGTCAGGCCGACCATGCCATGCTTGGCCGCGACATAGGCGGATTTGAACGGTGAGGCCACCAGACCATGCGCCGACGCGATATTGATGATGCGGCCCCGGTCCTGTGCTTTCATGACGGGTATGGCGGCCCTGATGGCATGGAAGGCGGAGGTCAGGTTGATGGCGATGATCGCATCCCACTTGTCAGCGGGAAAATCCTCGATTTTCGCGACATGCTGGATGCCGGCATTATTGACCAGAATGTCGAGACGGCCGAATTCGACGCTGGCAAATCCGACCAGATCCGCAATTTCGTCCGGCTTGAGCATGTTGGCCGGGTGGTAGCGGGCCTCGACACCATGCGTGGATGCTATGCGCGCGCGCAGAGTCTCGATTTCGGCGGCATTGCCCAGCCCGTTGAGAATGATGTTGGCCCCACAGGCGGCGAGGCCGTCGGCGAGGGCCGCGCCAATGCCGCTGGTGGATCCGGTGATGATCGCGGTCTGACCGGACAGGTCTGTCTGAATCGTGTTCATACACAGCCCTTAGCAGGAATTGTTGCATTGCACCATTTCAAGATTCAGGGATCAGGCGGCTTTCCTTGCAGCCTTGGGCGCAGGCTGTGGCCGTGAAAATTCCAGCCGACCGTCACCGGAGGCCGCCTTGTCGAAGCGGTAGCCATCGATATCGAAGGCGCTCAGACGTAGCGGGTCATCGATCCGGTTGTCGATGATCCAGCGCGCCATCTTGCCGCGCGCCTGTTTCGTGAACATGAAAAGCGGACGTGATTTACCGCCTTTTTCTTCCTTGAAGGAGACGTCGATAAAGTTGGCCTTCAGCGTCTTTTTATCGACCGCCCTGAAATATTCTTTCGAGGCCAGATTGACGATGGTCCGCGTTGGTGTCTGGTCGAGTTCCGCATTCAGCACTTCGGCAATATCACTGCCCCAATAGTCATAGAGCGTCTCGCCGCGCCGGGTCCGGACTTTCGTGCCCATTTCCAGACGGTAGGGCTGAATCCGGTCCAGCGGACGCAGAATGCCGTATAGCCCTGACAGGATGCGGACATGATCCTGTGCCCAGTTCAAATCCTCAGGTGACAGGTTGGAGGCTTCCAGCCCGCGATAGACATCTCCCGCAAAGGTCAGAATCGCCGGTTTTCCGCTTTTGTTTTCAGGATCGAAGGCCTTGAAGCGCTCGTAATTGAGCTGCGCCAGATCATCCGACAGGCCCATCATCTGCTGAATTTTCGACTTTGTCAGATTTCGTGTGGTCTTTGACAGCGTGGCCGCCCGGTCCATCAGTTCCGGCTGTGTCGCTTGCGGGGCCGGGACGTCGTCGAAATTCATGAGCTTGGCGGGGGACAACAGAACGAGCATGGCAATCTCCTTGCCCCGAAATCTAGGGTGATGCGGCGCGGGTTTAAAGGGCCGGGTTTCAGCCTCGGGGAATGAGAACGCGCGGATTCATGATCCCGTCTGGATCGAGGGCGGATTTGATGGATTTCATCAATTCGACTTCCAGCGGGCGGTGGTGGGCGAGATCGCCGCTTTTCAGCGTTCCCACACCATGTTCGGCGGCGATGGAACCGCCATATGTCTGCACGAGGCCGTAGATGGCTTCTGTCACGGGCAGAATGGAGGCGACAAAGTCCTCACCGGCGCCTTCGGTTTTGCGCATGACATTGAAATGGACATTACCGTCGCCGACATGGCCGAAAGCGATGACCTCCGCGCCACCGGCCATTCTCTCCACGATTGCCGTTCCTTCTTCGATGAAGGCTGCAATTTTCGAGACCGGAATGGACACGTCATGCTTGGCGGCCTTGCCGTGGGCTTTTTCGGCTTCCGCAATGGGTTCGCGCAATTGCCACAGGGCCAGCGCTTGCGCCTCGTTCCCGGCAATGACCGCGTCTTCAACAATGCCTTTTTCAAAGCCGGTTTCGAGCGCTGCTTCCATGGCAGCGCGGCCCTCGCCAAGGCGGCCTGCACCGATTTCCAGCAAGACATACCAGGGGTGAGCCGCAGCCAGCGGGTCACGGCTGCCGGGAATGTGTTTGAGAACAAGATCGAGCGCATTACGCGGGATGATTTCCAGAGCTGACAGGGTTCCGCCGGAAGCGGCCTTGGCGATGCCGAGGAGTTCGACCGCTGCAGACGGTGAGGGGATGCCGGCAAAAGCGGCCGTTATTTCTGACGGGCGCGGGAAAAGTTTCAGCGTCGCTGCCGTGACAATCCCCAGCGTGCCTTCCGCGCCGATGAAGAGCTGTTTGAGATCATAGCCGGAATTGTCCTTGCGCAGCCCGCGCAAGCCCTTCCAGATACGGCCATCGGGCAGCACTGCTTCCAAGCCCAGCACCAGATCGCGCATCATGCCATAGCGCAAAACATGGACGCCGCCGGCATTGGTGGAAATCAGGCCGCCAATCGTGGCCGATCCCTGGGAGCCGAGGCTGAGCGGAAACAGGCGATCATTGTCCGCCGCCACAGTCTGGATGGTTTCCAGAATGCAGCCGGCCTCGAGGGTGAGGGAATCGTTTGCGGTATCGACGTCTCTCACCTGTTTCATGCGTGCCGTCGAGAGCAGCACTTCGCCTTGTGGAAGCGAGCCGCCCACCAGTCCGGTATTGCCGCCCTGAGGCGTGATGGAGATACCGGCCGCGGCGCAGATCCGGACAGATTCGGCGGTTTCAGCCGTTGTGGCCGGTTTTAACAGGATCGGCGTTTCACCCTGCCAGCGCCCGCGCCAGTCGCGTGTATAAGGCGCAAGTTCATCCGGGTCCGTGCACCAGCCTTTGGGGCCTAGGGCGGATTTCAGGGCTTCAAGCGTTTCTGCGGTGATCATGCGATGTCCCCGGGGGCGGCGGCGCGTTGCAGGCGGTCATTGATGGCTTCGCCCAGACCTTCATCGGGAATCGGCGCGACGGCAATGCCGGAAACGCCGCTGGCATCCAGTTGGCGCAGGAAGGCAAACAGATTTGCCGCCGCTTCTAGAAGATTGCCGTCCGGCGACAGGTTCAGATCCGCGTTTTTGCTGGTGCTAAATCCAAGGAAAGCTTCGCCTTGTTCCGGCGAAACGGCCTGCAGCCGGAGGCGGGCGCGCGGCGCATAATGGCTTTTGAGCATTCCGGGTGAGGCTTTGGGCGAGGCCGCGTCCGGCACGGCAAGGGGGCCGGTAATAGCTTCGATGTTTTCGCGCGCGAGCCCGCCCTTGCGTAAAAGGAGTGGCTTATCGCCGTCAAAACCGATCACCGTTGATTCTACGCCGATCTTGCAGGGCCCGCCATCGAGGATCATGCCGATGTGTTCTTCCAGCCCCTCGGCGACATGCCGGGCCTGTGTCGGACTGACGCCGCCGGAAGGATTGGCGCTGGGGGCGACGAGCGGACCGCCAAAGGCCTTGATCAGCGCTTGTGCAACGGGGTGGGCCGGGGCGCGGACGGCAAGGGTTTCCAGTCCTGCACCGGCCAGCTCACTGATTGGGCAATCCGGCGTGCGGGGCAAGACCAGCGTCAGCGGGCCGGGCCAGAAAGCCTCTGCGAGTTTGCGGGCCAGCGGATTGAAACGGGCCAGCGATTCGGCCATCTCCAGCCCGGTGACATGGGAAATCAGTGGATTGAATTTCGGCCGCCCCTTGGCGGCATAGAGCGCGGCGACGGCAGCGCCATTCGTGGCATCGGCGGCGAGACCATAGACGGTTTCAGTGGGCAGGGCGACGAGCCCGCCGTCGCGCAGCAGGCTCACGGCTGCTCTGATGGCAGCGGGATTGTCTCCGGAAAGGATGGGCGCGGTCATGGGCGCAGGTAGCGCTGCAAACACCGTACGGGCAAGTCTAGTCTGCCGATACGGCTTCAATATGGATGCGGACCGTCACCTCCGCGCCTGTATCGCCCCAGGACGAGCCCCCGACACCGAAGTCGCGCCGGTCAATGGCCAGTTCTCCGTCGGCAATGGCACGGCCGTCCATGACCGACAGGCGGAAATGGAGCGCGGCGGGCTGTGTCTCGCCCTTCAAGATGAGTTCGCCTTCGGCAGTGTAGCAACGCGTGCCGCCTCCGGCTTCGCAGTCCATAGTCTCGGTAATCTGCTCTGAAACAAAGCGGGCATCCGGGTGGGTTTCGGGTGCGAAGCCCGCCTCGCTTTGCAGCGGATCGTTGAACTGGTTCGACCCGGCGTCAACCGATGCAACGCCAACGCGCGCTTCGATCCGCCCGGATTCCGGCGCATCTGGGTCGAGGCGGATATCGGCTTCAAAGTCGCTGATCTCACCCGTGACGGATGCCCCAAAGGCTTCGGTCTCGAACGTCATCGAGCTGGCACCGGCATCGACGCGCCAGTCTCCGGCATAGGCGGCGGGTGCTGCCAGCAGGAGGTGGGCCATAATACGCAACATTTTGTATGTCCTCTTACGAACGCTTCAGGAAGGGCAACATGCGAGCCAGCACGTCATCCTTGTCGAAAATATGGTGTTTCAGAGCCGCGCCTGCATGAATAGCCAGCAGAACGAGGATCGCCCAGCCGCCGCGCCCGTGCAGCCAGCCAGTAAATTCGTGCACAGATTCCGATTCCGGGACCGGCAGGTCCGGCAGGCGCAACGCGTCGCTATCGAACAGATAGCTGGGCAGGCCGGAGCTGGACGCTGCCGCCCAACCCAGAAGGGGCATGCCGATCATCAGGACGTAGAATGCGATATGGGCGAAGCGCGCGGCGAACTTCTCCCATCCGGCCATGGTCTCGGGCATGGGCGGCGTCTTGTGCGTGAACCGCCAGGCGAGCCGCGCCAGGCTGAGGACGAGGACCAGCAGCCCGAAAGTCTTGTGCATGTTGTAGATGAAGCGGACGTCCTCGAGTGTCGCATCCGTTTCCTGACCGGACAGAAGGGCTTCGCGCAAGTCCCCTGCCTGCCAGCCGACAACGATCAGCAGAACCAGCATGACGGCGATGAGCCAGTGAAGGGTTATTGCAACGGTGGTGTATCGGTTGGTTTGCGCTGTCATTCTTTACTCATCACGCAGAAATTCCGCCTCGATGCGGATCCTGACTTCATCCCCGGCAATTGTTGCCGGAATTAAGGGGCCGATGCCATAATCACTTCTGGACACAACCATATCGGCTCCAAAGCCGATGACATCCCGGTTTTCCAGAAAGTTGAAGTTTCCGCCATAGAAAACAATGTCCATGCGCGCCGGGTGCGCAATGCCGCGGATGGTCAGTTCGCCCTCCGCGACACCGGTATCCTCACCGGTAACCGCAATGCTTGAAGACCGGAAGATGATTTGCGGGTGACGCTCAGCTGAAAACCAGTTCGGCCCGCGCAAGGTCTCATCAAAGGCGGCATTGCCTGTCGAGACCGAACCAGCATCTATTATGGCGGTCAGCTGTGCGCCTTCCGGCTCGGACGGATCAAAATCCAGACTGGCATCAATGCTGTCAAAACGCGCTGTGAACCAGGCAAGACCGAAATGCCGGGACCGCCAGTGAGCGGAGGCATGCTCGGTGTCGAGCTGCCAATTGCCGGACGGCAAATCGGCCGGATCCTGCGTGGGGGCGCTCACGCAACCGCCCAATATTGCCAATACGGCCAACATCAAAACAGGCAGGATAATTCTCATATATTTTTACTTAGGGTGTTTTACCGCATCTGCAAACAGTCGACGCGGCGTTTTCCCGCGTTATCTTGTCGTGACAAATAGCTGAGGGACCGGCCATGTATCGCGCACCAATTGACGACATACGTTTCGCACTTGAGGAAATCGCCGTCATGGACGGTCTGAAAGCGACGGGCGCGTTTCCGGAGCTGTCCTCCGATCTGACCGCTGCCATTCTGGAAGAAGCCGGCAAATTCTCCGGCGATGTGCTGGCCCCACTCAACCGGTCGGGCGATCTGGAAGGCTGCACTCTGGAAGATGGCAAGGTGACCACGCCCAAGGGCATCAAGGACGCTTATGCCAAATTCGTTGAAGGCGGCTGGCAGGGGCTTCAATTTCCGGCGGCGGTGGGCGGCATGGGCCTGCCACGCGTGCTGGGTGCCGCCGTCATGGAGACGCTGCAATCGGCGAATATGGCCTTCAGCCTTGGCCCGATGCTGACTTTCGGGGCGATCGAGGCCCTGATCGCCAAGGGTTCCGATGCACAGAAGGCGATGTATCTGCCCAAACTGATGACTGGCGAGTGGTCTGCCTCCATGCAGCTGACCGAGCCACAGGCCGGTTCGGATGTCGGAGCGTTGCGGACGAAGGCTGAACCCAATGGCGATGGCAGCTGGTCGATAAGTGGCCAGAAAATCTACATCACCTGGGGTGAACATGATTGTACCGAAAACATCATCCATGCCGTCTTGGCGCGCACGCCGGACGGCCCGCCGGGAACCAAGGGCATTTCGCTTTTCCTGATTCCAAAATTCCTGGTGAATGAGGATGGCTCTCTGGGTGAACGCAATTCCATTCATGCCATCGGGCTGGAGCACAAGCTGGGTATCCATGGCAGCCCGACCTGCGTGATGGAAATGGCCGGGGCCAGGGGCTGGCTGATTGGCGAGGAATTTGGCGGCATGGCGGCCATGTTCATCATGATGAATGCGGCAAGGCTGGCGGTGGGTGTGCAGGGCGTCGGCATTGCCGAGCGCGCCTATCAGCAAGCACTCGCTTACGCGCGCGACCGCAAGCAAGGCCGCGCGCCCGGTGTGGAGACCGAACCGCCCCACGCCATCATCCATCATCCTGACGTGCGCCAGATGTTGACGACGATGAAGGCCAAAATCGAGGCGGCGCGGGCCATTTGCTATAATTGCGCGGTGTCAGCTGATGAAGCCGAGTTCGAGCCCAATGAGGAAGACCGTGCCTATTCCAAGCGCCGCGAGGAATTGCTGACCCCCATCGCCAAAGCGTGGGCGACCGATGTTGGGGTCGAGGCCGCCTCGCTTGGCATTCAAATTCATGGTGGTATGGGCTTTATCGAGGAAACTGGCGCCGCCCAGCATTATCGCGATGCGCGGATTGCTCCGATCTATGAAGGCACGAATGGCATACAGGCCATGGACCTTGTGGGCCGGAAACTGTCAATGGAGGGCGGTGCGCCAATGCGCGAATTGCTCGCCGATATCCGTCAGTCGGTCGAGGATTGTGCCACCTCATCCAACGCCGAATTATCGAAACTGGCCAAACGTCTGGGACCGGCGGCAGACGCGCTGGAAGCGGCGGCGAAATGGGCGACAGCCTCCGGACGTGACCGTGCAGATGTTCTGGCCGGAGCGACCGCCTTCCTGAAGCTGGCAGGCGATGTCACGGGCGGATGGCTGTTGTGCGTGGGGGCAGTGTCGGCCCAGCGCCGATTGAAAAATGCTGAAGGCGATCCGGCCTTTGCAAACGGTAAAATCCTGCTGGCCCGGCACTTTGCAGAGACGGTTCTGAGCACCGCCCCAGCTGCCCTTGCCGGGATTCAGTCAGGCGCTTCGCTGCTCGCGGAAGAATCCGCCCTTGGGGGTTAAACCCAAAAGGTTTCCGGATCGGGATTGGGCCGACCGTCGACCAGACGGATCAGGCCGACAATGGCCCGGACGATGACCCAGAAGGACCAGAGCAGCCAGATCAGTACGGCGACCGGAATCAGGATCACCGAGATCGCACAGACGATGGATATGACAAGCAGGACCGCCGCATAGATCAGCGTGCGTAACTGGAATTCATAATGTGTGGCGAGCCAAGCCGGGGCTTTGTCTTTCCGGAACCAGGCGATGATAACGGCGATAATCATGGTTAGCACATTGGCAGGGCCGACCAGAAACAGGACATAGCCGATGGCAGCCATCAGGCGATCGTCAGATTCGCTGGTGACGGCGGGTTGGGGAGTGACGTTTTTCATCTGCACCTCAATCCAGTTCCGGGTCTTTAAAGGCTTGTTTTCGTTGCCAGTGCAACGCACCATGAAAGTATGGCTAGAAAAGGACAGGCAGGGAAAATGTCAATGCAACGCCTGCAGACCCGTTTACGTCTTGGCTATGGCCTGGTTTTCGGCGGAGCCATCGCTATGGCCATTGCGATCACGGTTGCGGGTTTGTCCAACTGGATGCTTGCCTTTCCCTGGTCCCTTTTGTGGGTCATTCTCGCAATGATCCCGTCGGCGGGTATTGCGCTGGTCTTCCTGACAGCGGTTGAAGAACGAACCGGCCCTCAAGAAAAGAGCTCGCGATGACGCTTCCTGTTACAATGGCACATGAAATCCCGGGGCAGGAGGTTGGCGAGATCATCGGCATTTGCCGGGGCAGTGTTGTGAAGGCCCGGTTTTTTGTCCGCGACATTTTTGCTTCGCTGCGCAATCTGATTGGCGGCGAAATCAATGAATACTCCGAATTGCTTGAAGAATCGCGCGAAGAAGCCTTTTCGCGGATGATGAAAAATGCGCAAGAAATGGGTGCCGATGCCGTGATCAGCTTTCGTTTTTCGACTTCCGCCATTATGGAAGGGTCTTCGGAAATTCTCGCCTACGGCACAGCAGTAAAGCTCAAATGATGTCGACAATAAAAAGGCTGGCCGGAAATGCGGCCGGTGAAGTCATGGATACAATTCGTTTTTTTGCAGGTGTGGCAGGGGTCTGGCTGACCATTATCACCTTCCTGTTTGCACCTTTTCATATCCCTTCGGAAAGCATGCAGCCGACGCTGGAGGTGGGTGACCGTGTGCTGGTCTCAAAATGGGCTTATGGCTATTCGCGTCATTCTCTGCCCCTGGGTTTGGGATATTATGTGCCGGACAGCTGGGATTACCGGGTGTTTCCACGGGATCCCGAACGCGGGGATGTGGTCGTTTTCCGAACACCGGCAACGCAACGTAATCTCATCAAACGGATTATTGGCCTGCCTGGCGATGTGCTCATGGTCCAGAATGGCAGGCTTTACATCAATGGCCAAATAGTCGAGCGGGAGCCGCTCGGGGAGCGCTCCTATATTGAGCATCGTGGTGGTCAGATCGTGACAGTGGATGCCTATCTGGAAACGCTTCCGAATGGCGTCGTCCACGATATCTACGAACGCTCGGACTCCTATCCACTTGATAATGCGGGGCCTTTCCGCGTGCCTGCGGGGCATGTGTTTGCAATGGGCGATAACCGGGACAGTTCAACCGACAGCCGTGTGCCGCCGAACCCGCAATATCCGCAGGCTGGCGGACCCGGCTATATCGATTTGACCGAGGTGGTTGGCCGCGCCGAAACAGTTATGTTTACGCTCAATCGCTGCCGCCGTGAGGACGGGCTTTACTGTCCGACCGGACGTGTCTGGCGCGGATTGCATCAATAAAACCGGGGAGAACATCATGCCACTGAACGGGAAAACCCTTTTCATCACAGGTGCGAGCCGCGGCATCGGTCTGGCGATCGCCGAGCGATGCGCGCGCGACGGGGCCAATATCGTCGTGGCGGCCAAGACGTCAGACCCTCACCCGAAGCTGGAAGGCACGATCTATACGGCGGCTGAAGCGATTGAACGCGCGGGCGGCAAGGCCTTGCCACTAGTGGTCGATATTCGTGAAGAAGCAAATGTCGAAGAGGCCGTTGCCAGAGCTGCTGATCATTTTGGCGGTATTGATGCGGTCATCAATAATGCCTCTGCCATCTTCCCGCGCTCGACAGCGGAAACGCCGATCAAGCGCTGGGACCTCATGCATCAGGTGAATGCGCGCGGCACTTTTCTGGTCACACAGAAATGCCTGCCGCATCTGGAAAAATCAGAAAATCCACACATTCTGGCACTCTCTCCACCGCTGGACATGGACGTGAAATGGTTTGCCCCGCACGTCGCCTATACCAGTGCGAAATATGGCATGAGCCTGTGCATTCTTGGTTGGTCCGGAGAGTTCAAGGGCAAAATTGGCGCAAATGCGATCTGGCCGCGGACGGCGATTGCCACGGCCGCCATCGCTAATGTCCTGGCCGGGGAAGATGCGTTCAAGAATTGCCGCAAACCGGAAATTTTGGCGGAAACCGCTTATCGTGTCCTGCTCAAGCCGGCCGCTGAATTTACCGGCAATTTCCTGATTGATGACAGCTTCCTTGTATCGGAAGGGGTGACGGATCTCGATCAGTATTCGGTGTCACCGGGTAAGGAATTGCTGCCGGACTTCTTCGTGCCGGAAAATCCTTCCGCGCCAGAGGGCGTCAAAATCATGGATGTGTCACTGTCCCATTAGCGGATCCGTCAAAAATTGATTTGCGTTTTGCGTAAAATTCCCATCATGGAAATTTAGAGCGTCGCACTCTGCGAATCTGCGGATTCGCTGTGTCCAACCGGCCTGTCGACGCAGGCCCATTTGGCGTTTCTGAACCATGTTACTCATCGATACATTTGCCGGGCCGAGCCGCATTGAAGGCGTCGGTGTTTTTGCTGCGGAATCTGTCCGCAAAGGCCACCATGTCTGGACGTTGGACCTGTCCATCGACCGGGTGGTCACACATGAGGAGCTTGACCGGGCCAGCCCGGTCTATCAGCGCTTCATTGAACGCTATGCCTATTTCGATGCCGGTCTTGGCGGCTATTTGCTCGACGGGGATCACTCCCGCTTCCTGAATCACAGCGATGACGCGGCGATTGAATTTCGTGCGGATGGCGATGGATATGCACGCCGTGATATCCGCAAGGGTGAGGAATTGACCTGCAATTACGGTGAATTCATGCCCAGCTTGGTGATTCTGCCCTCGCGGGTGAAGGATTTTCAAAGCTCGCGCGCCTGACGGCTTTCCGGCGGCCTGTGAGCGGGTTAGATCGGGGGCATGAAAACCATCATCCTGACCTCTGACGCCGGTTTCGATCACCGTGTCCCGCCGCCTCACATTGAAACACCGGCGCGCTTGCGGGCCGTGCTCGATGCGATGGCGGATACGCCGGCCTTGGCGGACCTGAAGCGGATCCAGACCCGTCCCGCGACGCGGGAGGAAATCGGGCGCCTGCATACGCCCGCGCATCTGGATGCCGTGTTCAATGGCGAACCGGCGGACCATGAAGCCTTTCATGGCTTTGATTTCGATACCTATATGTGCCGGGGATCCTTGAATGCAGCCTTGCGGGGAGCCGGTGCGGCTGTGCAGGCGGTCGACATGATCATGGCTGGCGAGGCCGAGGCAGCGTTTTGCGCCACGCGTCCGCCCGGCCATCATGCCGAACGCAATCGTCCGATGGGATTTTGCCTGTTCAACAATGTTGGTGTCGCGGCCATGCATGCGCTGGAGCATTACGGATTATCCCGTGTCGCCATTATCGATATCGATGTCCATCACGGGAACGGGTCGCAGGATCTGGCGGAAAGCGAGCCGCGCGTGATGTTCGCCTCCATTCATGAGTCGCCACTCTATCCCGGCACCGGCATGGAAGACGAGACCGGGCTGAACGGCAATGTCGTTAACGTCACGGTGGCGGCCGGATGTGACGGCGAGACCTGGCTGGCACGGCTCGAAAATGACCTACTGCCCAGAGTCGAGGCATTTGCACCGGAATTTGTCTTCGTATCAGCCGGTTTTGACGGGCACCGCGCTGATCCGCTCGGCGGCTTGCTGCTCGAGGAGGGCGATTACATCCGGGCGGCGGAGCGGCTGTGTGATCTGGCGCGCAAGTCGGCATCATCGCGGCTTGTGTGTTGCCTTGAGGGCGGTTACGACATCGGAGCGCTGGGCCGTTCGGCTGCGGCATTCACCGAGACACTGTCGAGGGGCCAGGGGCGCCATTCGGCAGTCCTTTAACGCCCCGCTCAACGGATTTCATGGCTGACACATTCTCCCATGATTTGCCGCCTTCCGGCTGCATAACCATTGCCCGTCACGGCCTGCCCGATGCCGACCGGACGGTGCGGATTGACTGGGAAGGGTATGAGCACTGGTGGAAAGGCTATGATGCGGCGGGGCTGGCGCCGGGACAATCACCTCCGGACAAGCTGAAAAAGGCTGCCGAAGAGGCTGCTGTTGTGTTCAGCAGCTCTCTGCCACGGGCTATCGAGACGGCGCAGGCGGCCGCGCCGGGACGGCGGCTGGTGATTGATGCCGATTTTGTCGAAGCCCCGTTGCCGCCACCGCAAATGATCGGCACGCTGAAACCGGGAACCTGGGGCGTCTATGCCCGGATCTTCTGGTGGCTGGGCGCGTCACGAGGGCTGGAAACACGGCGCGAGGCCGAATTTCGTGCGGAACGGGCCGCCGACAAGCTGGTCATCGCGGCCGAACGCGGCCCGGTTGTCCTGTGCGCGCATGGCTGGTTCAACCGGATGCTGCGTCCCGCGCTTCGCCGCCGCGGCTGGAAATGTGTGAAGGACGGCGGCGACACTTATTGGTCGAGCCGGCGCTATGTGCGCATTCGCTAGCCGACCCCTGATTGCGGCAGAATAACCCTCTGCCTATTGTAACGACCGAAACCGGGAGCACGATGTGTCCGACGAACAGACCCCAATCGAAACGATGAGCTTTGAAGCAGCGCTGGCGGAGCTTGAAGGCATCGTCCAGCAGCTTGAATCCGGTGATGTCGAACTGGAAAAGTCGATCGCGATCTATGAGCGTGGCGCGGCCCTGAAGGCGCATTGCGAGACGAAGCTGCGGGAAGCCGAGCTGAAAGTCGAGAAAATCGTTCTGGATGATAACGGGCGGATCAGCACGGAAGATGCCGGTCTGGCCTGATGGACGATTTTCGCGCCCTCCTGGCGGAGACCGCTGACCGCGTCACCGTGGCGATGGATGCCCTGTTGCCGCGCGCCAACGGTCCGGAAACCGCGCTCCTGTCCGCCATGCGCTATGCGGCGCTGGGTCCGGGCAAGAGGCTTCGGCCCTTCATCACCATTGAGGCCGGACGGATCGTCGGAGCGGATGAACGCGGCCTGCTCCGCGTCGCGACGGCGATTGAATGCATCCACGCCTATTCGCTGATCCATGATGATCTGCCGTGCATGGACGATGATGATGTGCGGCGCGGCCGTCCAACCGTCCACAAGGAATATGATGAAGCGACCGCCGTGCTGGCTGGAGATGCCTTGCAAGCCCTTGCTTTCGAAATCCTTGCCAGCCCGGAGACCGATGCGAGCTCGGCGCGACGGGTGGAGCTGATGGCACGTCTGGCCGCGGCCTCGGGCGCAAGAGGCATGGTCGGTGGCCAGATGATCGATATGTGTGCTGGCCGCGCTGACGCCGACATCAACATCATCACCCGCATGCAGCGGATGAAAACCGGCGCGCTGATCGCATTTTCGGCGGAATCCGGAGCCATCCTCGCAGGAGCCGGGGCGGACGTCCGGCGGGCGCTGGAAGGCTATGCGCATGATATCGGTCTTGCGTTCCAGATCAGGGATGATTTGCTGGACGCGGAAGGCAATGCTGCCGAAACCGGAAAAGCGGTGGGCAAGGATGATCATCATGGCAAGGCCACTTTTGTGACGATTCTTGGCCTTGATGGCGCGCGAGACAGGGCGCGTCGTCTTGCCGCGCAAGCCAAGGATCACCTTGAACCCTTCGGGGAAAGTGCAAACCTTCTGCGACGGGCGGCCGATTATGTGCTTGAAAGACGCTCCTGATTAACTGAAAGCGAAAGCTGATGGCCCCAGTCACTCCTACACTCGATCTCGTATCCTCACCCGCCGACATGAAGGATATGGACATCTCCAGCTTGAGATCGCTGGCGGACGAGTTGCGGAATGAAACCATTGATGCGGTATCAACAACGGGCGGGCATCTGGGAGCCGGTCTTGGAGTCGTCGAACTAACGGTCGCCCTGCATCACGTCTTCGATACACCGAAAGACATTTTGATCTGGGATGTCGGCCATCAATGTTATCCGCATAAAATCCTCACAGGGCGCCGCGACCGTATCCGCACTCTGCGGCAGGGCGGGGGGCTGTCCGGTTTCACCAAGCGTTCCGAAAGCGAATATGATGCTTTCGGCGCGGCTCACGCCTCGACCTCGATTTCCGCGGCGCTCGGTTTTACCGTGGCGCGCGATCTCAAGCATGAAGACAGCCATGTCATCGCCGTGATTGGTGACGGGGCGATGTCGGCGGGTATGGCGTATGAGGCCATGAATAATGCCGGCGCGATGGCCAAGCGCATGGTGGTTATCCTCAATGATAACGACATGTCGATCGCGCCGCCGGTTGGGGCGATGAGCCATTATTTTGCCAATCTGGTATCATCCCGCGGTTATCGCTCTTTCCGCAAGGTGGGCAAGGCGGTGGCCAAGGCTGTGGGTCTCGAAAAGACCATCCGCAAGGCGGAAGAATATGCCCACGGCATGGCCGTTGGCGGTACTCTGTTTGAAGAGATGGGCTTTTACTATGTTGGCCCGATTGACGGCCATGATCTGGACGCCCTGACGCAGGTCTTGAAGAATGTGAAGAGTTTTGACCGGGGACCAGTGCTGGTCCATGTGGTCACGCAAAAAGGCAAGGGTTATGCGCCTGCCGAAGCGTCAGATGACAAGTATCATGGCGTTGCGAAGTTCAATGTCGTCACTGGCGAACAGACCAAAACCAAGGGCGGACCGCCCGGATATACCAAGGTATTTGCCCAATCGCTGATCCGCGAAGCGGAGCGCGATGACCGTATCTGCGCGATTACCGCTGCCATGCCCGGCGGGACCGGGCTGGATTTGTTTGGCGAGGCGTTTCCGGATCGGGCCTTTGATGTCGGCATCGCCGAACAACATGCGGTGACGTTTGCCGGCGGCCTGGCGGCAGCCGGCATGAAGCCTTTTGCCGCGATCTATTCAACTTTTCTGCAGCGCGGCTATGATCAGGTCGTTCACGACATTGCGATTCAGAAACTGCCGGTCCGTTTTGCCATTGACCGTGCCGGGCTGGTGGGCGCGGATGGGGCCACCCATGCCGGAGCGTTTGATATCGGTTATCTGGGGGCGCTTCCTGGCTTTGTCCTGATGGCGGCATCCGATGAGGCGGAGCTGGCACGCATGGTCGCGACGTCGGTTGCCATAGACGACGGGCCGAGCGGTTTCCGGTATCCCAGAGGCGCGGGTATCGGCATTGATATTCCGGAATTGCCGGAACCGCTGGAGATCGGCAAGGGCCGGATCGTGCGGGAAGGCAATCGCATTGCCATTCTTTCGCTGGGCGGGCGCTTGCAGGAATCGCTCAAAGCGGCAGATGATCTGGCGGCGAGGGGATTGTCAGCGACAATTGCCGATGCCCGGTTTGCCAAGCCGCTGGATGAAGAGCTGATTCTGCGCCTTGCCCGTGAGCATGAAGTGCTGATCACAGTTGAAGAAGGCGCTCGCGGTGGCTTTGGGGCGTTTGTCCTGCACATGCTGGCCGAGCGCGGCGCGCTGGATGCTGGCCTGAAAATCCGGACCCTGACTTTACCGGACGTCTTCCAGGATCAGGATACGCCGGATGCGATGTATGAGACGGCGGGGCTGACGGCACCGCATATCGTCAGCTGTGTGCTGGATGCGCTGGGCCGCAATGATGAGGCGGCTGCGGTGATCGGCGCCGCCCAGTAAGCCGGTGAGCAAGACCCGTCTGGACGTCCATCTGGTTGAAAGCGGTCAATTTGAAAGCCGTGCCAGGGCGCGTGCCGCCATAGAAGGTGGCAAGGTTCAAGTCGATGGCCAGACGGTTGTGAAAGCCTCTTTCCCTGTGCCTGAAGGTGCCACGGTCGAGGCAGAAGACCTTCACCCCTATGTCAGCCGCGCCGCCTTGAAACTGAAAGGCGCGCTGGACGTTTTCGACGTCGATGTGGCGGGCAAGACCTGTCTGGACGTCGGGGCGTCGACGGGCGGTTTCATCGATATCCTGCTGGAAGCCGGGGCATGTCATGTGACGGGCGTCG
>PFFX01000091.1:0-1584 GCA_002783385.1 Rhodobacterales bacterium CG15_BIG_FIL_POST_REV_8_21_14_020_59_13 | reverse complement strand
CCGGAGGTCATTACCTGTGATGCCAGTTTTATCGGTTTGGCAAAAGTCATCGAAACGCCGCTCTCTCTGGCGGCGGAGCGCTGTGACCTGATCGCGCTGTTCAAGCCGCAATTCGAAGTTGGCCGCAAACATGTCGGCAAGGGCGGTCTTGTAAAAGACAACGCCGCCCTGAAGGCGGCGCTGGAGCGTTTCCGGATCTGGCTGAATGGCCGTTACGGATTTGAAATCCGGGCTGTAGCCGACAGTCCCGTTACGGGCGGTGACGGAAACCGTGAGTTCCTCGTCCACGCCCGGAAGGGATGACGTTATTGCGCCGGACGCCAGATGCCGTCGATGCCTTGGCACATATAGACTTCATTGGCCGTGACCGTACCATACTGGTTCTGGCTGCGCGTGGTCATCCAGCGGCAATTGCCGTTTTGGGGCGCACCGGTCTGATAGACGCGGGCTGAAGTTGCGGGAGCCCCGGCCAAGCCTTCGTTGCCGTATTGGGTCGAGTTGCCATAGTAGGGGTCGCCGGAATAGGCATTGTCGGCATATCCGTCATCGGCGTAGCCATCCTGATAATACCCGTTCTGATTATAGCCATCATTGGCATAACCGGAATTATTATACCCGGAATTGTTATAACCGGAATTGTTGTGGCGATTATCGTAATACGGATCCTGATAGCCGCTATTATTGCCATAATAGCCGGTCTGACGGTTATCATATCCGGTCGTACAGGGCTGACCGGCTGCAACATTTGCTCCGACCAGCGCACCAACGCCTGCACCGGCTACAATCGCAAGATCATTGTTCTGGCGTTGATTGTGGCGATATCCGCCATAGCCGCGATGGCGATCATAGCCTCTGTGGCCACGGTACCCACTGTTTCGATAGCTGTTACGATCACTGACACTATCACCGATCTCAGAACCCAGAACGCCGCCGAGGACCGCACCGACAAGCGCACCGGCGACCTGACGGCCCTGGCGGTTGGATTCGCATTCGGTATGCGATTGATAGCGGGTCTGGGCTTCAGCCACCGGGATGAGAACCATCACCGATGCGGCGGAAACAAGCAGTGTGCGAAAACCTGTCATAATAGAATCTCCGTTCCTGACGCCAGTTCGTCCGGCGTCCTGATCAAAACCTATGCCAATCCGCATGAGCCTGACATGAACAAAAAACCGGCTCCTGTTCAGGAACCGGTTTCTTGCACAATTTACGTCGCTTACTGGTAGCTGGCGACTTGCCAGCGGCCATAGGCGTCCTGACACATGCGGACTTCGTCAATCACAAAGCTGCCATCCGGCATGTAGATCTCCGCATCACCCCAGCGGCAACGGCGATTGCCGACGGTGTAATAATCGCGAGCGTAAACAACACCGCGGACACCGGTATAGGGATTGTGCCAGTAATACGGGCTGTTGTTCGTGAAAGCGTATCCGACTGCATAACGCATCTGGCCACGGTCACAATCATTCAGTGCCGAGCCAATGCCGGCCCCGAAGAAGCCACCGATCACAGCGCCGGCGGCGCCATCGTCCGCAACAGCGGCACCAAAGAGGGCACCCAGAATGGCACCGGCCAGAACCTGAT
>PFFX01000116.1 GCA_002783385.1 Rhodobacterales bacterium CG15_BIG_FIL_POST_REV_8_21_14_020_59_13 | reverse complement strand
GATGCGCTCCAAAAGGGCGACAGGTTTCTGCGTGGGGTAGCCGAGGCGTTCTTGGTGGCGTTTAGATAGTGGCCCGACATCATCAATAATATCCTGCGCGCTCATACCTTCCATTTGATCAAGATAGCGTTTCACATGAGGCCACCGAACATCGCCAGTGAATTCAATAAGGCCATTCTGGTCGAATATCTCAAGCCACTCATGCGGGGTGCGCTTTTGAGGAGGATTTTCGACCGCTTCCTTCACAGAAGTGGGAATTGCCCAGTGTCTACCATTTGCGTTTGGGTGGAACCCTCCCCATTCTTGTCCGCTTTCGCCGTTTCTTGTTCCGCTCCCAGTGAGATCACTTAATCTGTAAAGCCTGCCATATCTGTCTTTGTGCCGATAGTACCGCGCTACGTAGTCAGCGTCATAGTTTGAAAATACTTTGTTCCAAACAAAGCTGTCGCTCTTGCTGACAAACAAAATGGTATCGTGGATCGGCCCCCAACGACGTGCGCTATTATGAGAACTGGTGCGTTTCCAGATGATTTCGCTTCGAAAATTCCGCGCCCCGAACACAGCATCCAGCAATATTTTCAGATAATGGCTCGCCGTCGGGTCGCAATGCAGATAAAGACTACCGGTCGGTTTCAGGACACGATGCAATTCCAGCAGGCGCACGGCCATCATGGCAAGATAAGCCATCATGTCATTCTCGCCGAGAAACTGCCGCATCGCGCGCAGCATTTCCGACGCGTTGGAATTGCCGCTGGTCAGAACTCCCTGAAAGGCGGCTTCCGCCGAATCTGTCCAGTGCCAGCTGTCATCGAACGCTTCGATCTGGGCGGACGACTGGTCGCCGGTCGGGCTTTTGAAAAGCACATTATAGGACGCATTCGAGTTGAACGGCGGATCAAGATAGATGAGATCGATGCTTTCATCCTCGATGCTTTCCCGCAGCACCGACAGGTTATCGCCATAGAAGAGTGCGTTTCCTGCGGGCGTTTTTCGCATCATAATTCCTTCCTGAAGCCCATCCATCTACGGATTCGCAGTAAAGCCAAGTTAGCCAAATCGTATTTAACCTCAAGTTGTTATTTGCCGTCTTCACTTTCCACCGGCTCGGTCAGGAAATGGCGGCCCTTACGGTCTTCGATTTCAACCACCCAGAGATCCGGATCATCCTCCAGCCGCCGGTCGCAATAGGCGTTCAGACGGCCATCCTCCACCGGCTCTGTCCCCAGGGGCTGGATCCAGATCTGCTGGCCATCCATGTCCCGCGCCGGAACATAGAAATTGGAAGTGCCATCGAGGCGGGACACACGCAGAAGCACAGCTCCGGCATCAATATCCCCCTTGCGGACCACACCGCCCATCGCGCCTGCAACCTCGGCGCGTCTGAGAAGGGCCTGCACCCATATTTCTGTGCGAATTCGATTTATTTCCATTGATGGCAAGCCAATTGCTTAATAAAGTGTAAAGGGGTGGGGAGCGTATCATGACAGTACGAGTTTTGCGTTGGGTTTTCGCGATTGCCGTCGGCCTTCAAGCTGCGATTGCAGCCGCAGAGGATCCGGTATCGTCCTCTGTCCATGAAGTGCCTCTTTCCAATATAATACATCAAATCAATAGTTTGAATGTTACCAGCGACACCGGAGACGGGCGGGTTCAATTCTCTCTCGCACCGACAATTTCACCTCTGGAGGGACGGCTTTACCTGGGTTTGACCGCGCAGAGCGCTGACAGCGCAGCTCTGATCGTGATCGTCAATAATAGCCGGGCAGTGCGAATCGAACCGGCGGGTGAGCCCTTTACCGCTGAAATCGAGCTGCCACAGCATGTGCTGCGCAATGGAACCAATATCATCAGCCTTGCACTGGAACACGATGAGGGCGCGGGCTGGGTCATTGACGGGGCCCATTCGCGGCTCCGCATAGCTTATGAAACCACGCGCGCGGCGGCATCGCTCGGCGAGATGGAAGCGCTTTTGTCGTCTGATATTCCACCAGCCGGCACGGTCTTCATCGAAGACCGGCCCAATGACGTCATGCTGGAAGCCGTTATTGCGCAGGGAGTTGCCATGCGCATGGGCAGAACGCCTGAATTTGCCGATCTGCCGGACGCGGCAGACATCCGTATTGGATATGACGTTGATCCCGCATTGGCGGGCCCGGAAATCCGCTTTACCGGTGATCATCTCGATTTTGTTATCGCCGGACGCCATCAGCAGGACCTGGAAACGGCCGCACGTCTGTTTGCCAGCCGGTCGATCCGCCAGGCTAACCAGACCTTTGGTGTCGCTGACGCCCTTACTGCCGCAGCGATCGGCACCGAGCACACCCGGCTTGAACCGGACGGCACCACGCTCCGTGAATACGCGCAAGCGCGGCTTCCCTTCGGGGACGGGCGCGGTGCCAGCACGGCCGTCATCATCACCGAACCGGACGGGTCCGAACGCCTCGCCGCCCTGTCGATCATGTCCCGGACCGCCCTCGCCCATGGAACGGCTTGGATCTATTCGTGGTACGGATCAGACAGCCGCAATGCGCCGGGAAACCGCAACTTGGTGTTCATTGGGACGGGCGCCATGACAGACCGCAATTTGCTTGATGGCGCGCCTGTGGAATTCCGCACCGCCCTTCGCGCGGCGGCCGATCAATCCGGACAGCGTACCGGTCTGCGCCTGTCGTCAGCAGCCTATGCAGATGAGAGGTTCCGCCCTGCCGGTGTGGCAACTGTCTTCGCTGACCCGGCCAATCCGACACGCTGGATTGCCGGTTTCACCTCGCCGCAGTCCGGGGGCTTTATCCGGGCATCGGAAATCCTGTCCCGGTCCGCGCACTGGTCGGCCTTGTCCGGGCGGGCCGCCTTGTGGAATGAAACCGGGGTCACCGGCTATGATTATTCCATTGCCGGGACGCCCACCCTGGCCGAACGCTTTGGCCTGCCGGATTTCTCATTACGCGAAATCGCTGCCATCTTGTTCCTTCTGACCCTGTTGTTCATCCTGCGGGGCGCCTGGTACCGCCGCCGCGTTCACGACACATCAAGAGGTTGGAAGTAATCTTCTCTCCTGAATAACGGGAGTGATTGATGCGGACCGCCATAGCGGCTCTGGTGCTGCTGAGTGCCGGGGCGCAAGCCCAGACTGATCGCGATATCTATTCCCAACGCGCCCTCGCCCGCGCACTGGATGATCGTTGCAGCCTGTTTTTGGAAAACGAACGCCTGGCGCTGGAGGGGGCCTATCTGCAAGCGCGCGGTGATTTGCTGCGTGCTGGATATCACGCCAGCCGTATTGATCAGTCCTATGACCAGATATCGCGCAATGCCGCCAACCAGCCCTGCTCCAGCGATGCCACGCTCGCCATTGCTGCAGCTATCCGCTCGGCCTTCGCCGGGTGGCAGCGGGCAAGGTTTCAGAATTATGCCGGTGCTCCCAGCCCCTGGCAGGCCAGCCGGCCTTATGGCTATGACAGCTGGGTGATCGCCCAGACCTTGCCGGGCGAGGACCATCCCCTGCAGGTCGGACTCTACAATACCGATTCGACCTACGCCTTCACG
The DNA here is from genome assembly GCA_002783385.1 of Rhodobacterales bacterium CG15_BIG_FIL_POST_REV_8_21_14_020_59_13. Taxonomy (GTDB): domain Bacteria; phylum Pseudomonadota; class Alphaproteobacteria; order Caulobacterales; family Maricaulaceae; genus Hyphobacterium. Next base: position 1,006 of record PFFX01000116.1, on the reverse strand, counting down.
ATTGCCGCAAATTTGAACCCGCAAATTGCCGTCATGGCCCTGCATGTGCGCAATCCAGCCATCGCACCGGCGCTGAACGATCCCAGCCTCGGTGGATTGCTGGACGTTGAGGGCATGCCGTCCTGGACATCTTTTCTGCCGCCTGCGGAAGGCAGACGCAGTTTCATGCCGGAATTACGCTGGTCCGATGAATCCCTCGCCTATTTCCGCTTCAGCGAAGAGGCACTGGCCGCTTTTTCGGCGCTTGATCCACGCGAAGCGGCGCTGATCGAGGCGTTTGACGCTCAGGGCCATCTGATCACCGCGCAATATGTGGGGATTGGCGATTTTGCCGCCGCTCTGGCTTTCGTCAGATCTTCGCCGGTCCTGTCAGCCGGACGATGAGATCAGCGCTTGCCCGGCTTGCTGGGCCCGCTGAATACGCGAATGGATTTCAAGCGCATCGTCAGATTTGCCGTCTCCCGCCTCAACACGCCGGATCACCGGCAGTGTCACGGATACGGTTGTGCCTTCGCCGACCGCGCTTTCGATCACCATTTCTCCGCCATGCATTTCAGCAAGCGCCTTGACCAGTGACAGGCCCAGACCGGAGCCGCGGTCCGCTGTCTGTTCTGCTGTCGAGGCCTGCATGTAACGCTGGCCCAGCTGCGCCAGTTCTGCGGGCGCAATGCCCGGGCCGCTATCGCCGACCGCCAGTGTCAGATCATCACCCCGGGTTTTGGCCATGACCACAATCACGCCGCCCCGCGGGGTAAACTTGATGGCGTTGGACAGAAGGTTCAGGAGGATCTGGCGCAGGGCCTTGCGGTCCGCCTTCACAGGGATAGGTGTTGCCGCATCCAGTTCGATCGTCACACCCGCATCCTCGGCGCGCTGCGACAGCATCCGTGTGCACAGCTCGATGACATCAGCGGCCTCAAACGTCTCATAGCTCAGCGAATAGCTGTCGGCTTCGATCTTCGAGAGATCGAGCACATCACCGATCAGCTCAAGCAGATGACGGCCG
>PFFX01000062.1 GCA_002783385.1 Rhodobacterales bacterium CG15_BIG_FIL_POST_REV_8_21_14_020_59_13 | reverse complement strand
TCAGGCGCGAAAGCAGGGTAAAGTCCGGTGTGAGCGTCCATTCCAGACGCGCAGAGGATAGGGCCGAACCGCTGCTTTCCAGCTCCAGATAGACATCATCGGTCAATTGCTGACCGCCGGTGACAACGATCTCGCCATTTTGACCCGCCGCAAAATCGAGGCGGTCGAGCCCGGCGGCGCGCCGCAAGCCGCCGACAATACCAAACAGGTTCTGTCCGGAAAGCTGGGCCGCAATGGTTGCGGTTTCCAGCGGACTCAACTGGCCGGAATTGCGGTCAAAAAGAAGGCGGGCGAGAATTTCGTCTTCCGGCAGGGAGGGCTGGCTCGACAGGGACAGTTGAGGGGCGGATACCGGCCCGGAAATGCGCGCATCGACAGTCAGGCCTTCCCGCTGGTGCCTGGCCAGAAGACTGATTTCAGCCGTGCTGACAGGACCTGACAGTGAAACCCGGCCCTCTAGCAGACGGAAGGCACGGTTGAGAATAAAGGCGCGTCCATAGACCAGGATCGCGTCACCATTAATAAAGGGTGAAGACGGGTTGCCGGTGACATGCCAGGCACCGCGCCATTCGGTCGAAAAAGCGTCGCCCGAGACAAAAATACTGTCATCGGCCCGCACTCGCACATCAAGAGATACGGGGATGCGCTGTCTGGACTGTCCATTGCTGCCATCTGGCCGGTTGATTTCGGTCACCTCGATCTCGGCAAAGGACGGTGCGGAGGCTTCCGGCGGGCGGGCATCAACACGGTCAAGCTCGACATCACCGGTGATACGGATGCCGTTTCGCGTCAGGGCCACATCAGACGTGCCTGTGGCGACAACAGACAGATCCGGCCTCCGGACCGCATTGAAATTGGAGAATTCAGCGTGGGCTGTCGCTTCCCAGCCCTCTTCGCCCAAGCCACCCTCACCTGAAACGGTGAGTTCACCGCCACCGGGTCCGGATGCCGTGAAGCGCTCAATTTGCAGGCGGTCATTATCCCACCGGGCGACGGCATTCACATTAGAAATGGAAACGCCCAACTCTTCGGAGACATAGCGGCCATTGGAAATGGCGGTTTCGCCCTGCAATTCCGGGCGGAAGACGGTTCCCGACATTGTGAGGTCAGCGCTGATCGCTCCTGCAATCTGACGCGAATCGGCTATGACCAGTGCCAGCAGCGGTTCGATGGCACCGGACATTTCGATATTTCCAGACAGCGGTGCATCATTGCCAAGTTGCCGGAGATCGCCAATGGCTCCCCTCCTGACCAGTTCCGCCCCTCCCGTCAGATCCTCTCCTGTTACCGAAACCGTCAGATCGAGATTGTTGCCCAGCCGTCCGGTCAAACCCAGATCAACAGCCCCGCTATTGGCAAACCGGCGGACAAGAAGTTGTGACCCATTGGCGTCCAGCGTTCCGGTCCAGCGCTGGCTGGCATAGCCCAAAGCAAGATCAAGATTGATATTGCCATCTACCGCTGGAAGGCCTGCAGCCGTCGCGATGATCCCGGCGGGCAGATCCCTGATCGCGACGCGTAATTGTTCCTCCGCTGTCCAGTTGATGCGGGTCTCTCCGCCGCCCGCAATCAATCGCCCGGTCAAGAACGGCGTCTCTCCCCCGAAATGATAGACGATGGGATCGGCGGTAGAGATAGGGATACCGGCCCAGTCTGCTGTCAAACGGGTTGAAATCTGACCCTCTGTTACCGTTGCAACGGTTGAGAGGCTGAACGGGTCGCGGAATTCACCATTCGCGTCAGCTGTGATCACAATATCGCCGGAACGGTTGGAGGCTGTGACATCGATGCGGGTGATCTCGCCGCTCGCAAAGCGCCAGTCGCGGCCATCGACGGAGGCGGTGAAGCCGTCATCATCAAGGCGGGCTTCGCCGCTGAAGCTGAAGCGGTCCAATTGCCCCTGGTCAAGGGTCAGAGCCGTGTTTTCGCCTCCGCGATCCACTGTGCCGGTGGCCTGCAGGCTTCCATAGTCCGAGAGAGTTTCCAACTGCCAGTTGGCCGCCTGACTGTCCGGATTATAGGTAAAGTCCAGACCGAGGCGCGGGTCTGTGAAAGACTGTCCGGCCAATTCGAGACGTGGAGTAGACATGACAGCGTCGCCCGTGGCGCTCAGGCCTTCTCCTTGCACTTCAAGCGCGATGGCTGCACCGCCACCAATGATCACATTGGCCAAGGCGAGGTCGGTGTTGACCGCGGCATCCAGCGATGAAGTCCAGCTTTCTCCCTCACCGCTTGCCTCTCCCCGGAGGACGGCACCGGCGCTCTCGAGATTCAGGTTTTCAACTTGCCAGCCATCATAGTCGCTAGAGATGAGCAGGGACGCTTCGGCATTGTTCAATACCGCCGCCAGTGTTTCATCGGTCCAGAGGATATTTCCGCCATGAAGCGTGGCCCCGAGTGCCAATTGGCTGCCCGAGAGATGTTCAATGCGGAGATCGGCCATTGCCGTGCCGGACGCCTGTCCGGTGAGCGCTGCAATATCGAGGAATACCAGATGTGCATCGCCAGCGAGCACCCAGCCTTTCGGATCAAGTTGCACATCGCCAGTCAGTTCCACCAGATCAGAGGTCAGGTTGAGCGCGTCGAAAACATAGAGGCCGTCATTCTGCCTGGCTTCGACCGAGAGGCCAGCCCAGGGCAGTGAGTCGATTTGCGCATTGCCGGGAAGGGTGATCTGTGAGGCTGTAAGATCAACAAAGATTGCATTTTCGCCAGTTATCCGGGTGAACAGGAGCGATCCACCGACTTCCTCGATGGCGGTTTCACCCGCACGTATATTGGCGGCCTGCAGCAGGCCGTCTGCTGTGATGCCCGACGCATAATCAATGGTGCCTGACCATTGCGCCCGTCCAATTGTGATCGTGTCACCGGCCAGAGCTTGCCAGATGGGCTGCGACAGTTCGAGGCTCGCAGTCACGCGTTGCGGGCCTGCGGGTGTGACATTGACGCGCCAGCCTTCGCCATCTGCATCCACCCGAACTGGCCGGAAAGGCGAAAGCGTGCCTTCGGCGCGGATGCGGGCTTGCGGATCAAAAGGCAGGCTGCGGATGGCTTCAAAAGCACTTCCATCTGCATCAATTTGTGTAGTCCAGCGCGCGTCCTGCCAGTCAAACGCGGCACTGGCGGCTGCTTCGCCAGCGAGTGTCAATCGGGCCTCACCTGATCCCTGATCCACGGTACCGGTCATCTGCCCGGTCAGTTGGGCATCCCGGCCGTCCAGATTCAGCAATGCAGCAATTGGCCCTGTGCCGGAAATGAAAGCATCGGCCTCACCGATAATTTCGCCTTCGTGCGTCCAGGTGATTTCACCGGAGATGCGGTCTCCCTCGATATCGGTGCGGACAATATCGACCGCCAGGCGGCCGCTACCGCGAATACGGCCTTCGCCTTCTATCGAGAATTCTGCGGCTTCGCCGAGGACGTTTTCACCGAGGATAAATCGATGGATATTTATAGCCCCCACCCTCAGGGGCAGCAGGCGGCCACCGCCTCCGGACGAGGGCGCAAGGACCGGGCGGCGGCTCAATTCGATCTGCGCCGCAACGATCCGGTCCATGTCCATATCGCCGCCGAGAAGCGCCAGAGGGTTCCACTTGAGCGCAGCGGTTTCGACAGTAAGAAAAACGCCTCCGGCATCGCTGACAGAAATGCGCTCGACCTGGGGATTTACCAGCACATTGCCGCTTAAGCCCTCGATATCGAGGACCAGACCGCGTGGCAGTTCGCGGTCATCGGCAAAATGCATCACCGCCCAACGGCCAGCGGGGCCAGAAGCGGCCCAGAGCAGACCCAGCATCAGGGTCAGTATGATGCCGAGACCAATTGCCGAACGGATCAGCCAGCGCCGCAGAAGAGGCCGGTCAGACAGGATCAAAAGGCTTGTCCTATACTGATATAGACATGGATCGGATCCTCACCGGACCGGCGATCCAGCGGTGTTGCCAGATCGAAACGCACCGGCGCAAAGTCAAAATAATAACGAAGCCCAAGGCCGATGCCGGTGCGGAGTGTATCAAATTCCGGCGTCTGGCTGGCGCCCGCAAAAGCGGTATCGACAAAAGCCACCGCTCCCCAACGGCCCTCGCCGCGCCAGCGCAATTCGGTATTGAGTTCGGTCACCGACAGGCCACCGGCGGGCGCTCCGTCCGGGCCAACAGGCGTAAGGGATTGATATTCATAGCCGCGTGCCGAACCACCCCCGCCCGCATAAAAGCGCTGATCCGCCGCGATGTCTGTGACGGTGGCCCCGATAATGGTGCCGAGCCGAATACGGGCAGCGGCGGTGAAATGGTTCGATAAGGGATAATAGGCGCTGCTGCGGATTTCGGTTTGGACATAGGTGGCTTCCGCGTCACCAAAGTTGTAGCCTGGATTGACCCATATGGCCGCCTGAACGCCTGATCGGGGATCAAGCGGATCATCGCGCTGGTCAAAGGCCAGAGCCGACGTCAGCCGCAATGAGTTGATGTCCCGCTCGCCTGAGGCATCAGTTACGCGGGAAATATCGCCGAGTGCGCCCAGCCGCAAATCCAGAA
>PFFX01000072.1:20315-21037 GCA_002783385.1 Rhodobacterales bacterium CG15_BIG_FIL_POST_REV_8_21_14_020_59_13 | reverse complement strand
CGACATAATCCTCGACAATGCAAGTTTGTGAGCGAGAAAATTCCCTAGCTCGATCAATAGATGTTTGAAGTTGACTCTGCTCCGATTCATGCAGAATGGTGACGCCTCGTCCACTATAAGCATCGACGGGTTTGACGATTACCGGCCAGCGCTTACCAATTTCTTCGGATAAAAGTACATGCGGAACCGACAGCCCATGCTGGGCAGCAAACGCGCGAAATTGTTCCTTATTGTTGATGGTTTCAGTGGCCTCGATGGTATCAATACCGGGATAAATACCATTTTGATTTAGCTCAGCACAGACTTGGTAGGAGCGATCATTACAGCCCGGCACAATTAACTCTATGCCTTTATCACGGATAAACTGAGACACTTTATTGATATCTGTGTAATCAATATTGACGTAGTTGGTAACACACTTGGCTAGAAAATCTTTAGGATTCCCCCCCACTACATGAACTTCATGGCCTGCTTTAACGAGATAGTTATAGATTGGCCCCGATGAAAAATTTGTATCTACAAGCAGAACGTTACTCATGGGCAGTCTCGATGATCAAATGAATAATTCGTGCTTGATCTTCTTCGCCCAGAGCGGGATAGATAGGCAGACAAAGTACATGCTTGGCAACATTGGTGGCCACTGGAAGATTGTTGAGATTTGAGGAAGGCAAGCCTCGATACATTGGAAAATCAGGAATCAACGGATAAAAATACCGTCGTGC
>PFFX01000072.1:0-20299 GCA_002783385.1 Rhodobacterales bacterium CG15_BIG_FIL_POST_REV_8_21_14_020_59_13 | reverse complement strand
TTGCCAGCCCCGTTTGTTCCCATTTTGTGTCATCTCTACCTTAAAATGTATGAGAAATGCAATGCCTAAATTTTCGCTTTCGCCCTGACGCGCTCTTCAAACTGGGTCTGCGATAGCGGCACGCCACCTGTTAGACCTAATGTCGCGCTTTCAAGGGTGGTATAAAATTCCTCTACGACTTCCAACCGATATGGACCACCATCTGATGCCTCCACGAAATCTACAAGAAACCAGACGATGTCGGCATTCGACACATGACGTTCACGGTTCATAGTACCCATCGAGTAGAAGAATGGTGCATCTACGATAACGGCCATTTTTTTGCCCCAACGTCGAAGGGTGGGGACCTTGGTTTGCAACTGAGGCATGAGCCGCTTGACTCCGCTGCTGCGGTAGTCCGGCCGGCGCTTCTCTTTGGCCATCGACAGCTTGCCATGTGTTTTGCGCAGATGCTCGAACTCAATTCCCATATTCTTTCCGGAGAAGTAGACTGCTTGCACTTCCACCGCTACCCACTCCAGCGCTGCGGCTTCTGGACTGTTCGACTTCACAAGGATCATGTCGATGCGCCCCACGTCTTCGCCCGGCGCACTGTCCAGATTACCGGTTGATTCGAGGAAACCGACCTCGCCCGCCTGTATCGGATCTAGATCGGCCAGCAGGCTCTCGCCGACTTTCTTGAAAGCTATGCGATCCTGATGGAAGCGCCACGGACATAGAGCTCGGAGCCGCCCGCGCTCCCCACTTAGTGGCGATACGTTCCCTTGTTCCGCTTGATAAAGCCGGATGGAGCAGACGCCTCCAGGTTTGTTGCATGTGGCGTGGGCCGTGTCAGTCCTGAACGGGCAAGGCATTTCCTCGGTCTGCTGTTTTTCGAGTTTGTCACGAAGAGTCATGAGGCGCTTATCCTCGCTGGGTTTGAGCGCTCCATGATTTGCTTTTTCTTCGAGTGCTCCGAGCCGTGCTATTTCTGCCTTGGTCATGACCCCACCGCCGACCTTGTGCTGGGAAAGACGCACACGATCTTGATCACTCAGCCGGTGAAATGGGTATCCATACCATTCTGCGATGTGAAAGCGCTCTTCAGCCAATCTGTTCCCCTTTGTTGGGTTCCATAGGTCAGATTCCACTGCATTTAGTCAATGTTCCGTTTGTGTCCTGTGTTTTGGAGCAACAAAAAGCCGAACATGATAGCCACACTGCCTCCGGCCCACCCCCCTCACCCCCTTTGCCGCCCGAGATAAAACACCGGCACGCCGGCGGCGAGGAGGAGGGCGCCCCAGGCGAGGACTTCAAGGCCCGAGCCCAGGATGGCGAACACCGAATAGAGCGCACCGGCCACGGCGACGGCGGCCCAGCCTCTGGCCGACGCCCATGAGTGTTTGAACTCGGCCAGGGCGCTGATCAGCATGGGGATGAGGGTAGTGAGCGTGCTCATCATCAACAGGAAGGTGAAAGCGCCGACCAGGCCGCGCGAGAAGTTCAGTATCAACAGAATAGACGAGACCGAGGTGGCGAGGATGAGCGCCCAGTAGGGCGCATGGCCCTTATTGCGGATGGCGAGAAATTTCGGCGCGAGCCGGTCCAGCGCGACGGCCAGTGGCATCTGCCCCGAGGTGAAGATATTGCCGTTGAGCGAGCCCGCCGTCGAGACCAGTGCGCCGATGGCAACGAGGGGCGGCCCCCATGTACCGAGCACGCGGGCGGCATCGGAAAAGGGCGAGGTGGATTGGGCGAGCTGATCAGCCGGCACCAGCATCATCACTGCGGCCGTCGAGCCGATATAGACCAGCGCGACGGTGAGGACGCCGGTGAAAATCGCGCGCGGCATGGTCTTTTGCGGATTGGCGACCTCGCCCGCCGGGATGACGCCCGCCTCCATGCCGGCAAAGGCCCACATGGTCAAAAGCGCCGTGGTGGCGAGGATGGCCAGCGGATGGCCGCCCGTGGGGTTGAGCTCTGGCAGATTGTCCGCCGATCCGAAGGCCAGGCCGGCGATGATGATGAGGATCAAGGGGATGAGCTTGAGGAAGGTCATGACCAGCTGGACAAGGCCGGCTTCCCGCACGCCCCGGATGGAGATGAGGGTGAGCGTCCATAACAGGCCGAGCGCGAGGGCGGCTTGCGCCACCGGCGCGTCATTGAGCTGCGGGAAGAAAACCGACAGATAGCCGACAAAGGCGAGGGCGATGGTCGGCGTTGCAATCCAGACCGAGGCCCAATAGCCCCAGGCGATGAGAAAGCCGGGCAGATCGCCAAAGGCATCGGCCGCATAGGCATAGGGCCCGCCCGTGCGCGTGGTGCGTCCGGCGAGGCGGGCGAGCACGAGCGCCAGCAGGATGGAGGATCCGCCGGTCAGAAGCCAGCCGCCGAAACTCATCAGCCCATAGGGGGCGAGCACGGTGGGCAGGAGGAAAATCCCTGAGCCGATCATCACCCCGACGGTCAGCGACCAGCAGCCCCAGAAACTCAGCGGCTTGAGCGCGGGATTGGGCAGGGGCGGGAGGCCTGCCGGTGTTGTGTCTGTCATGCGGAATCCTTGCCTGCGCCATAGGCGCGCCGGAGGAGGTTGTGAAAATGCCAGACGGCCGGTTCCTGTGCGGGGGAGAGGCGGCCGGGCGTGTAGGCGCCGGAGGCAAGGCCCTGCTGGACGCGCCCGCAGATCATGGCGTCCTCTGCCTGCACTTCGGTGGAAAAGGCATCGTCGGCTTCGGCGCGAGCTTCCTCGCCCGGCAGATAGTAGTAGGAAAACTCCACCGCGCAGCTGTCCGGGCCGGTGGCGACGACGCGGTTGGTCTGCAGGCGGCCGGGCAGAATGTTGAGCATGGAATTGGGCCAGAGCGTTACATAGCGCGCCTCGCCCGTGCCATAGAGGCCGGCATCGTCCATGGGAGATCTTTGCACCGAGGCCCAGTGCGACAGGTCGATGCGATAGTCGCCATAATCGAGAATCGCGTTCAGCCCGTCATGGACGACCGGGACGTGATAACCTTCCAGATAATTGTCGAGATAGACTTTCCAGTTGGCCGCCACGTCATAGGTGCGCGAATGCGACCAGCGCATTTTGGCGATATGGTCCGGCGCGCAGAAGGGCGCGATATCGGCGATGAAGGCGTCGAAGGCGGGGCCGCTGCCGGCGCGGGCGAAGACGAGGCCGCACCATTCCGCCACCTCGATGGGGGCGAGGCGTATGCCGGATATGTCGAAATCCTTGGCGCCATCCATTTGCGGCGTCACTTTCAGCTGGCCGTCGAGATCATAGATCCAGCCATGATAGGCACAGCGCAGGCGCTTTGCGTCCTTGCCATCGCACAGGGCGATCGGTCCGGCGCGGTGGCGGCAGACATTGAAAAAGCCGTTGAGCACGCCTTGCGCATTGCGCACGATCAGCACCGGCTTGCCGCCGATCTCGCGCACGACATGATCGCCGGGCGCCGCCACAAGGGCGGCGGGCGCGATGATCTGCCAGCCGGGGGCGAGGATGTGCTGCTGGTCGAAGTCGAGCGTGGCCTGTCCCAGATAGAAGGACGGATCCAGCGCCCGCGCCTCCTCAAGCGGGCGGACCGGATCATTGGCGCCGATGTGATATTCCCTGCTCCCCATGGGCGGACGCTACGCCGTTTCAGACCCTTGCGGCAAGAAAAAGCTGGGCCGTGCGGTGCTGTATTGTCAGCCGCGCCGGGCCGGGGTTAGCCTGCGCGCCCGGCCTGCTGGAGAGATGCCATGAAACATGAGGACTTGAGCCGCGCCGAACAGGACGCCGTTGATGCGGCGGCCTTTCGGCAGCTTCTGGCACATCTCGATCACCGCAAGGATGTGCAGAATATCGATCTGATGATCCTAGCGGACTTTTGCCGCAACTGCCTGTCGAAATGGTACCGCGCCGCCGGGGAGGCGCATGGGCTCGACATTTCCGACGCCGAGGCGCGCGAGCGGATTTACGGCATGGCGTATGAGGACTGGAAGGCGAACTTCCAGACCCCGGCGACGGCGGAGCAGCTGCAGGCGATGGAGACGCGGAAGCGTTAGGGGAGAGGATTGAGGTGAGGGGGCTTTTTTCTCCCCCTGCTGGCGGGGGGAGTGCCGCGCCCTGCCCCGCGAAAGCGGGGCAAGCGGCGAGGGGGGCAAATGGCGCTGACAGGCTTTCCCCCTCCACCACTTCGTGGTCCCCCTCCCCCGTAAACGGGGGAGGAAAAGCTATATCGTCCATGGACAACGGGGACTTCGCCCTGTGGTGACGCGACAAGAAGCCTGAAAACCCTAATCCGCGAACATGTCCGCGAAGCGGCGCTTCTTGCGGCCCTTCCAGGCTTCGCGGTGATAGACGTCGGAGACAATCAGCGGGGCGACGGTGGTGGCTTCGGCAAACACCATCTGTTCCAGCGCGACATCGACCTTGCCCCAGGAGCAGGCCTCTTTCAGCGTCGAGGAGGAGCAGGCCCCGTCGCGCACATCGGCGACGGTGATCTGCACCGCATAGGCGTGCATCGGCACCTCATGGCCGAGGATTTCGGCACAGACAACAGTGTCCTGCGCGAAATTCTTCGGCACACCGCCGCCGATCATGAACAGGCCGGTGACGCCGGCCTTGATCTTGATGTCGGTCAGCTCGCGGAAATCGGCCACCGCGTCGATGGAGAGATAGGGCTGGTTCGCCTTCATGCGCTCGACCTGGTGCTTGACGAGGCCGAAACCGGCGGAGCAATCGGCAAAGGCCGGCACGAAGATAGGCACGCCATGCTCGTAGCAGTCCTGGATCAGCGAGCCGTCCTTCTTCGCATTGCCATCGGCCAGCCATTTGCCCATGGCGTGGATGAAGGCGCGCGAGGAGATGGGTTTGGCCGGCAGGCTGTCGGCGATATCCCCGATGGTGCTGTCGCAGGCCTGCAGCTCTTCCTCGTCGATATAGGTGTCATAGATGCGGTCGATATAGAGATCGCGCAGGATGCGGTCGTCCGGGATGTCCTTGGCCTGATAATGCTTGAAGCCGAGGGCCTCGAAGAAGTCCATGTCGACGATGGAGGCGCCGGTGGCGACGATGGCATCGACCATGTTGTTGCGCACCATGTCGCGCCAGACATGCATGCAGCCGCCCGCCGAGGTGGAGCCGGCGAGGGTGAGAATCACCGAGCAATCCGGGTCTGACACCGCGGCATTGAGGATGCGCGCCGCGCGGGCGGCATCGCGGGAGGTGAAGGACATCTTTTCCCAGGCATCGATGACCGGGCGGGCATCGAACTGGGTGATGTCGATATGCTCGATGGGGGACGACAGAAGCTCTGCCTTCCGGTTGGTTTGATCCGTCATGTAAAACTCTTGCTATGTTAGCGGCGGCGCAGCCGCTCGCGGCGGCGTTTTGTGCGCGGAAAGGCGACGATTTCGGCTCCCCCGGAGATCCGGCGGGCCGGACGCGATACATACAGGCTTTCCCACGGAAAATCACGGACTGCCGCCCAGGTATAGTCCCCGAAGCCGTTGAAGCGCGTGGTCATGGCTTCGCCATAGGCCCCCAGCATGCCGATCTCGATGACATCGCCTTCGCGGATATCGGCCGGCAAATCATACGGTCCGGGCATGGAATCGATCGAATCGCAGGTCGGGCCGAAGAGGCGGAAGGGCGAGACCTCGCCTTTTACCTCGCCGCTCTCGCGGAAGACGCGCATGGGAAAGGGCCATTTGGCGTGGGTGGCGTCAAACAGGCCGCCATAGGCGCCGTCATTAAGGTAAAGCGCATCACCCTTGCGCAGCTCGACCCGGGTGAGGAGGGAGGAGGCCTCGGCGACAAGCGCGCGGCCGGGTTCACACCAGAGATCGGCATTCTCCAGCACCATCATTTCCTCGAACGCATCCTCGATGGCGTCGATATAATCGTGCAGAGGCGGCGGGGTCAGGCCCGGATAGACGGAGGGAAATCCGCCGCCGACATCGACAATATCCACGGTGACGCCGGCGCGCGCGATCAGGCGGCTGGCTTCCATCATGGCGGCGCGCCAGGCCATCGGATCCATGCACTGGCTGCCGACATGAAAGCTCACACCCAACTCGCTGGCCACATGGCGGGTCTTGCCGATCAGGGCCGGGGCGTCGAACGTGCTGGCGCCGAACTTGCCGGCCAGCGGCAGGACGGATCCGGCATTGGAGACGCCGAGACGCACGATCAGCGTCAGATCCGCGGCATTCCCTGTCGCCTCGAGAATCTTGGCGAGTTCGTCCTCGCAATCGAGCGCGAAAATCCGCACGCCGTAATCGTGATAGGCGGTGCGGATCGCATGGCGGCTCTTCACGGGGTGCAGGAAGGCCATGACGGCTTCCGGGCAGCGCTCCGCGATCAGCCGCACCTCGGGCAGAGAGGCGACATCAAACCAGCGTTGTCCCGATGCGTACAGGCCATCAATGACCCATGCGGAAGGATTGGCCTTCACTGCATACAGAACTTCGCCACTAAAATTTTCCTGGAACCAGTGAACCGCTACGGACAGTCGATCCTGACGAACACAAAAGTTCGGGACCTCGACGGGCCGATTGCGGACCAGGTCCAGGGGCGTATTGAACGTGTCCAACGCACGAAACCCCCTGACAGCTATTAACCCAATCCGGCATCGTCACCTCCGCCGGGAGGTCGCATTTATTTCCAAATAACCCGGCTGTAAAGCGGAAAATATGGTGCGGACTTAGAGAGATGGCCCGTTTAACACGCCATGGGGCTGTCACACAAATTTAACAGATTGGTTCATAGTGCGCGGCGGGAACGTCACACCGCATTTTAATCCAAAAAAACAATGAACAAGACTGCCTGTGGCCAGTTTGATCTGCGGATTTCCGGACACCGGACAGCACTGACAAAAAACCGATGCACAAGTGTCATAGGTTTGTTGCAACTCTCCGATTTGGTCTGCCGCGATCACGCATGTGGGTAATGAGGCCTGCGTGCGGCTTGTTTTTTCTGCGCTCTTCATTGGGGGTCTTTCATGTCCTTGGGCATCACATTCAAAAAACTGCTGCTGATTGCAGCAGCCGGCACACTCGCCGCCTGTTCGCAGGGTTCCAACATCGCGTCGCCTGGCGCTACCAATCCTGGCACCCCTCCCGGTGGTGGTGGTGGCGGTGGCGGTGGCGGCGGCACGGGTGGCGGCGGTGCCGCAACCTGTCCGGCCGGCTTCACTTGCGACGCAACTCCGGTGGGTGGCTTTACGGTGGCCCAGGTTTCCGGCGATATTCTCAGTAATCTGACCCTTCCTGCTGTTGAAGGCGTCGCCTACCGGATCGATGGCCGGGTCAATATCGGTGCTGATGTCGGCGCTGACGGCAATGCTTCGGGTGGCGTGGCTGCGCGCCTGACCATTGAACCGGGCGTGACCATTTTCGGTCAGAGCGGAGCCGATGCGCTTGTCATCAATCGCGGCTCTCAAATCGAGGCGAACGGCACCACCGCTTCGCCGATCACGATGACGTCTGATGAAGACCTGATCCGCCGCGCGGCCAATCCACAAGATTTCGGTGGCGACAATATCGGTGAGTGGGGCGGTCTGGTTGTTCTCGGCCGTGCGCCCATCAATCGCTGCCGCGATGCCGCGACACCCGGGACAGTCGATTGTGAAAACCTGATCGAAGGCCTCAGCAATCCTGATGGGCTTTATGGTGGCAACAACACGCAAGATAATTCCGGTATCTTACGCTATGTCCGGGTGCTCTTTGCCGGTTTCGAAATCGCTCCGGGCAATGAGCTCAATGGCATCACCATGGGCGGTGTCGGTCGTGGTACAACCTTCGAAAACATTCAGGTCCACAACGGCTCCGACGATGGCATCGAATGGTTCGGCGGAACAGTGAACGGCCGTCATATCGTGATTACGGGCGCGGACGACGATTCCTACGACACCGACAATGGCTGGCAGGGCAACATCCAGTATGCAGTGGCCATTCAGCGTGAAAACGGTGGCGACAATATTGTCGAGGCCTCAAGCTCGGCTCCGGGTGTGACGCCGCTGTCGAATGCGACCTTCTCCAACTTCACATTCGTGGGCAATCGCACCAATGCCTTCCGTATGAACACCGGCACAGTTGGCCGTTATGTCAACGGTGTGGTCGATTACGGTCAGGCCTGCTTCCGTTGGCAGGACTCAGCCGGTAATGGTGTAGCAGGGTATCAGGGCGTCGATGTTGATCCGAGCTTCAACTCGGTCCTGTTTGACTGCGAAGGCGGTCTGTCTACGGCCAACTCCGATCAGGCGGCTGCTGCGGCTTCTGTCGCTGCCGATGCCAACAACCGTCAGGCTGAAAGTTCACTGGCGTCGCGCCTTTTCCCTGGTCCGGTTGAGCAGGGAATGACGTCATTTGATGCGACTACTCTAGACAGCTTCTTCGAGGCCGCCAACTATGTTGGTGCCTACAGCGCATCTGAGACTGTGACAAATAACTGGGCGGCCGGTTGGACGTTCGGCCTGTTCCCCGAACCTGATTGTCCGACCGGTACCACCGACACCGGTGCTGACCGCAACGGCCAGAACATCTGCCGTCTGTCCGGCGTTATCACCTCGGACATCCGCCTGACCCGTGGCAATATCTATGAGATCAACGGCGATGTGCGCGTCGGCCGCGATATCGGTGCAGACGGTAATGCCGCCAATGGTCTCGCCGCATCCCTGACAATCGAATCAGGCGTCACGATTTATGGCCGCTCTGGTGCTGACTATCTGCTGGTAAACCGCGGCTCCCGGATTTTCGCCAATGGCACCCGGCAGAATCCGGTGATCATGACGTCCGAAAACGACATCACAAACACCGGTGATCGCGCTAATGCCATCGGTGAGTGGGGTGGCCTTGTGGTCCTCGGTCGTGCGCCGATCAATCGCTGCCGCGATGCAGCTACGCCCGGCACTGTTCAGTGCGAAAACCTCATCGAGGGTGTGACCAACCCGGACGGTCTTTATGGCGGCGTTCTTGCCGACGACAATTCGGGTTCAATCACCTTCCTGCAGGTGAAATATGCCGGTTTCGAAATCGCTCCGGGCAATGAGCTCAATGGCATCACCATGGGCGGCGTCGGTCGTGGTACAACCTTCGAAAACATCCAGGTCCACAACGGTTCCGACGATGGTATCGAATGGTTCGGCGGAACAGTGAACGGCCGTTATCTCGTGATTACGGGTGCCGATGATGACTCCTTCGACACCGACAATGGCTGGCAGGGCCGGATACAGTTCTTGCTGGCGATCCAGCGCGCAGATGGTGGCGACAATATCGTTGAAGCCTCCAGCTCGGCGCCGGGCGTTACCCCTTCGTCGAATGCGGCCTTCTCCAACTTCACCTTTATCGGTAACCGTACCAACGCTTTCCGGCTGAACACCGGTACGATTGGCCGTTATCTCAACGGTGTGGTCGATTACGGTAAGGCGTGCATGCGTTGGCAGGACTCAGCTGGCAACGGCGTGGCGGGTTATCAGGGTGTCGGTGTCGATCCGAGCTTTGACTCCGTGCTGTTCAACTGTGCGGGCGGGCTTTCAACAGCCAATTCTGACCAGACGGCTGCGTCGGCTGCGGTCACTGGCGGTTCGAACAACTCCACCGATGTCGCGACCACGCTGACCAACACCTTTGTCAACGGTGCGAACGAGAATGCCCGTCAGGCATTCGATGTCACTATGCTCGATCCGCACTTCACGTCAGTCGATTATATCGGCGCAGTGCGAAATTCGAGTGATCGTTGGTGGGCAGACTGGACCTGCGGTCTGGAAGCCGGGAGCACCTGCTAGCGCGAACGGAGTGCCGGCCCGGATGGGCCGGCACGTCCTTTCCCTGATCCATCGAATTCCAGATCAAAGGTTGAAAACCATGAAATCCATCACTTCCATCAGCGGCATACTGCTCGCGACAACCATGCTGTTGTCTCCTGCAGCCGCGCTGGCCCAGGACGCCGAAGCCGCGGCCGAAGCAAGCGGCGATACCATCGTCGTACGAGGCCGCTTCATTCCCGAACCGCAACGCCAGACAGCCCAGGTCGCCAGCTTCGTTACGGCGGAAGACCTGGCGCGTTCGGGCGATCAGAATGCAGCTATCGCCCTGACACGGCTCAGCGGCCTCAGTATTGTCGATGGCCGATTTGCCTATGTGCGTGGACTGGGAGACCGTTATTCGGCGGCGCTCCTTAACGGCTCGCCTTTGCCGAGCCCGGAGCCGCTGCGCCGGATTGTGCCGCTCGATCTCTTCCCGTCAGAAGTTCTCGACAGCGTTGATGTGCAAAAAACCTATTCGGCCAATTTACCGGGCGAGTTCGGTGGCGGCCTCATCAATCTGCGCACGCTGCGCCGACCAATCGAGAACTTCCTGCACCTCTCCAGCAGTGTCGGCTACAACACTGTTACTCAGACCAATAATGGTTTGGTCCATCGTGGTTCTGATTCCGACTGGTCTGGTTATGACCAGGGATTTCGTGATATACCCGGGCCTCTCACAGAGGTTTTGCGTAACAATCAGGGCCTCGGGAGCCTGTCCGCGACGGAGCTTGAAGCGGTTAGCGAAAGCGTTGTGATCCCGAATTTGCTTGTCGTGCAATCCATGCACCTCGACCCTAGTTACTCGTTTGCAGCGAACGGCGGTTATGCCTTCCAACTGGGAACAGTTGATATGGGTATTGTCGCGGCCGCAGGCTTTGACGCGGGTTGGTCCTTTGAAGAAGCTCAGCGCCAGCGTGTGCGCGGCGACGTTTTGGGTACCAATCTCGGCTCTCAGCTCACTTCCTATGACGCTAACACCAATGCGTTATTATCCTTGTCCGCTGATCTCGCAGATCATGCGCTGGGAGCAACCGTGTTTTATGTGCATTCCTCGCGGAAAGACACACAACTCACCCGCGGCGAAGACTTCAATGCTCAGGGTGGACGGCCAATATACCAGGAATCCACTGGATGGTTCGAGCGTGAACTGGCCATGTTCCAGTTAAACGGGGAGCACACATTCGGAAACCTTGAAGCGCGCTGGCGCGGGTCTGTTTCACAAGCCACCCGCAATACGCCGTTTCTTCAGGACCTTACCCGTGTTGAGCAAGCGAATGGTGATATCGCTTTCACGTCAGGTTCCCGTTACGAGATCCAGTTTACCGATCTGACTGACGATATGTCGAATTTCGGTGGAGAGCTGCTTTACACATTTGAATTACCTGGATCACGTGAATTGGTGCTGACAGCAGGCGCCGACACGGGACGGACGGAGCGGGAATACACGACGCTCTTCTTCCGTATGGTCGGTGGTAATTCGCTACCTGGTGATGTCCAGATTGCCCGGCCTGACTTTCTTTTTTCACCGGACAATATCGGACCGTCACGGTTCCAGCTGGCAGAAATTCAGAACACCCAGTCCAACTACCTCGGTGAACTGTTTGTCGATTCAATCTTCGCTCAGGCAGATATCGATGTGACAAGCTTCATCCGGGCCACGCTTGGCCTGCGCTATGAAGATGCTGCTCAGTCGGTGCAGACTTTCAGCCGGTTCGGCCAGCTCGGACGGGGCGCGACCCTGAAGAATGACTATGTCTTGCCAGCGGCTACTCTGACATGGAATTTCGCCGACAACTTGCAACTGCGGCTGGGCTACTCTGAAACGATTGCCCGTCCGCAATTCCGGGAATTCGCCAATTCCGGCTTCTTTGATCCGGAAAGTCAGCGTAATTTCCGCGGCTTTGACGGCCTCGTTGACTCCGAGCTAACCAATTACGATGCACGTCTGGAATACTATATCGGTCGTGATCAGTTCATCACCGGTGCGGTGTTCTACAAGGAAATCGAAAACCCGATCGAGGAAGTGATCTTCGAAACAGCCTCCTTTGTTTCCGAGGTGACATTCCTGAACTCGCCGAAAGCCGAGTTGAGAGGATTGGAACTCGAATACCGGCAATATTTTGATTTCCCGCTAGATATCGGATGGTTCCGTGACCGCGACTGGCGCTTTGCTGTCAATTATACGTACACGGATTCAGAAATCATCGCGCCTGCGGGCACGCAGGTTCTCGATCCGATCAGCAATTCATTGAGAGATGCCTCATTCTTCAATCTTGATGGCTCAACCCTTCAGGGCACGCCAGAGAACATTGTCAACGGCCAACTTGGCTGGGAAGGGGATCATGACCAGCTTACCATTCTGTTGAACTGGGTTGATGATCGTATTCTTCAGCGTGGTTTCGATTCCCCGTCAGGTTCACTGCCGGATGTGATTGAAGAGCCAGGCGTTCAACTTGACTTCCAGTATCGCCGGAGCTTTGAGACAATGGGTCAGGAGTTCTCGTTGGGAGTATCCGGGCGCAACCTGCTCGACGAGCGTCACCGTGAATATCAGAATAACGCAACCATTGGTGAAACCGAGTTCAATACCTATGATCGCGGACGCAGCTTCTCGGTGAGCCTTTCTACCAGCTTCTAGAGAGTGCTGCATAAATGAGACGGCCTGTCCTCCGGGGCAGGCCGTCACATTAATGAATCAAAACTGACGCAAAGCCTGAAAGATTCTGTCGTAAACGCGGGGTCAGTCCGGGCCTGACCGGTGGTTTCAGGCATCGCAACCCCGTCGTGGATGACCATGCTGACAACTTCCAATGCCCGTCCGGTGAATACCAGCCCGCTCCTGCGGGTTGCGGTTATCGCTGCGGAGCTATTGGCGCTGGCTGTCCTGGCCTTTCTTCTGGCAAAGGCGATCTGGTTCATCGCCTATGGTGCCTATGCCGAGCCGTTCGACTTTGCCGAACCGGATTCCAGACCCGCACTGCGCGAGGCCCGTCTGCAGCCTTCGGCTCAATCCTTTGCGGGGCTTTTTACCGGCAGCGCAGACATGGCCACCCCGGCTGACATAGACACGTTGCCAGAGACGCGGCTCGGCCTTCACCTTTTCGGGGTGCGGACCGGGGCAGATCCCGAGACCGGAACGGCGATCATCGAAGCCGGGGCCAACGGTCAGCGCACCTATGCGGTCGGGCAGGAAATCACCAGCGATGCCGTTCTGGCGGCGGTTTATACCGACCGGATTGTCATCAGCCGGAGCGGGGTGCGCGAAGTGCTTTTCCTGCGCGAGGAAGACGAACGCACGCTCCTGACCCCGCGCAATCCTTCTGCGGCGGTCAATCCGGATACGCTGATTACGGATCTGTCACTGCAACCCTATTTCGAGCGCGGCACTCTTATCGGTTTCCGCGTCACTGCGGCAGACAGTATTCCTGCCATGTCCGCTCTGGGTCTGGAGCGCGGCGATATCATTCTGGAAATCAATGGCCGCTCCATGCCGCAAGACGCCGAGGCTGCGGAGCGCCTTTTACCGCAACTCCGCCAGGCCACATTTCTTCAACTGACCGTGCGCCGTGAAGGTGAACGGGTCACTCTGGATGTCTCCCGATGATCACCAAACCTGTCCGTCTTCTGTTCGTTGCTGCGGCGCTGTTGATGGCGCTTCCCGGCGCAAGCCGTGCGCAGCAGGAAAACACGCTGAATTTCGTCAATGCGGATATCCGCGCCTTTATCGACGATGTCTCCATCCTGACGGGATATACCTTCATCGTCGATCCGGATGTGCGCGGCGTGGTCAATATCACCTCGCAAACGCCGCTGTCTGATGAAGGCGTGTTCGAGGTTTTCCTCTCGGTCATGCGGGTGCAGGGCTATGCGGTGATCCGTTCCAGCAGTGGTGCCTATCAGATCGTCCCCGAGCAGGAAGGCACCCGCACCGGCGGGTCCGGGCCAGCCTCCGGCGACCAGATCATCACCAGCGTCATCCGGCTTCAGCATGCCAGCGCGCGTGAGGCGCAGGACATTCTGCGCCCGCTGACCAGTACGCAGGGCATTGTCAATGCAATTGATTCCGGCAATGCGGTGGTGATTGTCGACTATGCTTCCAACGTACAACGCGCGCGGACGGTGCTGGCCAATCTCGACCGCGACAGTTCGGTATTCGAGATGGTGGCTCTGGAAAATGTTTCTGCCGCTGATATGGCGCGTATCCTTACGTCTTCGCGGCCCGGTTCGCGCTCCGGTGAGACTGATCGCAGCTACGCTGTAACAATCGTTCCGGTCGCATCATCGAATTCGCTGCTGTTTCGCGGTGATGAAGGCCAGATTGCCGAGATGATGCGGCTTGCACGGCAGATCGATGCGGTCAGCCAGTCCAATCAGGATTACCGCGTCATTTATCTCAGCCATACAGATGGCGAATCCGTCCTGCCGATTCTGGAAGATGTCGCGGCCTCTCTCGCTCCGACGGGGGAGGGCGCCACGGGCGGGTCCATTTCCATCTCCCACCATGCGCCGACCAATTCGCTGATCATCAATGCCCCGGCCGATGCGCAGCGGCAGATCGAACAGGTGGTCCGCCAACTCGATATCCGCCGCCCGCAAGTGCTGGTCGAGGCGATTATCGTGGAAATCTCCGACACCGTCGCCGAGGAGCTGGGCGTGCAATTCCTGTTCTCCGGTGATCAGGACGGCGATGCGCCACTGCTGATGAGCCGCTTCAACCGCGCCAATCCGGACATTCTCGCTTTGACCGGAGCGATTGCGGAAATCGATGATGGCAGCGGTGTGGACGGCAGCCCTTCCCTGCGCTCGCTGGCGTTGAATTCTCTGCTGGGCGCCACCGGGATCACCGCCGGATTTGGCGGGCAGGATTCCAGCGGCAATCTCTTTGGCCTGGTTCTCAATGCGGTCCAGCAGGACCAGAATTCCAACGTGTTGTCGACGCCACAATTGCTGACGCTGGATAATGAGGAAGCCTATATCCTCGTCGGTCAGCAGATCCCGGTGACAACTGGCGAAGCGCTGGGTTCGAATAATGTCAATCCGTTCCGCACGATCGAACGGCGCGATGTCGGCGTGCGTCTCGAAGTCCGCCCGCAGATCAATGATGGCGATACCATCCGTCTCACCATCCGGCAGGAAGTTTCCAGCGTTGCCGGGACGGTCAGTTCCTCCTCCAACGAGCTGATCACCAATCAGCGCGAAATCTCCACCACCGTTCTGGCGGATAATGGCGAGATCATCGTGCTCGGGGGGTTGATCGAACAGGACCGCCAGCTTACCGCCAGCGGGATTCCGGGGCTGGGGCGCCTGCCCGGTGTCGGCCGCCTGTTCCGTTCCGAAGGCGAATCGGTGGTGCAGCGCAATCTGATGGTGTTCATCCGTCCGACCATTATCCGCAATGAAGCCGATATGCGCGATGTCACGGGCCGCAGCTATGGCCGTATCCGTGGGCCGCGCGGCGATGAGCGCACCGGCGTCAATGATCTCGACGCGATTGCCGATCTCCTTACCGGTTCGGCGGGAGCGCCCCGGCCGCAATGACCGTAACGCCTGACCGTCTCTCTTATGGCTTCGCCAAATCCCGCGGCATAATTTTCCGTGGAGGAGAAGCGCCTGCCTTCCTGATAAAGCGCGGCGGCGACCGACTGGCGCTGCTCGAAGCGCGGCGCGCAGTGGGCCGGACCTGGCCGGTCGAGGACGTCGATGCGCCGCAATTTGAACGCGCGCTCTCTGATATTTATGCGTTTTCCGATGCCGAGGCCGGCAGTCTCGGCGATCAGGCCGAAGGCGAGAGCCTGTCCAGCATTATTGATGAGATCGCACCGACGGCGGATCTGCTCGATTCGGCATCTGACGCGCCGATCATCCGCCTGATCAACGGGCTCATTGCCGAAGCGATCCGCACCGCCGCCTCGGATATTCACGTCGAGCCCTATGAGGACCGCGTTTCGGTCCGCTACCGGATTGACGGCGTCCTGTCAGAACGCGCCAGCCTCGCACCGGCACTGGCGTCGCCACTGGTCTCGCGCATCAAGGTGATGTCGCGCCTTGATATTGCTGAAAAGCGTGTGCCGCAGGATGGCCGCCTGTCCCTGACGCTGGGCGGCAAAGGCGTGGATGTGCGCGTTGCGACCTTGCCATCGCGTTTTGGCGAGCGGGTGGTGTTGCGTCTTCTGGACAAGGATCAGGCGCGTTTCATGCTGGATCAACTGGGCATGGGCCCGGCCAATCTGACGGCCATGAAGCAGGCGCTGGCGCAACCCAATGGCATCATCCTCGTCACCGGGCCGACCGGGGCCGGCAAGACGACAACACTGTATGCAGCGCTGAACCTGCTCAATGATTCCTCGCGCAATATTCTCACCGTGGAGGACCCGGTTGAATACGCGCTCGACGGGGTGGGCCAGACCCAGGTCAATTCCAAGGTCGGCATGACCTTTGCCGCCGGGCTGCGGGCCATTTTGCGGCAGGACCCGGATGTGGTGATGGTCGGCGAGGTGCGTGATGCCGAAACGGCGGGCATCGCGGTGCAAGCGAGCCTGACCGGTCACCTTGTCCTGTCCACCGTGCACACGAATTCTGCCGTCGCGGCGGTGGCGCGCCTGCGCGATATGGGGATTGAAAGCTTCCTTCTGGCCTCCACCCTGTCGGCGATTGTCGCCCAGCGTCTGGTGCGGCGGCTCTGCGGCCATTGCCGGGAAAGCTATACGGCCAGCGCCGCTGAACGCAGCGCGATGGGAATCACGGCGAACGGGCCGGTGGTGCTCTATCGCTCTACGGGGTGCCCTGCCTGCAAGGGTCTGGGATATTCCGGCCGTGTCGGTCTTTATGAGGTGGTGACGGCCGATGAGGGCCTGCGCGCGCTGATCCATGACAATGCATCCGAGAAGGCGCTGTCGGATCACGCTTTCCGCAACCGCAAACATCTCTTCCAGGATGGTGTTTCGGCGGCCCTGAATGGCGAAACCAGCCTGCCGGAAGTCCTGCGGGTCTGCCGCGAGGAGGGTGAGCGTCATGCCGGCGTTTGAATATGTCGCGCTCGACACAGGCGGAAAGCGCAGCCGTGGCTATCTGAATGCCGATTCCGAAGTCGCCGCACGACGGGAATTGCGACGCCGCAATCTTGCCCCGCTGAAAGTCGGACGGGCCGAAGAAAAACGGGTCCGGTCCGCTGGCGTGTCCCTGACAATGACCCGGCCACGGCGTTTGAGCCGCCGCGATCTGATGCTGTTCACACGGCAAATCGCCAGCCTAATCGAGGCCGGCATTCCGGTTGAAGAAGCTTTGGCTCTGTTATCACGGCAGGCGGAAACCCCGGCGCTGCGCCGTGTTCTCTCTTCCACGCGCTCGCGGGTACAGGAAGGCGGACGGCTGGCCGATGCGCTGGGCGATCATCCGCAATCCTTTCCGCCTGTCTATCGCGCCATGGTTTCGGCAGGGGAAAGCGCGGGCGGGCTGGGCCGGGTGCTCAACCGGCTCGCCGATTATCTGGAAAAGGCTGATGTCATCCGCCGCAAGATACAGGCGGCCCTGATCTATCCGGCGGCGCTTGCCGTGACAGCCATCGCTGTTGTATCCGCGTTGCTGGTGTTCATCGTGCCGCGTATTGCCGAGCAGTTCGAAGGAACTGGCGTATCCCTGCCCATGCCGACACGGATCATGATCGGCCTGTCCGGCTTTTTACAGGATTATGGCGTTTTCCTGCTGGCCGGACTGGCGGCGCTGGCCATGCTGGGCCTCGTCGCGCTGCGGTCCGAGCCGGCCCGGCTTCAACGCGACCGCATGCTTCGCCGCCTGCCCCTGATGGGCGGATGGACTCGCGATATGGAATCGGCCCGTTTTGCCCGCACCATGGCCATCCTGATTCAATCCGGCGCGGTGCTGCCCGATGCCTTGCGGGCCTCCGGGCGGGCTGCTGGCAATCGCGCCTTCGCCGAAACCCTCAAAGCCGTGGTTGCAGATGTCGAAACCGGAACCGGGCTTTCGGAAGCCTTGCGCAAAAGCGGCTGGTTTCCCGGTCTGCTGGTTCACATGGTTGCCGCTGGTGAACGCTCCGGCGCACTGGGTGACATGTTCGACCGCGCCGCACATCAGCTTGAACAGGATGTCGATGGCCGCACCGCTACGGCCATGAACCTTCTGGAACCGGCCATCATCATCACCATGGGCGCGATCGTCACCGGGATCATTCTGTCGATCCTGCTGCCCATCCTGCGCCTCAATACGCTTGCTCTCGGATAGGAGATGCCGACATGAAAACACCGCCCCAAAAAGCCTCGGACAAGGCCGGTTTTTCGCTGCTGGAATTGATGGTCGTCATTGTCATCATGGGCATTCTGGCCACCGTCGTCGTGCTCAACGTGCTGCCCAGCCAGGATCGGGCAATGGTTGAAAAAGCGCGCACAGATATCAGCACGCTGGAACAGGCAGTCGAGCTCTATCGCCTCGAATTGCAAGCCTATCCGACCACGGATGACGGGCTGGAAGCGCTGGTGGATGGTCCGTCTGATGCCGCCCGCGCGGCGCGCTTTCCGGCCAATGGTTTTATCCGCCGCCTGCCGGCCGACCCGTGGGGTAATCCCTATCAATATCTCCATCCCGGCGAACATGGCGCGTATGACATCTTCACGTTTGGTGCGGATGGCCGTGCGGGTGGTGAAGGCCTTGATGCCGATATCGGCAATTGGGAAGGGTGACCATTGACGCTGATACAGGCCGTGCAGGGTTCTCTCTGGTCGAGGTGCTTGTGGTGCTGGCCATTGTCGGTCTGATGACCGGCGCGGCGTATCTGACGATGCGGCCGGCCAGTGATCCCGTGCGCGAAGCGGCGGAACAGATGCAACTGGATCTGGCGCGCGCCGAAACCCTGGCGGTGACGCGCGGCAACTTTATCGGTCTGCGGACCCATGCGCGCGGCTATGACTTCCTGATCTATGAGAACGGAACATGGGTGGCGATGGAGCGGCGTTCGGCGCTCACAGCCCGTGTCCTGCCGCAGAGTGTGACACTGCTGGCATCGTTTGGGCCGCGCTCTGACCGTGACGGTCAGGTCCGTGTGCCGGATTACTGGTTTGATCCGACCGGGGCGAATGATGCGGCCCGTTTCACCCTGCAATCCAGCGAGGCACGCTGGCAGGTTTCAGCGGGCGGACGTAGTGGTACACGGATTTCCGGAGGCACAAACTGATGTCTTCCCGCGCCGGATTTTCCCTGATCGAAATACTGGTCGCCCTGTCGATACTGGCGATTGCCGGCATGGCGCTGATGGCCGCCACCCAGCAATCGACGCGCGGCGCGCAAATCATTGCTTCGCGCAGCGTGTTGGCGCTGGCAGGCGAGAACGTGCTCAACTCCGAACTGATCGAGCAGTCCGGACATGCTCTGGTGTCAACAAGCGGCCAATATGAAATGGCGGGTCAGATCTTTGACTGGTCACTGAGTATCTTGCCGACGCCGGATGCCGGTCTGCTTCGTGTCCAACTCGACATTGCCGAAGTAACAGGCGGACGCACACATCAGATCGTGACTTTCCGGAGGGCGACATGACAGCGGCACGCGCCGGTTTCAGCCTCGTCGAAGTGCTCGTCTCGGTGATGATGTTTGCCATCATCGGCGTTATCGCGACGGGCATGCTGAACGCCTCTCTGACAGCGCGCGAGATCAATACGGCGAGTGCGGACCGGGCCGAGATGATCGACCGCGCGCGCCTGTTGATGCGCGAGGATTTCGGCCAGCTGGTCAATCGCCCGGTGCGGCAGGTGGATGGCCGCGCCAGTGAAGTGGGGTTTGCCGGATCCAATTCCGGCGTGACCGGCCCGGCCGCCTCCGGGCAAACACTGATCGCCTTCACACGGGCCGGGCGGCCCAATCCGGGGGCTGTGCAACCCCGCGGCTCGCTGCAATATGTCGAATATGTCCGCCTCGAAGACCGCCTCATCCGCCGCAGCTGGGCCTATCCGGACCGGCAGTTTGACACCCCGGCCAGCGAGTTTGTGCTGTTGTCCGGTGTGGACGAGATCGAGTCCGGTTTTCTCCACCTCAACAGCTGGGTGTCGGCCATTGTTTCCGGCCCGGCTGAGGGACAGGCTTCCCGCCTGCCGCGGGCGGTGCGCTTGCGCGCGGTGATGCGCGATTCGACGGATCTGGAATTTGTGCTGCTGACGCCGGAGTTTCCATCATGAGGCGCCGGGCGGACAAACGCGGCACAGCCCTGATCACGGCGCTGATGATCACAGCGGTGATGTCGACCGTGGCCGTTGGCCTGTCGCAAAGCCTGTTTTTTGCCATTGGCCGCAGTGGCCATATCGAGGACCGTGATCAGGCTTACTGGTATGCGGTGGGCGCGCGGGATTTTGCCGAAAGCGCCTTGCTGCGGTCCTTGCCGCCATCCGGTGAGCCGATGCGTCCGACCGATGCCTGGGCGCAGGGGGCGCGTCAGTTCGAGATCGAGAATGGCGCGCTCATTGGCGAGGTGCGCGATGCCAATAATTGCTTCAACCTCAATGCGCTGGTGACGCAAGCAGGGCATG
>PFFX01000068.1 GCA_002783385.1 Rhodobacterales bacterium CG15_BIG_FIL_POST_REV_8_21_14_020_59_13 | reverse complement strand
GAAACAGAACCAGGCCGGTGATCAGTAATATCATGAAGCTTTCCCCTCAATTGGGGGCAGATTAGGCCGAGTCTGCAAGCTTTGGCGAGATTGGCGCATAAAATTGAAAGGCCATGTCCGGGGCAGATGTGTTGCCGCCCGCCGGCCTCATGTTCCGGGCTCAGGCCTTTCAAGCGCAGCGAGCTTTCCGGCCCGGAAACCATCAGGTGCGCCCGTTTCCCGGCAATATCCGCGGCAGCAGCATCGCCCCGGCCACGATCAGACCCGCGAGTGCCAAGCCGGGGGTGGCGGCAAGATCGGCCGCAAATTGCGCCACGGCGCCGACCATGCTGAGGCCGGAGGCCTTGATCAGGCCGAAGACAACGGCGCTGGCCGCAATGGCAAGAACGGCGTGGCGGCGCAAACGGGCGTGCAGGCGGATGCGCGCCATGCGTTCTTCCAGGGCAGCCATGAAAACCGGATCGCGGTCCGGCGCGGCATCGGCCTGCAAGAAGGCGTTCAGCTTGTTTTCTGCGCTCATGTGTCACCTCCCAGTGCGGCAAGCAGTCTGGCCCGCCCGCGCTTGATATGAGACTTGACCGTTCCCACCGGCATGTCCAGCGCCTGCGCGGCATCGCCATGCGACCAGCCGCCGGCGAGACAGAGCGAGACGCAGGCGCGCTGGTCCGGTGTCAGCTCCTGCATGGCGGTTTCCAGGACCATATTGTCCTCGGCATTGAGCCCCTCTGGCAGGCTCTGTGTGTGCGTCTCCACCCAGTCGCTTTCACGGCGAGTCCGGCGGTGTGCCGAACGGCGCGCCTCTGACACCAGACGCCATCCCGTGCCGATCAGCCAGCTTCTGAAGGCAGCCGGATCGCGCAATTGCCCCAGCTGCTGCCAGGCGCAGATCAGCGCGTCCTGCGAGATATCGTCGGCCAGGGCTTGATCCCGGCACACGCCGCGCAGAAAGCTGCGCAGGGCCGGGCTGTGACGCCGGGCGAGCTGTTCGAAGGCGGTATCCGCACCCCGCAAAGCCGCCCCCACCAGATCCGCATCGCTGGCCGCGCGCATGATCAGCCGCGGCGTTTGCCGAACAGGGATGACGCCAGAAAGGCCAGCGCCAGCACGCCGAGGATCATCGCGACGAAATACATCGACGTCGTATCCCCCAGCCAGCCGGAATAACCGACAAAGGCAAAGACCGCGCTGAGGCCGGCAAACAGGACGACCAGGAAGACTCCGCTTCCACCGCTCTCCTCCTTGCCACCGTCCGGCCAGTGATCGCCGGACCTGTCATTCTCCGATTCCAGGGCCCGGATCAGATCTGCGGGCGGCTCCTTGCCGGACTGGGCATAGGCCTTGAGCACCTCGACCTTCGCCTTGGTGCGCTGGTAACGCAGAAAGCTGTTCCAGCCGCCGATCACAAAGAAGGCGAGCGGAAAAAGCAGCCACCAGTAACTTTCAAAAAGATCGCCAAACGTATCCATTTTATCCTCCAATCGACCCGGCTTTATTGCCGTTCACAAGGTAGGTGGCCACCGCAATCCTGATTGGAGGCAGGCGGGGTGTTGGAAACCGAACCTCGGGGTAATTGTCTTCCCATCCTTCGAGGCTCGCCATGCTCGCTCCTCAGGATGAGGTGGAGGACAAGACGTCACCAACACACCTCATGCTGAGGTGCTGGCCCAGGGCCAGCCTCGAAGCACACAAAACACCCATTCCCGGCGCAGGCGGCAGCAACCGGACAGGGCCGCACCAGATTGATGGTCCGGTCATAAGGGATGTCGCTCCTTCCGTTCGAACACGGGCGCGGCTCCAGAACCTTCGCGCATCTGGATAAGGAAAGGAGTCCGGGTCTACTCACAAGCCTCTGAAGCAGAGCCGCTTTTCAGATTCTCGCCCAGAGGCGGAAATGAAAAGAGCGAGCCCGTGCAGCCCGCCCTTCATGTATCGAATCAAGTTGAGGTTCTGAATCAGGATGAAGTCTTTTGCGCTGCGGGACCCGCGATTCCGGCGAGAATGACGGCAGGAGCCGGGCGGACGCGGTAATTATCGGTCTCATGGGTCCAGAGAATTCTGCCCCCTTCACCGACGGCGATAAGGGTCGGCAAAACAGTCTCGCTGCGATAGCCGAGGATTTCCATGCCCAGCGGCAACCCGGCCGGATTGTGAATCTTCAACAGGCGGCCGGCGGCATTTCCGATATCGGAATAGAATTCTATACTTTCCGGCCGGCCTTTGGCCAGGACGCGGGTCTTGGCAAGAGGTTGCGGGGCGATAAAGGCCACGCGGACACCGGCTTTGACGAAATCACCTGCCGCGGCCGAGATCTCGTTCACCTGCCCCATGCAGAGCGGACACCAGTTTCCACGGATGAAGATGAAGACGGTGGGGCGCAGTGCCAGCGCCGTGGAGGTCACCGTTGTTCCGTCCGGGGCCGTCAATTCGAACTCCGGCAGGGTCTTGCCGGTTTCGATCACCGGGCTCGGCGTGCGGCCGAACCGCGAATACCAGCGGATATAGATGATCAGACCCAGTGCGCCCGCTGCAGCGAGGATCACCAGCAAAGCCGGGCCGGAGGCCACAAAGCTCTGCCAGGCGGCCATGGCCACCCCGATAAGGGCCAGCACCAGCGTCACCGGCAGGTCAGCGCGGGTGCGGGCGGTGCGGCCGAGCAACATGGCTGACATCAGCATCATCACAAGCGGCAAGCCGGTCAGCGATACACCTGCCCAGCCCATCCGGTGCGGGCCTGAAACCACGCCGACAAGACCCGCAATCGTCAGCCCCATGGCCAGCGTGATATAAAACATGACGTAAATGCGTTTGAACGCATTCATGGACAGCCTCCTTCTGTGAGGTGCACACTGGCGCAGGCCGTCCGCGAAAGCATCTCACATTTCAATCACAACCGGTCACCGGATTGCAAGCAGGTGGGCTCAGCGCCGGATTGGGTGGGGCCGTTCCGCCACGCTCCATGCCTAAAAGCCGACAAACAGGAAATCCAGTGCCGCCGCGATCTCTTCGCCATGGCGGCCGCCGACATTGGCGGTTTTTTCGCCAAGGCGTTTGACGGGCAATGCCGCGATATCCGTGGTCATCAGCACGTAATCCTCCCCCTCAATCCTTATCACCGGATTCAGGCGCTCAAGAACCTCATTCCCGGCCTGATTGACGGGCCGCAGCGGAATGACCACGCGGCTGGCGGACGGCCTCGCGAATACCGGCCCCGGCAGCCTGAGACGTGTTCAGCGACAGGGCTTTGGCCTCTGCGAGGACATCCTCTCTGATCGTCAGATTGATACGGCGGCGCTGCGGTGCCACGGGTACGGATGGATGCGGCATGGAGCCTCCTCATAGTTTATGCGCATGTTCAATAAGCATGCGGAGAGGGAGGCCTGATGGCAATTCTTCGCACGATTTGACGCCTGCCTGTCTGTGAATGCGGGGGTGTGTCATCCGTTCCGTGTTTGACGGCCGGGCTTCGATTTCGGCCGCTAGCCGCGCGCGGCCTGCATGGCATCGGATAGCGCCGCCGCGACCGGACCGGTAAAGGCGCCCCCCCAATGCCTCGGCCCATTGGTTATACCCCTCCTCGAATGCATCTGCCGTCCGGGCGTCTGAATCCAGCAACGTTTCAACCGAGGCGGAAAAAGCCTCTTCGGTAAACGGTATGTGCCCGAAAACCAGCGGTTCAGGCCCGTCGCCCATATCAGCGATCACGGCATCAAAAATGGTGCAATGAATGACAATCTGGCCATCGAGCTGGGCCGCTGGCTCGATTCGGCCAATGACAATACGGGCGTTCGGTTCATCGATGTTCTTGATGCTCCACGCCTGGCCGACAGCGTATTTCATTCCGGGCTCCGAATTCTGGTCACTTGCTAAGAGCCCTTGCTATCATAGAGCCCTGCCCTCCTGTCGGGATTTCTCAGGCCGGGTGGCAATTTGCCGCCACGCTGCCCGCGCGATCCGGGACTTCGGCCGCGGGCATCAGCATGCCGGGCGGCAGCGGGGTCAGACGGCAGCGCAGCACGCACGCCCCCTCCAACTCCGTCGCTTACCGGCTTGCCTGCCCTCGCGGACAAGGGGGTTCGCTGGATTTCTCCCTGGCATGGAGATCACCCGGACTCTCGCGGGCCGCGGCCGTGTGATGACGCGGAGTTGAAATGGGTTTCTTCCGTCATCCCTGCGAAAGTTGCGCCCGCTCCACCGGCACGCCCTGCACCAACCTGCCGCATGCATCCACTCCGCGCAGATTGAGGGCAGCACAGCGGCGGCGTCACCCTTGCCCTGGGTCCCTGCTTCCGCAGGGATGACAATAGAAAGGAGTGTCCACCATGCCGGGCCTCGAACCCCGCAGAGCCTCACCAGTGCGGCGGCTTGTCATTGCCCGGCGCGGGCAGGCCGGATTCGAGCCCGGCGATGCGGTCGTCAGAGGCTTCAAGCCGCTTTTTCAGCCACTCGATCTCCTTCTGCTGGCGGGCGATCACTTCGGAGAGATCGTCCAGCGTGCGCTGCTGCTCGGCAGCGAAGATTTCCAGGGCGTCGAGGCGGGAGGTAGGGTCTAAGGTCACTCCCTACTCCCACTCGATCGTACCCGGCGGTTTGGACGTCACATCATAGACGACGCGGTTG
>PFFX01000096.1 GCA_002783385.1 Rhodobacterales bacterium CG15_BIG_FIL_POST_REV_8_21_14_020_59_13 | reverse complement strand
CAACCATCAGGATCACCCCCAAGTGCCAGCCATCAGCGCGCTGCGAAAACGCCGCGCGCAATGGCCCGTGTCAGACAGTCGGCGGCCAGCGATCCAAGGCGCGACAGGGTGAAGGCCTGCGGTTCGGCCAGAGCGCGCTGACCCGTTGACAGGGCAAAGACCACATCGCCGTCAAACGGCGTGAAGACCGGGTGGATAGCACGGGCAAAACCGGCCGAGGCCATCTGCGCCAGGCGTTTGGCATCCGCGGATGACAACACGGCATCCGTCGCCACCGCGGCAATCGTCGTATTCGTGCCGGGTGCCGGGTTGAATTTCGCGGCGCCCCAGTCTTCTGCATCGAATTCCGCGCTGGCCGGGAAAGGTACACCACCGAATTCGCCGCCGATTTCGAACGGGGCGGCCCAGAAGGCGTCCGTGCCCGGCACTTTCACCGCACCGAAGCAATTGACCGCCACAATCGCACCGACCGTATACCCGTCATCCGTCCGGATGCTGGCCGAGCCGATCCCGCCCGGCAACTGACCAGCGCTTGCCCCATACCCGGCCCCGGCCCGTCCCAGCGCGAATGTCCGATCCGCTGCCCGCACCGCTTCCCGCCCCAGCTCCGCATAGGGCGGAGTGTCGCCCCATTCCTTGTTCCCGCCATTGGCGAGATCATAGAGAATGGCCGCCGGAATAACCGGCGAGACCGGCACGGATGGATCGGGCATCAATTCAAACCCGCGCCGCCGGGCCCCCAGCACGCCTGCGACGCCGTCAGCTGCCGCCAGCCCGTAGGACGAGCCCCCCGACAACACGACCGCATCCACCGCATCGACCAAGGTGTGAGGTTGCAGGGCATCGGTTTCCCGCGTGCCCGGCCCCCCGCCGCGCACATCAACGCTGCACACCGCCCGCTCATCCGGCACGATCACCGTCACGCCTGTTCGAACCGATTCATCCTGCGTCTGCCCGACTTTCAGTCCGGGCACGTCCGTAATGGTGTTCATCGGACCGGGTTTTGCCATGTTCAGACCTTCCGCTTGGTTCGCTTCGCGTTATGGTGCCATCGACTGGACCGGGAGCAAGTGTGTTGATCCGTATATTAAGCCTGACACTGTTTGGCCTCGCCACCGCTGCCTGCTCTGCGCAGGAAACCGAACCCGGCCCGTCCATGGTTGCCGCCGCTAATCCGCATGCGGTTCAAGCCGGGCTGGAAGCCCTGCGCGACGGTGGCAGCGCGATTGACGCCGCCATCGCCATCCAGACCACGCTGTCGCTCGTCGAGCCACAATCCAGCGGCATCGGCGGCGGGGCTTTCATGGTCTATTATGATGTGGCCACGGGCGAAACGACCGTCTATGACGGGCGCGAACGCGCACCTGCGGCCACAACCCCGCAACACTGGCTGGACGAAAACGGTGAGCCTCTGCCCTTTCTTACCGCCTGGACATCCGGCCGGGCCGTCGGCGTGCCGGGTGTTATCGCCATGCTGGCTCAGGCCCATGAAGATCATGGCAATCGGGACTGGGCCGAAAATTTCAGCTTCGCCGAAAATTTGGCCGAAGACGGTTTTGAAATCAGCCCGCGACTCTATTCGCTTATCCTGCGCGCCGCGCAGATCCGCGATGTCGAGACCACACCGGCCATGCGGAATTACTTCTTTGATGAGACTGGCACTGTCCTTCCGGCCGGCCACGTCCTGACCAATCCGGACTATGCCGGGTCGCTGCGCCTGATCGCCGATGACTGGCGCAATTTCTATGAAGGACCCCTGGCACAGGACATTGTCGATGCGGTCGCCGTTGGGCCGGTACCAGGCGAAATGACGCTGGAGGATCTTGCCGGCTACCGCGCCAGCGTGCGCGCGCCCCTCTGCCGTGAATACCGCGGCTGGAATATCTGTTCCGCGCCGCCGCCTTCGTCCGGTGGTGTAACAGTCAACCAGATCATGGGCATGCTCGAACCTTTCGACATGGCCGCTACCGGACCGGATACGGCCGAGGGATGGCGCCGCTTCATCGAGGCCAGCCGCCTCGCCTACGCCGATCGCGATCGATTCATTGCCGACCCGGAATATAGCGCCGTGCCGGTCGAGGCTCTTCTGGCGAACGATTATATCGC
Source organism: Rhodobacterales bacterium CG15_BIG_FIL_POST_REV_8_21_14_020_59_13 (assembly GCA_002783385.1). Lineage (GTDB taxonomy): Bacteria > Pseudomonadota > Alphaproteobacteria > Caulobacterales > Maricaulaceae > Hyphobacterium. The sequence continues at coordinate 19,178 of PFFX01000096.1, read as the reverse complement.
CACACGCTCCGCCCTCATCGAACGCGACACAGCAATCCTGAACGTTCCTGCCGGTGAGCCGGATGTGCCCGGGACCAGCCATTTCGTCGTCGTGGATGCCGAAGGTAATGTCGTCTCTATGACGTCCAGCGTGGAATTCCTGTTTGGGTCCAACCGCATGGCGGGTGGCTTTTTCCTCAATAACCAGCTCACAGACTTCACTTTCAATCCACTGAACGCCGACGGCAGCCCGGTGGCCAATGCGCCAGCAGCCGGCAAACGCCCGCGCTCCTCAATGTCACCCGTTATCGTCTTTGATACAGACGGCGATTTTGTCCTGGCGACCGGCTCACCCGGCGGCACGTCTATCATAGCCTATGTCTCGAAAACCCTTGTCGGCATGCTCGATTGGGGACTGACACCGCAAACCGCCATCGAATTACCGAATGTCGTGGCGCGCGGAAATGTGGTGAGAGTGGAAGATAGCTTTCCGGCGGACATTGCCGGCGCTTTACGCGCCATGGGCTTCACACTGGATGCCAACCGTACCGAGAATTCGGGCTTGCACATCATTCAGCGGCTGGAGGATGGCACATTGATCGGAGGTGCTGATCCTCGCCGCGAAGGCATGGTGGGAGAGCCTTAATCTGCCCCCGGAAGTGTGACCGCAAACACTGTCCCCTCTTCCCCCGTCCGCACCAGCACGATATCGCCGCCATGCGCACGGACAAGTTCCCGCGCCGTCGTCAGGCCCAGCCCGGTCCCTTCCCTGCGCGTCGATGAGGTAAAGGGCTGAAAGAGATTATCTTTGGCTTTCGGCGGCAAGCCTGGCCCGGCATCAGTGACCTCGATCCGTATGAAACCGTCCACTATTTCTGCTGTCACTGACAGGCGGATATCGCTGCCGGTCATGGTCATCGCCTGAAGGGCATTGCGGAACAGGTTAAGGAAAATCCGGTGCACATGATCGGGATCCGCCTCGATCGCCATACCCTCGGCAATTTCATTGACCCATTCGCCCTCCCCCTCGGTCGCCATGGCATCGGCCGCCGCTTCATCCAGCGCGAGACGCAGATTTAGGCGCATCGTCTGCGGCGGGCTTTCCTCCGCCTTGCCATAGCGCAGCGTCGCTTCTGTCAGGCGGATACCCCGCCCGACCGCGCGCACCATGCGCGCGCCCATCTTTCGCACCCGTTCATCCTCGAAAGAGACCAGACGGTCGGAGACCAGTTGCGCCGAAGCCAGAACATTGCGCAGATCGTGATTGATCTTCGCCATCGCTGCGCCCAGAGCCGCCAGTCTTTCGCGTTGTTTCAGCGCCACGCGCACATCTTCCTGCATGGCCGCCAGTGCCCTCTGGGCCTGTCCGATCTCGTCCTTGCGGGTTTCCGGCACGATGGCGCGTTTGGGATCCATCGGATCTTTCTGGAAACTCGCCATCGCCGCCGCCAGCTGCCGCATCGGCCGCACGAAAGCATAGAGTAGCGTCACATAGAGCAGAATCCCGGTGACCACAGCGATAAATAGCGAGAGCTGCAACAGACCCACCGAATAGTCCAGCAAGGCCGCTTTCAGCGGTGCTTCCGGCACAATCACATCAATAATATCATTTGGCCGCGCCTGTGGGTTGGCAATGATGCGGATATAGCGCTCTTCGGTCACGGTGAAGGTTCGGGCGGCGCTGCTGATCCGCATCGACCAGTTTTCCCGCCGCAGATCAGCCTCAATCAGGGGCGCATCAATTGGCCCGCCATAGAGCACCAGCTCATTGCGGCCTTCAGTCACGCGGGCCACGGCCACGGCATCGGAGGCTTCGAGCAATTCGCTCACCTCCATATCGCCCAGCGTACCACCCCGGGCGACATCGGCAGCTAACGTGGCAATAAAGGCGGTCTCGGCCTGGTCCGAGAGCCAGTTGGTGCGGAACTGCGCGGCAAGCGGCAAAAAGATCAGCATCTGCGCCAGCATGACGAAACCGAGCGTGAACAATAAAAGACGCCCTGGCAGGCTTTCAACTGTCGCCCGGCAGACACCGATCACAAAGTTCCGGAGTCGCTGTGCGGCGCGCAGGGGGGGTGAAGCTTTGATCATATCGTTCGCAGTACAAGCCGATAGCCCACACCGGGCCGCTGAACAAGCGAGGCTTACGCTCTTGACGGCTCTTATTCGCTCGCGTATTCACCGCGCCTCTTGAGATTTGCCCATATATAGGGAGCGCGCCCGTGAAACGTACATTCCAACCGTCCCAGCTCGTCCGCAGCCGCCGGCACGGATTCCGCGCACGCATGGCCACCAAAGCCGGCCGTCAGGTTCTGGCCCGCCGCCGCGCCAAAGGCCGCAAGCGGCTGTCAGCCTGATCGCCACACGCGATACCGAAATGAAGATATCCCGCCTGCGCGTCAGGCGGGATTTTCTGTATGTGGCGCAAGGCCGGAAAGCCGTGCGTTCCAGTGTTGTCATTCAGGCCCGCGGCGGCCATTGCCCGCCTGATGAAATTCGCGCCGGATTCACGGCCACAAGGAAGATCGGCAATGCCGTCGTGCGCAACCGTGCCAAGCGCCGCCTCAAAGAAGCAGCAAGGCTGCTATTGCCCCTCCACGGAGAGGTTGGAAACGACTATGTGTTCATCGCCCGCGTGACGACCTCATCCCGGGTATGGCCGCGCCTGCTTGACGACGTCCAATCAGCGCTGCAAACCCTCGCCCGCCCGGCCTCGGGCGACACAGACGACTAAAGCGGATCGGGACACCCCCTCATGGGCGACAATCGCAATATTATCCTCGCTATCGTGATTTCGGCGGCCATTCTGATTCCCTATCAGATTTTCATTCTGGGCCCGATGAATGAGCGCCGCCAGGCGGAGCGCATCGCCGGCCAGTCCGAGGCCATACAATCTGAAATGACGGAACTGGCCGCGAATTCGAACGCGGCAGCAGCAGACATCCCGTCTCCCGCCGAAGAACAGCGTATCGGGATTGTCAGCGAAGCCATCACCGGATCGCTTTCCCTGACTGGAACCCGCATCGATGAGCTGCATCTGGAACGCTATGACACTGAAGTCGATGATGAAACGCCAGTCGAATTCCTCCGCCGCCGGGATAGCGCGAACGCCTTCTATGCCCAGGATGGCTGGCAGGCACTGGGCGCCGGACCCACAGATGCGCCAGGCTTCAATGCCAACTGGACGCTCGTCTCCGGAACTCAACTGACGCCGGACACGCCGGTCGTGCTGGAATATCGTGGCTCTGACGGCCTCGTTTTCCGCCGCACCATTTCGCTTGATGACGACTACATGTTCACCTTCGCTGATGAAATCCAGAACACGTCCGGCCGGGCCGCCAGCCTCTCGCGTTTTGCGCGTGTGCGCCGTGATGGCGAACCGCCGGCTCCCTGGTCTCCCTTCTTCATTCTTCATGAAGGACCGATCGGTGTGGTCGGCACCAATATTCTCGATGAGAAATATCGCTCAATGAATGCCGGTGATGAGACCGGCCGCTCCGGTACGGGCGGCTGGATGGGCATTACTGACAAATACTGGATGGCGGTCGTTATTCCCGACCAGACCATGGAAATTGAAGGCTCCATCCGCCTGATCGCACGCCAGGGCGATGACACTTTCCAGTCCGGCTATGTGACACAGCCGGTTGAACTGGCCCCGGGTGAAACCCTGAGCACCACGGCGCGTATTTTTGCCGGCGCCAAACGCGTCGATCTCTTGCAGGCCTATGAGGAAAGTCTCGGCATTTCCCGTTTCGATATGGCTGTCGACTGGGGCATGTTCTGGTTCCTCACCCGTCCTTATTTCTGGCTGCTTCATACCCTCTCCGGTTTTCTCGGCGGGATTGGCTTTGCCATTCTCGCGGTAACGGTTCTGGTCAAGATCCTGTTCTTCCCGCTCGCCAACAAGGCCTATGTGTCGATGGCGAAGATGAAAAACCTGCAACCGAAAATGCAGGAAATCCGCGAGAAATATTCGGACGACAAACAAAAACAGCAACAGGAAACCATCGCTCTCTATCAGCGTGAAAAGGTCAATCCGCTGGCGGGGTGTCTGCCCATACTGTTTCAGATTCCGGTCTTCTTCGCACTCTACAAGACCTTGTTTGTGACACTGGAAATGCGCCATGAGCCCTTCCCGGGATGGATTCAGGATCTGGCCGCACCGGACCCGACCACTATCTGGAATCTGTTTGGCCTTCTGCCCTATGATCCGTCCGGCTTGCCCCTCATCGGCACGACCTTGGCCATTGGCGCATGGCCGATCCTGATGGGCATTACCATGTGGGCGCAGCAATCGCTGAATCCGCCGCCGCCGGACAAGATGCAGGCGCGCATCTTCGCCTTCCTGCCGATCGTCTTCACTTTTGTTCTGGCGCAATTTGCCGTAGGTCTGGTGATTTATTGGGCTTGGAACAACTTCCTGTCTGTCGTTCAGCAATACGTCATCATGCGGCGTCAGGGCGTGGAAACCCAGCTCGACAAGCTGATCAAGTCCCTGCGCAATCGCGGCGGAGAAGCAAGCTGACCGCCGAGCCTGGAAACTCCAGTTCCGGGCGCGGCCGTGCGCTCTTCGCCCGCCCCTGCGAATTCATCAAAGGGGCCGTGGATCTGGCAGGCCTGCCGCCTGGCGACAGCCCCGAGATCGCATTCTGGGGCCGCTCCAATGTCGGAAAGTCCAGCTTGATCAACGCGCTGACCAATCGCCGTCAGCTCGCCCGCTCTTCCGGCGAGCCGGGCCGGACGCGAGAACTCAACTTCTTTGATCTCGGCGGGGCGATCCGCATGGTTGATCTGCCAGGCTATGGCTTTGCCAAAGCCCCCAAGAAGACAGCGCAGGTCTGGACCAAACTGACCGAGGCGTTTCTCAGGGGCCGTCCCAATCTCAAACGCGTCTATCTGCTGATTGATGCCCGCCACGGGTTGAAACCAACCGACGAAACCATGATGGACGGGCTGGACGAGGCGGCCGTCAGCTACCAGATCATCCTGACCAAGGCCGACAAGCTGAAACCCGGTGAGCTGGCCAAGATCGAGGAGGCGACGCTGAAACAGATAGCCAAACGCCCTGCTGCCTACCCGGAAATCATCCAGACCTCATCGACAAAAAAATCGGGCCTTGATGATCTTCGTGATGCGATTGCCGCGTTTATGCCGGAATTTTCCGGATAAGGTGTAGCGATGATGTTTCGCGCGCTCCTGTTTCTCGCTTTGATGATCCCTGCTGCACCTGCGCGGGCGGCGGATATTTGCAATGAGACCAGTTTCATCGTCGAGGCGGCGCTTGGCTGGGCCACACCGCAACGTGACATCGCGGTGGAAGGCTGGACCCGCATCCGCCCCGGCGAATGTGTCGAAGCCGGCCCGACGATAGATCCTGAGAGTGAAGACCCGCTGCTATTCTATGCGCGCTCGACGGCGGCCTATCTCGGCGGTGTGCGCGAATGGGGCGGGCATCTCGATCTGTGTGTCGGCGTGTCTGACTTTGCTGTGGAAGCCATCAGCGATTGCGATGCTCTCGGTCTTGATCGCAGGGGATTTGACGTCTTGCGCGGCGAGCATCGTTTCCGGACCGTCCTGGTCGAGCCGGCCGATTTTGGTGAAGACGCTCAGGAAGCCGGTATTCAGCGCCTTTTGCGCGATGCCGGCTATGATGTCCGGATGATAGATGGCCTTGATGGCCGCCGGACGACGCGCGCCATTTCTGCCTTCGTGCAGGCCGAAGCCCTGCCCCGGACTCCGCCACGTCCGGAACTGATTGATGCACTGGAAGCCGCCGCGATCCGGCGCAATGCCGATGCCGGACTGATTGTCTGTAATGAAACTGAAGGCCGGGTAGCCGTCGCGCTCGGCCGTCAGCGTGAAACCGTCTGGGAGGCACGCGGCTGGTGGCGTCTGGATGCTGGAAGCTGCGCCCGCCTGATGGCTGACCATCTCTCCACGGCCAATGCCTGGTTCTACGCCGAACGCACGGGTGGAAGCGGTGGCACATTGCAGGGCGGCACCGAAAACTTCTGTTATTCTCCCTCCCGTTTTGTCGCCGAAGGCCGCACGGATTGTGCCGGCCGCGGCTATTCCACAGCGCCCTTCCGGCTGATTCCGGCCCCCGTGGACGGCACCAGCCGCATCGAGCTGACCATTGCCGATTTCAGGGTCCCGGCACAACAGCCTGTACCGGAGGCTATGGAACAATGAGCCCGCCCGACCTCTCTCACATTTCGACCTGGGTCTTTGATCTGGACAATACGCTTTATCCGTCTGACGTAGAAGTCATGTCGCAGGTTGACCGCAAGATGACGGACTTCGTCGCCCGCGAGCTCAACCTGCCGCACGAAGAGGCCCGCAAGGTGCAGAAGGATTACTGGCGCGATTACGGCACGACGCTGAACGGGCTGATGGCCAATGGACAGGTGCGCAGTGGCCGTGATTTTCTCGATTTCGTTCACGATATCGATCACAGCGTTATCACGCCGGATCCACAGCTGGCGGCGCATATCCGCGCCCTGCCAGGACGCCGCTATGTCTATACAAATGGTTCGATGAAACATGCCGAAAACATCTGTCACCATCTCGGTTTGACTGATTGTTTTGATGACATGTTTGACGTTGAAGCCTCCGGCTTTCAGCCCAAACCCCAACGTTCAGGCTTCGACCTCTTCGCCTCGCGCTTCGATGTCAAAGCACCGGAAAGCGCCTTTTTTGAAGATTCGATCCGCAATCTGAAAACCGCGCATGAACTTGGCTGGACCACTATTCTGGTGCGGGCCAGGCCGGGGCCGCGTGATGAGGAAAGTGCCGGTCCGGAGGATCACCCGGAACATGTGCATTATGCCGTGGATTGCCTGAAAACATTCCTCTCCACCGCGAAAACGAGAGACAAAGCCGCATGACCGGTATCGCCGCCCTGGAAACCGTCATCAATACCGCTTGGGACCAGCGAGACGATCCCGCTGCCTTGACGGAAAGTGTCCGCGATGCTGTCGCACAGGCCGTTGGTTTGCTTGACGGAGGAAAGGCACGGGTCGCTGAAAAGTCCGATGAAGCATGGGTCGTCAATCAATGGCTCAAAAAGGCTGTCCTTTTATCCTTCCGCCTCAATCCGATGGGCGTGATCAAGGGGGGAATTGGCGGCGCGAAATGGTGGGACAAGGTGCCCTCCAAATTCGAAGGCTGGGGCGAGGCCGAGTTCAAGGCCGCCGGTTTCCGCGCCGTTCCGCCCTGTGCCGTGCGCCGCGGCGCTTTCATCGCGCCCGGAGCCGTGCTGATGCCGTCCTATGTCAATATCGGCGCGTATGTCGGCGAAGGTGCTATGGTCGATACTTGGGCCAGTATCGGCTCGTGCGCCCAGATCGGAAAGAATGTCCATGTCTCGGCCGGGGCGGGCATTGGCGGCGTGCTGGAGCCCTTGCAGGCCAATCCCACCATCATCGAGGACGGCGCCTTTATCGGGGCGCGCTCGGAAGTGGTAGAAGGCGTCATCGTCCGCGAAGGTGCCGTTCTGGCCATGGGCGTCTTCATATCCGGCTCAACCAGGATCGTCGATCGCGCGACTGGCAAGATCACCTATGGCGAAGTCCCGCCCTATGCTGTGGTCGCGCCCGGCACATTGCCCGATCCCAAGGGCGGACCGTCTCTGGCCTGCGCCGTGATCGTCAAAACCGTGGACGAACGCACCCGCGCCAAGACCGCCATCAACGAGCTCCTGCGGGACTGAGATGACTGACCCCCTCCCCCTCGCTCAGGCGCTGATCCGCATACCCTCCGTCACCCCGAAAGATGAAGGCGTGATGGATGTGCTGCAAGGCGCGCTGGAAACGGTTGGCTTTACCGCAAAACGCTACCCCTTTGACGAGGTCGATAATCTCTATGCCCGGCTGGGCACGGACGGTCCGGTGCTCGGATTTGCCGGTCATGTCGATGTGGTTCCGCCCGGAGAGGAGGACAGCTGGACCAATAAACCTTTCGAGGCGCGCATCGAAAACGGTGTGCTCTGGGGCCGCGGCGCGTCGGATATGAAGGGCGCACTGGCCGCCATGGTCGCGGCCGTTTCGCAGGTAAAGGCCGGACATGACATTCCCGGCTCCATCGTCTTCCTTATCACGGGTGACGAGGAAGGCCCGGCCGTCAACGGCACCAGGCGCTTGATGGAAGCCCTGCATGAGGAGGGCGAACGCTTTGATCATGTTCTGGTCGGCGAGCCCACCAATCCCCACAGGCTGGGCGAGACCATCAAGGTCGGCCGCCGCGGCAGCCTGAATGGTGTGATCCGCGTCATCGGCCGCCAGGGTCATGTCGCCTATCCGGAATTGGCCGACAATCCGCTGCCCAGACTCCTGGAATTGCTGAACAGCCTAACCGCAAAGGTGCTGGATGAGGGCGCACCGCATTTCCAGAAAAGCAATCTGGAAGTCACCTCCATTGATGTCGGCAATGAGCCGCATAATGTGATCCCCGGTGAAGCCCGCGCCAAATTCAATATCCGCTTCAATACCGCCCATAAGGGCGAGAAGCTGAAGCACTGGATCGAAGGCGAGGCAAAATCCGCCGGTGTCGGGTTTGAAGGCCGGATCGAGCTGGACCTGAAAGTCACCGGCGAGGCCTTTCTCTCAACGCCGGACCATTTCACTTCTGCCCTGAAAGCTGCCGTCGAGGCCGAGACCGGCCTGACACCGGCCTTGACCACGGGCGGTGGAACCTCCGATGCGCGCTTTATCCGCAATTACGCGCAGGTCGCCGAATTCGGTCTGGTCGGAGCTACCATGCACCAGATTGATGAGCGCGTGGACACACGGGATATCGAAACCCTGACCCGCATCTACGCCCGCCTGATCCGGGCCTATTTCGGACTGCCCGCATGATCCGCCTGATGTATGAGGCTTATTCGGGGTTGAAGGCGGTCATCCGCGCCGCAGCCTTCCGTGATGACTGGGAGCGACATCTCAACCTGTCCGCCAGCGGTTTCCTCCGCAGCTTCAGTGCAGCCCTTTTCGTTCTGCCGGTCTTCTGGTTCATCCTGCAAGGCACAACACGGCTCTTTACCGAGCTGTCGCCGGGTTTCGAGAACAGCTATACCGGCAGCGATTTCACCATTGACCTGTTGCGGATCTGGCTGGTCTTTCCCGTACTCACAGCACTGCTGACGCGCATTGCCGGGGTAAAGCACCGCTTTGTGCACTGGGTGATCCTGCACAACTGGACAGTGCTCTTCCTCTTCCTGTTACAGGGCCTGATCTTCCTGTTTTATCTGGCCGGTCTTTCGGATGCCTCGATGACCTATGGCCTTTTGACCAGTGGCTATCTGATCTTCCGCTTTTTCCTGCATGCCCGCATTGCGGTCACCGCACTGCATTTACCGGCAGGTATAGGCATCGTCATGGGGCTGATCCCGGTCATCGTCGATTTCGCCATCATCGAACTGACGCGCTAATACTCCACCCGTTCGAGGTAGAGCCCGTCTGAGGGTGCCACCGGTCCGCAGGCTGCCCGGTCGCGCGCTTTCAGTGCCTGCACCAGATCGGTCTCTGTCCATTTTCCACGCCCGATCTCGACCAGAGATCCGGTGATCGACCGCACCTGCCGATGCAGGTAGGACAGGGCCGAACAGGTCAGCTCGACCTCGTCCGCCACGCGGCGCACGGATATCCGGTCGAGCGTCTTGACAGGTGTCTTTGCCTGACAGCGCACATCCCGGAAGGTCGAAAAGTCGTGTTTGCCGGTCAGGCATTGCGCGGCGGCATGCATGGCCTCCGCATCCAGCTTCACCGGCACGCGCCAGATCTTGCCCCGGTCCAGTGTCAGAGGCGGACGGCGGTCGATGATGCGATAGATATAATGCCGTCGGGTAGCCGAAAACCGGGCGTGAAAGTCCGTGTCCACCACCACGCAGTCCAGCACTGCAATGGGATCGGGACGCAAATGCTGGTTGATGGCATCGCGCACCGTGTCAGGGCGCAAATCCTTGTCGAGATCAAGATGCGCCACCTGTCCCAGCGCATGCACACCGCTATCGGTGCGGCCTGCGCCCATCACCTCAACGGGCGCACCATTCAGCTTTCCCGCGGCGCGCTGCAAACTGCCTTGCACGCTGGGTCCGTGATCCTGCCATTGCCAGCCCATGAACGGCCCGCCATCATATTCCAGGATCAACTTGTAGCGGGGCATCAGGTGAGCGCCACGCCCGCAGGCAAGGCATTCCCGCGCAGAAACTCGTCCGCCTCCATCGCCGCCTTGCCTTCGCGCTGCAAACGGGTCAGGCGCACCGCTCCCTCTCCGCAGGCGATCAGAAGCCGGTCGTCCAGTACGCGGCCCGGCTGGCCCCCGTCCTCTTCGGGCTTGGCCAGATGCACCTTTACCCTAACCGTGCCTTTACCCGCCGGCCATTCAAACCAGGCCCCGGGGAAAGGCGACAGGCCACGAATCTGATTGGCCACTGCGTCTGCGGGCCGCGTCCAGTCAATGCGGGCCTCATCATTGGTGATTTTCCTTGCGTAGGTGGCACCTTCCTCGCTCTGAGGCACAGATTCCAGCGAACCGCGCTCCAGCGCCGCCAGTGCGCGCGGCCACATCTGGGCACCTGCGCCCATCAACCTGTCGTGCAGGCTGCCAGCCGTATCATGCGGGAAAATGCGCACCGTTTCCGACAGCAGGATCGGGCCGGTATCGAGCCCTGCCTCCATCTGCATGATCTGCACGCCGGTCAAGTCATCCCCGGCCATGATCGCCCGCTGTATCGGCGCAGCACCGCGCCAGCGCGGTAACAGCGAGGCATGCAGGTTGAAACAGCCCAGCCGCGGCGCATCCAGAGCCGCCTGCGGCAGTATCTGTCCATAGGCCACCACTGCCGCGAGATCGAGGTCGAGCGCCGCGAAGTCCGCAATCACAGCCGGATCGCGGAAGCTCTCCGGTGTGTGCACGTCCAGCCCCAGCGTTTCGGCCAGCTCATGAACCGGCGTCTTGCGTTCTTCCCGGCCGCGGCCACGGCGGCGCGGCGGCTGGGTATAGACCCGCACGATCTCGTGACCTGCCGCAGCGATCTCGGCGAGCGAGGCGGCGGCAAAATCCGGTGTTCCCATAAAGGCAAGGCGAAGTGTCATGGCCGCGTTTCAGCCAATCGCGCCGGCAAGATCAAGGACTATCCGCTGTCAGTCTTCAAAACCCCAGGGCGCAGGCGGCGCAGCGACCGGTTCTGAAAGATCGAATACGGCCCGGAAGGACCGGTCCGGACGGTCCAGCCCGTAGGTGAAGGTCTCGCCCTCGATTTCCATCATCCAGGTGTTTTGCGCGGAATCCGGTATGTCCTCGCGGACAAAAAGATCGCGGCTGAATTCATCGGCCGGAAATTCGATACGCAAGCCTTCGACAAGAGAGCTGTCGCCGCCATATTGCGTCAACACGTCTTCGGACCCGTCCTCATGGCGGTGATCATGTTTCAGGCGATAACCCGTCTCGGTGCGTGTCACCACCCACGTCCGCGAGCGGTCCTCACCGACATGAAGCGGAATACGGATTTCATCGTCCGAGCACTCGCGCACATGCATGACAAGGGTTTGCCCGGTCCAGTCGGCATCGCGTGGATCATCGCTATCGACCCGGCCTTCAAACGCTTGCCCGCAATAGTCCGAGAGTGCGGAAAACAGATTGGCCGGCCCGGTGCTCTCCGGGGCTGACGCCCCTTCCATCGAACAGGCGGTAAGCGCCGTGCTCGTGACCACGGCAATGCCCGCCAGCGTCAATTTTTTTGAGATACCCATCATCATTTCCCCTATCCCGTCATTTTGACGCGCCTCGCTTAAATATTTCAGGGTATCAGCACAATGCCAATACCAAGCTCCGGGTCAGAAGACAGCAGACCGGGTCAAATGTCGAGCCGTTCAGGTCAGTGAAGGGGTCGACCGCGAAAGGCCAATCGCGGCGCCGGCCGCAAGTTCAAGCCGCGTCCTGTTCGCGCTGTTTGACCAGCTTTTTCACCTTCTGCACCGCGCGTTGCCGCTTCAGGCGGGACAGGTGGTCGATGAATAATATTCCTTCCAGATGGTCCATCTCGTGCTGGATGCAGACCGCGAACATGCCCTCGGCAATCTCGGTCTGCGGCTTGCCGTCATAATCGAGATAGTCGATTCGGATCCGGTCCGGGCGTTCCACCTCGTCATAATAGGCCGGCACCGACAGACAGCCCTCTTCATAGGGCAGCTTGTTATCGGACGGGTCGGACAGGACCGGATTGACGAAATAGCGGGGATTCCGCTCCCCCCTTCCCCAGTCGAGATCCATGACGATGACGCGCTTGGGCACACCCACCTGAATGGCGGCGAGCCCGATTCCGTCGGCGGCATACATGGAATCCAGCATGTCATCCATCAGCGAGCGAAGCTCTTCATCGACCTTGTCGACGGGCTTCGAAACCTCCTTGAGGATCGGATTCGGGACGGTGAGTATTTCGCGTATGGCCATGAGGCTTAAGTATGCGAGCCGCAGTATTTCTTCAAGTCTCGTCTTTGTCCGGCCCGTCCAGAGCGGGCAATGCTTCCTCGTCATCCGCAGCGTCCAGATAGGAGCCTGGAAGCGACTTCTTGGTCTGCGCGCCGAGGGATTTTAGCATTTCGGTCTGGCGGATGACATTGCCGCGCCCGGACGACAGCCGGTTCTTTGCCGTCGACCAGGCATCCTGCGCCTGATTCAGTCTCTGTCCCACAGTGTCCAGCTCTTCGACAAACCCCACCAGCTTGTCATAAAGCTGTCCGGCCCGGTCGGCGATCTCGCGGGCATTCTGGTTTTGCCGGTCAATCGTCCACAGATTCTGCACCGTCCGCATGGCCATCATCAGATTGGTGGGGGTGGCGATCATGATGTCACGTTCCCATGCAAATCCGGCCAGGTCAGGATCGCTTTGGAAAGCAAGGCTGGCCGCACCCTCCAGCGGAATGAACATCAGTGTGAAGCTGACCCCTTCATAGAGCTTGGGATAATCCTTCTCATGCAGGCTTTTGATATGGGCGCGGATCGATGCCAGATGCTGTTTCAGGGCGGTATCACGGTCCTCATCGCTCTCCGCATTCACGCATACCTCGAACGCTTTCAGGCTAACCTTGGAATCGATCACCAGACGCTGACTGCCCGGCATGTTCACCACAACATCCGGCCGCAAACGCGCGCCGTCTCCGTCAGTTTCGGTTTGCTGGGTGTGGAATTCCTGGCCTTCTCGCAAGCCCGCCTTTTCCAGAATACTGGTCAGGATCAGCTCGCCCCAATCGCCCTGCATCTTGGAAGATGACCGCAGCGCATTGGCGAGATTGGCAGCGTCCTCGGACATCTGTTGCGCATCCTTGCGCAAAATCTGGACCATACGGTCAAGCGCCGAGGTCTGCTCCACGCGCTTGTGCGAGTCGGTTTCCACTTTCTCGCGGAATTCCTTCAACTGGTCGCGCAGCGGATTGAGCATCTTGTCGAGCGATTCCTTGCTCGACTTGCTGAGCTCCTCACCGCTGGATTTTAAAATTTCGCTGGCTGTGACCTTGAACGTCTCTTTCAACTGCTCGCGCGCTTTCTCCAGATCAGCTAGTTTTTCAGCATGATGGCGCTCGGCCGATTGCAGCTCGCTTTCCAGGCGCGCAAATCGCGTTTCCGCCTTTTCCCGGGCCTCATTGGCATGCTTGAGCGCAAATTCAGTTTTGGCCAGATTCTGCTTCAATTGATCCGCAATCGCCGCCTTGTTCCGGACCTCTGACAGCTCTTTTTCCAGACGCGATTTTGCGCGGTTGGCAGACATCCACAGAACCAGCAGCCCCAGTGTGATCACTGGGGCGGAAACAATCAGAACAGTCTCAAGGGTCAGCGCATCGAACATCGAATCATCCCGTCATATGAGCCGTCAGCCTAATCCTTTGCCTGCCCCCCCGAAACCGGCATCCTTCTTGCTTTCCCCTGTTACGAGAAAGAGGAGCGGACAGAATGCGCGTGAAAAGCGTTTCGATACGGGACTTGAGCAGCGCCGAACTCGGCCAGTGGCGGGATTGGGCGTATCAGGATGGGCAATTGGTCAGCCCCTATCTGCTGCCTGAATTTGCCCAAGCCGTCGATCAGGTCCGCTCCGATGTCCAAATTGCGGTGATCGGTCAGAACGCGGAAACAATCGGCTATTTCGCTTATCATGCACCGAGGCACTTTGCGCTTCGCCCGGTGGGGGCACCCATGTCCGACTATCAGGGCATTGTTGCAAAGCCCGGCGCGGTCATTTGCCCGAACGAATTCCTCACACAACTGGGCGCGGGTTTGATGCCCTATGAAAACTGGTGGAACGGAGGCGCTTGCAAACCCGGACTTGCGCGAGAGCGCGACGGGTCAGTCGTCGTCGATCTGTCTGATGGGCCGGAGGCCTATTTCGCCGGACGCAGAACCGCGCATAAATCCCAGTTCAAGAAGATGGAGCGCCGCCTGCGCAATGCAGAGCGCGATTTCGGTCCAGTCAGGCTGGTCATGAGAGATGCAGGTGGCCATCATTTCAATGCTTTGGCCCAATGGAAGTCCAAGCAATACAACGCAACCGGCAAGCTCGATATCTTCAACATCGGCTGGGCGCGTCAGCTTCTGGAAAATCTGAACACGTCAACGGACACAGGCTTTCAGGGCCTGACCTTTGCGCTCTATTTTGGAGACGAGCTGGCCGCCGTGGAATTTGGCCTGCGCGCAGAAAATGTCTATCATTCCTGGTTTCCGGCCTATGATGAGCGCTTCGCGAAAGTTTCGCCGGGCCTGCTCCTGCTGCATGAAATCTTCAAGACCGCACCGGAGCTGGGCCTGTCGCGGGTTGATCTCGGCAAGGGCGGTGCCCATTACAAGACCTATTATGCCTCCTATGAAGTACCGCTGGAGTCCGGTCGCATTGTCGCGCCCGGCTTTGCCGCGCTCGGCCTGCACTCCTGGGATGCCGCCGAATATTGCGCCAAAATCCTGCCCGGAACGCTCGGTAAATTGCCGGCCCGGGCCCGCCGCCGCTGGGCGCAGGTCAGTGCCTTCGAGCCGGATATGGGACCAAGACTCAAGACCTTCGCACGGGGCTTTCGGGCACAGGTTTCAGCCGCCTGATCAGGTGAAAAAAGTCAGGCCGGGCGTCGCGATTTGAAAGCGGCGGTCAGAGTGCCATCGTCAAGATAATCGAGTTCACCGCCGACCGGAACGCCGCGGGCAAGGCTGGTGATTTCCACGGCAAGCCCGTCCAGCCGGTCGGCCAGATAGTGCGCCGTGGTCTGGCCATCGACCGTCGCATTCAGCGCCAGCACGATCTCCTTCACCGCCGGATCGCCCGCCCGGTCCAGCAGTTTTCCAATATTGAGATCATCAGGCCGCACCCCATCGAGCGGTGACAACACGCCGCCGAGCACGTGATAGCGCCCCTTGAAAGCCGCCGCACGTTCAAGCGCCCAGATATCGCCGATCGTCTCGACCACACAGATGACGGCCGGATCGCGCCGCGGGGCTGTGCATATGGCACAGGGATCGGAGACATCCAGATTTCCGCAGATGGAACACGCCGTGATCTTGCTAGCAGCCTCCGCCAGCGCATCAGCCAGCGGCCGCATCAGCGCGTCACGCTTTTTCAGGAGATGCAGCGCCACACG
This sequence comes from Rhodobacterales bacterium CG15_BIG_FIL_POST_REV_8_21_14_020_59_13, assembly GCA_002783385.1. Lineage (GTDB taxonomy): Bacteria > Pseudomonadota > Alphaproteobacteria > Caulobacterales > Maricaulaceae > Hyphobacterium. The sequence goes on along the minus strand of PFFX01000096.1, from coordinate 3,588 downwards.
CCGGGCCGAGCGCGGCCCCAGCCCCGGCAATTTGGCCAGCAGCGCAATCAGGCGCTCGATTTCAGGTCCGGCGGAATGGGTCGACACGTGCGCTTACCCCGGAAAGGAGAAGCCGGGCGGCAGCGGCAGTCCGCCCGCCGCCTCTTTCATCACCCGCGCCTGGACCGCCTCGATCTTGCTGCGCGCATCAGAGAAGGCGGCCTTGATCAGATCCTCGACCACTTCCTTTTCACTGGCGACAAGAATGCTGGGATCAAGCTGGATATCCCTGATATCGCCCTTGCCCGAAAGCGTCACGTGGACGAGGCCCGCTCCGGATTCACCGGTGACGCTTTCCTCTTCCAGCTTGTCCTGCGCCTCTTTCATACGCCCTTGCAGTTCCTGCGCCTGCTTCATCAATCCCATCAGATCTTTCATGACTGGCTCTTTGCGGTTTCTTCTGTCGCGTCTTGGTCGGCGGCGGTGGCCGGGCGTCTGACGTCCACGATCTCTGCGCCGGGGAAAATCCGCAGCGCCTGTTGCACCGCCGGGTCGCGGGAAACGCGTTCCAGATGTTCGCGCTCCTCGCGCTTATGACGTTCGCGGATTGTCTCACCACCGCGGGAATCGTGCGTCGGCAGGACGGCCCAGGTCACACCGGTCCAGTCCTGCAGCCGCTTGGCCAGACGCTGTGCGAGATCGGGCGGCGCATGCTCGGCCGGTTCAAAAACGATCCGTCCGGGCTTGAACGAAACCGGGCGGATAAAGCGCATCATATCGGAGCGGAGCGCCGCATCGGCGCGGTCCGACATCGCCTCGACCATATCATCAATCGAGGCTGGCGCATCCTTGATCTCGAGCAGGGGCAGTGCCGCTTCCGCTGGTTCATCAACCATCGCTGTTGGCATTTCGGCCTCTTCCTGCGCCACAGGCGCAGCAGGTGGCATATCCACCGGCGGTTCCGGCTCAGGCTTTGGGGCGGAGGGCGCGGCCCCCTCAACGCCGCGCAGCAGTTTCGCCGCATCTTCCGGCGATGGCAGGGAAGCCGCGGAGCCAAGCCGCAGCAGCGTCATTTCTACCGCTGTCAGCGGATCGGGCGCGCGCCGGACATCATCCAGACCAACCAGCAGGATTTTCCAGAGCCGCGTCAATTGCGCAATCGAGAGCGTATCCGCGATCACGACAAGGCGCTGAACGGTTTCTTTCGCTTCCGTCAGATCGGCGTCCGGACCCGCAGCTTTGACCCTTGTCAGGGCGTGGACATAGTCGAGGCAATCACGGGTGATAATGGCTGGATCACCGCCTGAATCATACAGCGAGGCGATTTCAGCCAGCGCTTTGGCATGATCTCCCGCAAGCGCCGCTTCGAGCAGATCAAGCACCCGGACGCGGTCGGCCAGCCCCAGCATGTCCCGGATCTGCAAGGCCGTGACAGGACCGGTCGAGCCTTCGCCCTGAACCATCGCCTGATCGAGCAGGGACAGCGCATCGCGCACCGAGCCTTCAGCGGCACGGGCGATCAGCGCCAGCCCGTCTGCATCCACAGATGCGCCTTCTTTTTCGCAGATATTGGCCAGATGCCCGGCGAGGACATCGCGATCGACGCGTTTCAGGTCAAAGCGCTGGCACCGTGACAGCACCGTCACCGGCACTTTGCGGATTTCCGTTGTGGCAAATATGAATTTGACGTGGGGTGGCGGTTCTTCCAGCGTTTTCAGGAGCGCATTGAAGGCCGAGTTCGACAGCATGTGCACTTCGTCGATCACATAGACTTTGAAGCGCGCCGACACCGGCGCATAGCGTACGCCCTCAAGAATTTCGCGGATATCTCCGACGCCGGTGCGGGAGGCGGCATCCATCTCCATCACATCGACATGCCCGCCCTTCTGGATCGCATCGCAATGCACGCCGGGCGGGTCGAGCGTGATGGACGGGCTATCCACATGGTCAGTGAGATAGTTCAGCGCCCGGGCAATCAGCCGCGCCGTTGTGGTTTTACCGACACCCCGGACCCCGGTCAGCATATAGGCATGGGCGATCCGGCCGGATATGAACGCATTGGTCAGCGTCCGCACCATGGCTTCCTGGCCGATCAGGTCTTCAAAGCGGAGCGGGCGGTATTTCCGCGCCAGCACCTGATAGCCGGCATTCGCCTCTGGAAGCCCGAGCCCCAGAGACGGCCCCGGATCGGTATCCGTCTTTGGTTCGGGAGCGTCGTCCATGGGTTCGTTTCTGGGCTGATTCCGGAAGTAAGTGGAAGACCGGACAGCGACCCGGAGCAAAACTCGTTACGGCTGCTTCCTTCCGGACCTGACCGGGTTGGCGAGGCGTCCGTCCGCGCCGATCTTCCACTCACCAATATCGGATGTTGGACGCCGCATGACAAGGCGTGCGACACAGCCCTGTTTCATATGCCTGCTACAACGGATCCTGGCGTATGGCGGCGATGCGCAGAAAGCTTTCATGTGCGTCCAGTGCTTCAATCAGGCCGAGGTCGCCATTGCGGTCGACCAGAAGATCACGCCAATAGCTGGTAATCCGCGCCTGGGTTTCCAGCCAGTCCCGGACGGCGATCTCCGTTGCGGCCCGTGCGCCAACATCTGACGGCGGCACCACACTTTGCTGATCTGATACGGCAGACATGTTTCCTCCCGGAGTGATTCACAGAACCCGGAAACATACTGCCATAGTTGCGAATAGTTCGCAATTGCATTATGAGGTCAGGACCGGCCCCAGCGCGCATTCCAGCCGCGTTCATCGACATGAACGAAGGGTCCATGCGCAGACGTCGAACCATATTCGCCCAGTCCGCCGTGGAAATCCGTCCAGTCCGGCCGCGCCAGAAGCCGGTCAATGAAGTCAAAGAGTGCAGCCGCATCCTGGCGGTCGAGCACACCATCCCCGTTGAGATCATCCATGATCCCGTCATTGTCTTCATCAATGTAGATATCGGCCGCTCCGCCATAGACATGGCGGGAATACTGCCCGTTGCCGATCCCGGCATTATAGACCGGGGTGCGGTATCCGCTCATCACCACAAAGCCGTCCGTGCGCCAGCCATGCGCATTCACTTCTTCGAGCAAGCGTTCCAGCTTCAAAAGCAGACGTTCGCGTACGACCGCATAACGCACCGGACCCCCGTCCTGCTTGCACAGGAACTGGCCCAGCGTGAAGTGTGGCGAAACCGGCAGCTCCCGTAATTCCGGTGGCACTTCGATAAAACCTTCGGGCGGAAGATAGGCCTCCTCTCCGCGATAGGGCTCTTGAGGGTACTGACCGATGGCATAGCCCTGAAGCGTGCCCGCTTCGATTTCCGAGGCAGGCCGCAGGACGAAAGCGTTCAGGCGGATCAGATTGCCAGCCACATCCCGGATTTCAATGACATGATGCCCCGGCATGTCCGGAGCTTGCCAGACCGCATCACTCGCCGACACGGTCTCCAGCCCGGCTTCTGCAAAGTAGCGCACGGCCCTATTGGCCGAGAGGCTCACCTGTTCGCCAGGCATGACCAGTGTCGCAAAGGTCCGGTATTCGGCCTCGATGGCATCATTTATGACAACGGAAAACCCGGCGCGCCCGGCATCAAATCCGCTGACAGCGCGCGTCGCC
>PFFX01000106.1 GCA_002783385.1 Rhodobacterales bacterium CG15_BIG_FIL_POST_REV_8_21_14_020_59_13 | reverse complement strand
TTTCCCAGCCATGCAGAGAAGCGGACCAGCGGATCGTCCCCGCCCAGTCCGGCAAGGCGCGAGACGCGCCCGGCATCGCCCGCCGTGCCGAAGAGCGCATCCGAGACGCCGGTTTCGGCCATCAGGCGGAGCGCCGGCCCGGGATCCGGTGCCGCCAGGAGCTTCTTGGTCTCCATCCAGACCCGCTCTGCCGACAGTTGTGACAGCCCGCCGGTCATGGCAGCGCAGGCGCGCAGCGCTTCGGCGTCAGGCTCACCCCGGCCATAGCGGGCGTAAAAACGGAAAAAGCGCAGAATCCGCAAATAATCTTCCGCAATCCGATCCTCGGCCTTGCCGATAAAGACGATGCGGCGCGCGGGAATATCGTCCAGCCCGCCGACAAGGTCGAAAATCTCGCCAGTCATGTCCGCATAGAGGGCGTTGAGCCGGAAATCGCGGCGGGCGGCATCTTCCGCCCAGTCGGTGGTGAAAGCGACGGTGGCGCGTCGGCCATCGGTGGAAACGTCGCGGCGCAGCGTAGTCACCTCAAAGGGCCGGTGATCGGCAACAGCCGTCAGCGTGCCGTGCTCGATCCCTGTGGCGTGAACCGCAATTCCGGCCGCTTCCAGCGCTGTTCTGGCGACATCCGGCTCCAGCACGGTGGCAATGTCGATATCGGCGACCGGTTCGCCCAGTAGCGCATTGCGCACACAGCCGCCGACAAAGCGCGCGCCACCGGGCGCAGCCTTTTCCAATGCTGCCATTACCCGCAGAGTGGCGGGCGACGTCATCCATGCATGATCAGCGGGGTTGAGGCGTGCCGCCATCATCCCCGTCCTCCTCCTCCGGCGTCTCATCCTCATCGCTGGCGTCCGGCTGGGCAAAAATCCGCCGGTCCCGGGGTGCGGCTTCGCCGGGATTGTTGTTGAACTGCGCCCGCTCAATGCCCCCCTCACCCAAACGGGGCGGGACATAGGTGGTGTGCGAGGAATCCCCGGATTCCGCCAACAAAACCAATGCCACAAATCCTGCCGCGGCCAGGAAGCCGCCAATGGCTGACAGGATCAGGGCCGGAGCCGGCTTGTGCTCTGCAACCTCTTCGGTCGCCTTCATCGACAGCCGCCAGAGCGCGAACAGGATGAAGGGCGAGGCAAAAAGCAGTATTTCAAGAAAAGCCAGTCTGATCATTACGTGTCTCCAAACAGGCGGTCATGCAGGGCTTTGAGCATGCCCGCCGTCGCGCCCCATATATAGCGCTCCTCATAGGGCATTGCCCAGAAACGGCGGATTTTCCCGCGGAACTCCATTTCATGACGTTCATGATTCGCGGCATTCATCAGGAAATCAAAGGGGGTTTCGAACACCTCGGATACCTCCCTGTGGTCCGGCGTGACCGTGTAGCCGGGTTTTAGGACGCCGACAAAAGGCGTCACCTGATAGGCGGTCACGGTTTCATACGGGTCGAAACAGCCGAGGATCTCGACATGATCTGGTGTTATGCCGATTTCCTCTTCCGTCTCGCGTAGCGCGGTCTGCGCCAGGGTTTCGCCCGGCTCGCGGCGTCCACCGGGGAAAGAAATCTGCCCGGCATGCCGGGTCAGATGCGCTGCCCGCATCGTAAACAGAAAACGCGGCGGACCATCATGCAGGATGAGCGGCGCCAGTACGGCGGCCTGATTCAGAGGCATTCCTGACGGGATGATACGGCCATCGAGATCACCATCGCCCCTGGATGCGGAGTTGGCCGGGCAGTCAGGATGATCGAGCTTTTCTTCCAGAAGATTGAGGAGGGTCTGCGGCGTCATTCGGCGCGGCCCAGTTCAAAACCCTGCCCCCGGGAGCGGATAAAGAGGGTTTTCCTGCCGTTCACATCGCGACTCTCCGCGTGCTCGACGAGTTCATAGAATGAGGGACGGTTGATCAGCGCTTCCAGACGTCCGCGGATCAGGATGAAGGGTTCGGGCTCGTCCGTTTCGGGGTTGGTTTCGACGCGAATCGGGTGGTCCGGACCCGCGACGACGACATCCCCGAGATTTGTCGTGAAGATCAGAACCGGCTCGCCATCCTCTTCGCCGCTATCGACCCGGACTGCCACAAAAGGCGCGGCCTCGACCTGAACCGCCTGCTTTTCCACCGGCGTGACGAGATAATGAACGCCATCGTCATCTTTTCGCAAGATACGCGCAAACAGTTTTACGAGACGTTCGCGGGTAATGCGGCGTCCCTCATGCCACCAGCTGCCATCCCGGCGGATTACCATATCCATTGTGTCGCAATGGGTTGGGTTCCACGTCTCTACGGGCGGCAATCCCTCTCCGGATGATTCCGCTGCTTTCAACAGCGACTGCATCAGGTCCGGTGCTGTATGGTCGGCGGGCATGGACACTCCGTATTTGCATTGTCATTCTTCACGAACCAACGTGACCGGCCGAAGCCGTGCGCTCGTTCATACAGGGATTTAGGGAGATTACCTTGGCGAAAAAACCGGCAAGTCCTGCGAAAAGGACACCAACAGCCCGCAAGCCGCGCACGGCGGCTGCACCGAATGCCCCGTCCCTGACGGCCTTGGATGTGGTGGAAGCGGCTGATATTGCTACGGAACGCCTCGCTGCGACGCGGGCCTCCATCGGCAAGGTCATTTATGGTCTGGAAGACCAGGTTGAATTATGCCTCGCGGCCATTCTGTCAGGCGGTCATGCGCTTCTGGTAGGCGCGCCGGGCCTGGCCAAGACCAAGCTGGTGGAAACCCTCGCCATTGCGACCGGTCTCGATACCAAGCGTATCCAGTTCACGCCGGATCTGATGCCGGCTGACATTCTCGGCTCGGAAGTTCTGGAAGAAAGCGCAGGCGGCAAACGCTCCTTCCGCTTTATCCAGGGTCCGGTTTTCTGCCGCCTGCTGATGGCCGATGAAATCAACCGCGCCAGCCCGCGCACTCAAGCCGCGCTTTTGCAGGCCATGCAGGAACATCATGTGACGGTGGCCGGTCAGCGATATGATCTGCCGGAACCCTTCCATGTGCTGGCGACACAGAACCCGATCGAGCAGGAAGGCACTTATCCGCTACCCGAAGCCCAGCTCGACCGCTTCCTCCTTCGCGTCGATATTCCCTATCCGCAGCGCAGCGCTGAACGCGAGATTCTGCTGGCCACCACCGGCGCGTCTGAAAACCAGGCCGAGCCCGTGCTGTCGCCCGCTGAAATCCTTGACCTTCAGGCTTTGGTCCGCCGCATGCCGGTCGGTGAGAAAGTCATCGACGCCATATTGGACCTCGTGCATCTGGCGCGCCCGGAAGAAAGCGATGACAAGGATGTGCAGACCGGCGTTTCCTGGGGTCCGGGTCCGCGCGCCGGTCAGGCGCTGATGCTGGCCGTGCGGGCCCGCGCCCTGCTGCAGGGCCGTCTTGCCCCCTCGACCGAGGATGTGGCCGTTCTGGCCGAGCCGGTTTTGAAGCACCGCATGGCGCTGTCATTCGCCGCACGCGCGGATGGTCTGACACTGGAATCGCTGATTTCCCGCCTCACCGCCAAAGCCGCCTAGAGGACAAACGCACCCATGCGTTCTCCCTTTGCCCGTGACGACAGCAAACGCGCGGCTGACCTGCGTCAGGCCGGCGAAGCCGCAGCTGCGCCCTTTGGCGAGCTGGTGGCCGAAGCCGAACGCATAGCGGCCAGCGTCGTCATGGGCGTGCATGGCCAGCGCCGGCGCGGTGCGGGCGAGACCTTCTGGGAATACCGCCATCACCGCGCCGAAGACGGGGCGCAAGCCGTTGACTGGCGCATGTCGGCGAAATCGTCCGAGCTTTATGTGCGCGAGAACGAGCAGGAAGCCGCCAATACGGTCTGGCTGTGGCGCGACGGGTCGGCGACGATGGATTTTGGCTCCTCGCGCGACCTGCCGCTGAAAAAGGACCGGGCCGCTGTCTGCATGATCGCCATGGCGGCGCTGTTATCACGCGGCGGCGAACGTATCGCCGCGTTGGGTGAAAGCGCACGCGCCCGTAGTGGCGAGATGGGGCTGGAGCGCACCGCTATCCGTCTCGGCACCGGTCCGGGCAGCCTCGCCTCGGTCGAATCGGCACCGGTCTCACGCTATGGCCGTGTGGTGCTGGCCAGCGATTTTCTCGACCCTGTCGAAACCTGGCGCGCACGGCTGTCGCGTTTTGCGGCTTTACAGGCCAGCGGGGCGCTTTTGCGCATTATCGACCCGATGGAAGAGGATTTTCCGTTCAAGGGCCGGACCCGGTTTGAAGCCTCCGACGACAGCGAAAACCTGCTCTTTGGCCGCGCCGAGGAAGCGCGCAAGGCCTATCGCACGCGCTGGCAGGAGCATGGGGACCGGCTGGCCGATCTGGCACGCTGCTATGGCTGGACGCTGGTCACTCACCGCACCGACCGGCCCGCCACACAAGCGGTTCTGGCGCTACATCGCGCGCTGGCACGGGAAATATAGATGTTCGCAATCGGTCCCCTCGCCTTTGCCGCGCCGCTGGCCCTGATCGGGCTTTTGACGCTGCCAATCCTGTGGCGATTGCTGCGCGCCACACCGCCGCCACCGCGCCGGGCGGTGTTTCCGCCGCTGCGCCTGCTGAAAGATGCGCCGGATG
>PFFX01000073.1:3659-4697 GCA_002783385.1 Rhodobacterales bacterium CG15_BIG_FIL_POST_REV_8_21_14_020_59_13 | reverse complement strand
CCGTTGGCAGGGGTTCTGTTTGCAGCGGCGGGCCGTCACCCGATTGCCGGGATCGCGGCGGCGTTTGCCGGTGTCTCCGGCGGCTTCTCGGCCAATATCGCGCCGGGCCAGCTCGATGCGCTGTTGTTCGGCATCACCCAGGCCGGCGTGGATCTGATCAATCCCGGCTATATCGTGAATATCGCCGGAAATACTTTTTTCATCATTGGCCTGCTGGTGCTGTATCTGCCGATCATCTGGTATGTCACAGACCGCATTATCGAACCGCGTCTGGGCAAGTGGACCGGCGGTGTGGCGCCCGGCGGCGAGGCCGATGAGGATGATGATCCGACCAAGCCGCTGACCGCCGGCCAGAAAAAGGGTCTGAAGTGGGCGGGCATCGCTTCACTGGCTGTGGTTCTGACTTGGGCGTTCCTCACCCTTGGGCCGGGCACGCCGCTCTATGATGAGGGCGCGGATACGGTGACGGCAGCGCTCTCGCCCTTCTTCACCTCTCTGGTGGCCGGTTTCTTCGTCCTCTTCCTTGCGGCGGGTACGGCTTATGGGGTGTGTGCCGGGACCATCAAGACTCATCGCGACCTCGTCGATATGATGGCCAAGGCGATGGGCGACATGGCCTATTATCTGGTGCTGGCCTTTGCTGCGGCGCATTTCGTGGCGATGTTCGGCTGGTCCAATCTGGGGCTGATCACGGCGGTGACCGGTGCGGGCGCGATCGAATCCTCCGGACTGCCCCTGCCGCTGGTTCTGGCCTCGCTTGTCCTGCTGACCGGCTTCATCAACCTGTTCGTCGGGTCGGCGAGTGCGAAATGGGCATTGTTGGCTCCGGTCTTCGTGCCCATGTTCATGCTGCTCGGTGTCTCGCCGGAAGCGACCACCGCCGCCTATCGCGTGGGCGATTCCGCGACCAATATCATCACCCCGCTGATGGTGTATTTCCCGCTCATCCTGGTGTTTGCACGGCGCTGGCTACCCGGCTTCGGCCTTGGCAGCCTGACCGCGATCATGGTGCCCTATTCGGTGCTGATGATGATTGTC
>PFFX01000073.1:0-3642 GCA_002783385.1 Rhodobacterales bacterium CG15_BIG_FIL_POST_REV_8_21_14_020_59_13 | reverse complement strand
CGGCTGGGTCTATCTCGGCTGGCCTCTGGGACCGGGTGCGGGCGTTGAATATGTCGCGCCGGTTCTCGGCGGCTAGGGCTGTTGTGTCCGGGGCTCCGGCCCCGAACCTTCCTTTTGTTCAGCTGCAGCCGGATCAGGTTGCGGCCACGACGGCAGCCGTGGTGGCCGCCGTTGTGGCGGCGATCATCGCGGCCTGCGCTGCCAGTATGGCGGCATAGTCCGCTGCCGCCCCGGCGGGTGTGCGCAGACCGGTCATGTTGGCCGCCAGTCTGACGGCCAGACGGCCGGCCACCATGCTGCTGACCCGCGGCCGCAGGCTGCGCACAAAGGCATCGGCTTCCAGCAGGGCATCGCCGGCATCCGAGCCATCCTCGACCTGGGCAGCCAGTATGGCCAGTCCGGCCCAGCCCGCGCGTTGTCGCAATCCGCGCTGCTGCTGGACGGCGACATTGAGCGCGGTCCAGGCGGAGGTGAAATCATCCGTGCGCGGGTGGGCGATGGCGACATCGAAGACGCATTTATTGTGCGCGCTTTTGGGCACGCCTGCCGTGGCCAGCGTATTGCGGGCCTTTTCCAGCCGGCTCAGGGCCGTGGCCGGTGTTTCATTGCCGGCCGCCATCATGGCCGCATAGGTTTCCTCGGCCGGCGGATAGCGCCGCCACCAGGGCGCAGCGATTTCCTCGAGAATGTCATAGAACATGCTGGCTTGCGAATAGCTGCCGCCGGCACACAACATGACGAGTGCGGCCGGGGCGCCTCCCGATGACAGGCTGCGGCCGCCGCGCCGTTTACGCTCGGCTTTTAGCGTTTCCATCATCTTGACCAGGCCGCCGCCATCGCGGTTCGAGGCCGCCAGCGCGGCCCCGTAGACCAGCCGCATGGCGGCGGACGGGCTGTGCCAGCCGGACCTTGAGGCATTGATGGCGTCGCGCTCTCTCAGTGTGCGACGGATCAGGGTTGCGGGCGGATCTTTTGCGCCCAGACAGGCCGCGACAGCGAAGCGCGCGGACATGCGTTCGGATTTTTTCGTGGTGTCAAGAAAGGCGGATTCGAGTGTGCGATATTCCTCAAGGGCTGCATGAGCCATGGCTGTCCCTCACAAGTCTGCGCTCCCCCGAGCCCTTCCTGTTTAGCAAATTATCCACAGTATGGCAGGGGGAATGCCACTCAAACTGTCCCCCTTATGCGGATTCGGTCCTGTGCGTGGCAGACCCGGCAGGCTAGATTTGCACCGATGAGCGATCTTGTCCTGCCTTCGCGGTTTTCCCGCTGGTTTGCGGCGCGCGGCTGGCAGGCCCGGCCGCATCAGCTGGAGATGATCGAGGCGGCACAGGCCGGTGAAGATGCCTTGCTGATCGCGCCCACTGGCGGCGGCAAGACTCTGGGCGGGTTTCTGCCCAGCCTGATCGATCTTGCGGAGATCGCTGCTAACGGGCCGAAACGCCCGCATCGCCTGCACACGCTCTATATCTCGCCGCTCAAGGCGCTGTCCGTCGATGTCGCCCGCAATCTGATGACGCCCGTGGCAGAGATGGGTCTGGATATCCGTATCGAGACGCGCACGGGCGATACGCCGGTCTCCAAACGCCAGCGCCAGCGCGACAAGCCGCCCGACATTCTTTTGACCACGCCGGAACAGCTGGCGCTGTTTTGTGCTTCACCAAATGCCCGGGCCTTCTTTGCCGATCTCAAACGCATCATCATTGATGAAATCCACGCTCTTGCGCCGCAAAAACGCGGCGATCTCCTCTCCCTGGGTCTGGCGACGCTGGCGCAATGGGCCCCCGGAGCCAGCCGCGCCGGCCTGTCGGCCACGGTGTCGGACGAGGGCGGGCTGGCGCGCTGGCTGACACCGCAAGGCGAGGCACCAGCTTTTGCCCGGATCGTGTGCGGCCATGAGGGTCCGAAACCGCAGATCGACATTCTTTCCAGCCAGGAACGCATTCCCTGGTCAGGGCATTCGGGACGGCACGCCATGGGCGAGGTCTATGCTGCGATCAAACAGGCGCGGCTGACCCTCGTCTTCGTGAATACGCGGGCACAGGCGGAAGCCACTTTCCAGGAACTCTGGCGGCGCAATGAGGACGGGTTGGCGATTGCGCTGCATCACGGTTCGCTGGCGGTGGAACAGCGCCGCAAGGTCGAAGCGGCCATGGCCAATGGCCAGCTCAAGGCGGTGGTGTGTACCTCGACGCTCGATCTCGGCATAGACTGGGGCGATGTCGATCTGGTCATCCAGATGGGCGCGCCCAAGGGCTCGGCCCGGCTGATCCAGCGTCTGGGACGGTCCAATCACCGGCTGGACGAACCCTCGCGGGCGCTGCTCGCCCCGGCCAACCGGTTCGAGCATCTGGAATGCGAGTCCGCGCGGGCGGCCGTTGCCGAAGGCGTTCTGGATGGCGAGCCCTTGCGCGCCGGGGCGCTGGACGTGCTGGCCCAGCACATGACGGGCCGGGCCTGTGGGGAGGCCATTTCCACCGATGATCTTTTCGCCGAAGTGACGCAGGCCGCGCCCTATTCCGGTCTCACACGCGGGGAATTCGACCGGGTGCTGGAATTCTGTTCGACGGGGGGATATGCGCTTGACAGCTATGAGCGTTTCCGGCGCCTGATCCGCAACCGGGACGGGCTGTGGCAGGCGCGCAATGCGCGCGTGGCCCAGCGGCACCGGATGAATGTCGGCACGATTATTGAAGCGGAGATGCTGCCGGTCGTACTTTCCTCCCCCGTTCACGGGGGAGGGGGACCACGAAGTGGTGGAGGGGGGACACCCCCCTCGTCGCTGCGCGACACTCCCCCCGCAGGCGGGGGGAGACAGACAATGCGGCGCTGGGGCCGTTCACTCGGCGAGGTGGAGGAATGGTTCCTCGAACAACTGGTGCCGGGCGACACCTTCGTCTTTGCCGGGCAGATCCTGGAATTCCAGGGCATTTCGGAAAACGCGGCGCTGGTGACGCGATCATCCGCCAGCGAGCCGAAAGTGCCGTCCTATAATGGCGGCAAGTTTCCGCTGTCGACCTATCTCGCCCGGCGTGTGCGCGAGATCGCGCATGATCCGGCGCAATGGTCCGTCTTGCCGGACCAGGTGCGGGACTGGCTGACGCTGCAGCAGGAAAAATCGCGCCTGCCGCAACCCGATGACCTGCTGGTCGAGACGTTTCCGCGTGGCGGCAAGCATTACCTGGTCTGCTATCCGTTCGAGGGCCGGCTGGCGAATCAATCGCTGGGCATGTTGCTGACGCGGCGGCTGGAGCGGTTGCGAATGCGGCCAACGGGCTTTGTCGCCAATGAATATGCGCTGGCCGTCTGGGGTCTGCGCGATCTGTCGGGTGTCGACATGGATGCGCTGTTTGCCGAAGACATGCTGGGCGATGATCTCGATGCCTGGCTGGCCGAAAGCCCGCTGATGAAACGGACCTTCCGGCAATGCGCGGTGATTTCCGGCCTCATAGAGCGGCGGCTTCCGGGCCATGAAAAGACCAGCCGGCAGGTCACTTTTTCGTCCGACCTGATCTACGATGTGCTGCGCGAGCACGATCCGGATCACATCCTGCTGCAGGCGGCGTGGCGCGATGCAGCGACAGGGCTGCTGGACATTCGCCGGCTGGGTGAGGCGCTGAAGCGCGTGAAGGGGAATATCCA
>PFFX01000144.1 GCA_002783385.1 Rhodobacterales bacterium CG15_BIG_FIL_POST_REV_8_21_14_020_59_13 | reverse complement strand
GTCAATTGGACTTTGTCCAACAGTAAGGCGCGAGTCGGAAATCATCCAAATGCTGTCTGCCTGTTTATAAATAGCGCAAATTGTCATAACCGCTCCCTTAATAATGCTTCCGGCACTGCACGATCTGGAGCCGCTGAGCTATTCCCTCGCCAACCACCCGATAGACGAGGCGGTGTTCGCGGTCGATGCGGCGTGACCACCAGCCCGAGAGTTCGCCTTTTAGTGGTTCAGGCTTGCCCAACCCCTCAAATGGCGAGCGGCGTGTGTCCTCGATAATCTGGAAAATGCGTTTCAGAAGTCGGGGCTCACGCTTAGCAAACCAGGCCAGATCCTCCAGCGCGGCCGGACGGAGCTCAACATTCATGCCTGATCATTAAGAAACTTCGCAGGGTCTTCAGCGAAGGCCGCCATTTTCTGATCATCGAGAAGTAGACCTTCTGTGCCGTTATCGGCATCTTCTATAGCTGCCCGCAAACGTCTGGCGTTAGCAGGTGAGTCAAGAAGGTGCAGTGTTTCCTGAATGCTGGCCCATTCTGAAAGGGACACCATGACAACGGGTTCTCCACCACGCCGCGTGATGATAGCGGGCGTGGAATCCGCGGTGACGTGCTCGATCAGATCCTTGAGATTGGCTCGTGCCTCACTAACGGACAGAATGTTTTGATGCTTGGTCATGGCTTAATTGTACACCAAAGCGTACAGAAAAGCAATCAAACGGGGCGAACCGCCTTGCGGATCACCGTGGGATAACCCGGGCTGACGCAGTCGAAGCCGTCGAAATAGCCGCGGCTGGCCAGTGTGCGGTGCAGGCGGGGCAGGTGATAGGGAGGGACGGCGGCGAACATGTGATGTTCGAGGTGATAATGGACGTGGTTGGGGGCCACGAGTATCCGCTCGAGCCAGTTCGCCCTGGTCGTATGCGTATTGCGGCGCGGTTCGGGATCATAGCGGTCCATGGCGACGCCATGCTCGCCGATATTGCGCAGCCGCAATATGGCCGGAAAGACGAAAACCCGCGCCGCCCACCACAGCGCAATGGCCCAGACGGCTCCGGCCAGAGCGAGCGCGCCGATCATCACCGCCTGAAAGGCGAGGAAGGGCAGCTTGCCGGAGAGCGTTGCGTCCTTCCATGAATAGGCGAGGTCCTTCACAAAGGTCTGGCCGGTGAAATCGCGGATGAATTTGCGGCGCAGACTGTCTTTCGTCACCGGATAGCCCTCGACCAGCACATGATCGGGATCGTCCGGTGTGCCGGCATATTTGTGGTGCTTCATGTGATAGTCGCGATAGGCGAGGAAGGGCGCGTCAATGGCAGCGCCGCCAATCCATTTGCCGGCAAATTCGTTCAGCCATTTCGTGCGGAAGAGCGATCGGTGCGCGCAATCATGCATGACAATGGCGAAGGCGAGCTGGCGGCCGGCGAGAATCAGGATTGAGACAGGGGCGAACCAAGGATTCCAGATGGCCAGCGCGAAGGCCGCGATCACCAGTGCGAAATCCCCGCCCAGCATCAGGAATCCACGCCAGTCGGAGGCACGGGACAGGTGGCGCAATTCCTCGCGGGTGAGGGCATCGGAGAGGGTCATGGTGTTCATGTTGCCAAATTACACCGCATCAGCCGTATCGCAAAGCCGTGATCACGCCGCCTCTTGCAAACGGGCAGTCTGATCAACATCTCGGCTGAAGATGATCCACGGGGAGTGATGTTATGAAACTGACCTATGCCGGCCTTGCGGCCATTCTTTCCGCCACAGGCGCGATGGCCGATGACCAGATCGTCATCGTCAACAAGGGCGATGACACGATCTCCATTCTGGATGCGGCGAGCTATGAGCGCGAAGGCCAGGTTGCGGTCGGGGCCAATCCACATGAAGTCCATGTCTCCCCGGATGGCCGCACCGCCTATGTGTCGGATTATGGCGGCGCGCAGGGCACGACGATTTCCGTTGTCGATCTCGACAGCGCGGTGCGCACCGATATCTGGGAACTGGGCGGCAATCGCGGCCCGCATGGCATCTGGGTATCGCTGGATGGTGCCCATGTCTGGGCGACGACCGAGACCAGCGGCACGGTGATCGAACTGGCCACGGCCACGGGCGAACTGACGAATGTCTGGGAGACCGGCCAGCGCGTCTCGCACCAGCTGGTGCCGACGCCGGACGGCTCAAAGCTCTATATTGCGAATATCGGTTCCGGCTCGGTGACGGTCATTGACCGGACCACAAACGAGGTGGCGGCCGTGCCCACGGGTGCGGGAGCGGAAGGCATTGATGTCTCGCCGGACGGAAGGGAAGTCTGGGTCACCAACCGAGCCGCGAATACGATTTCCGTGATTGATGTGGCCACGGACACGGTTCTGGAGACTTTTTCTTCGGGCGGTACGCTTCCGATCCGGGCGAAGTTCACGCCGGATGGCGAGGAAGTCTGGATTTCGAACGGCACGTCCAACCAGGTCGCGGTCTTTCATGCCGAAAGCCGCGAATTGCTGGCCACAATCGATGTCGGCGCGATCCCGATCGGTATTTTGATGTCGCCCGAGGGTGAGTGCGTTTTCATCGCCAACACGCAGGACGATTTTGTCACCGTGATTGATACCGAAACCCGGGCTGTGATTGATCAGATCGAAACCGGAGACGAGCCGGACGGCCTGGCCTGGGCGGCGCGTTAAGCCTCGGCCGTGTTCTTGCCGAGCGCGATATTGCGTCCGACCAGGCTGGCGGCGAGCACTGACACTATGCCCAGATTGGCGGCCAGACCCGGCTGACCGCCAAGCAGGCTGGCGATGCCGGCCAGCAGGATGAGCACCATGCCTGACTGGATGCGGCGGCCGTCGCAGCGCTGGGCCAAGGCATCCATTGATGAGGCAATCTCTTCGGTATTCACAATCGTTCCCGCAACGAGAATTGTGATCACCACAACGGTCACGACCCAGCCACGGACGAGAGTTTCGGTGACTGACAGATCGACACCGCCGCCGACGAAAAATGCCAGAATGCCCATGACCAGAAGTGCGGGAATGGCGAGGCGCTGAGGCAGAGTGCTGCGCTCGAAGAGCTCGTCGGCTGCCAGTGCCATGACGGACAGGAAGGGCATCCACCAGGCACCTTCGATAAAGACCGCACCCAGATTCAACAGGACGAGGGTGATCACATCACCCAGTTTCGCCTGCGGACCGACCGTACGGTTGACCACCCGCACGGCAAACAGCAGCGCAGCCAGTGTCAGAAGATCAAACCCGTAGCCCAATGCCGCGGCCAGAACGGCGAGCGCCATGGCGATGAAGGCCGTGGCATTGTGATCGGGATCCATTTCCCGGCCCAGCGCCCACGTCAGGAAAGCGGCCAAGGCGCCGAAAATTCCGATGCGCAGGGCGGACGTCAGACCGGCCTCACCGGTCAGGCTCCAGACAAAGAGGCTGATCGCAATCAGCGGCACAAGAATCATGACCGCCAGATTGGTGGCGTATTTTGGCTCGACGGGACGGGCGAGGGCGGAGTATTTGTGAATCGGATGGCTCATCTGTCTTCCCTGACTGATGCGCTAACTTATCGCTATCGATGATAATGGGAAGCGGGGTAAGCTGCGATCCATGGTGTCTTCACTGATTGTCTCTGCAGCCATGATTACGATAACCGTGGTCATTCACATGGTCGGGCTGCTGATGCTGATGGCTTTCCTGCAAGCCCGGTCGCTGCACATACGGCCAACTCATTCCCGGCTGGGTCAGGGTGTTTTCATCGTTCTGACGGTGTTGGGTCTGGTTTTGATTCACGGGCTGGAAATGTGGCTCTATGCGCTGCTCTATCGCGTTCTCGGGGTTTTCCCCAATATAGAGGAAGCGCTCTATTTTTCGGTTTCGACCTTTACTACGGTCGGCTTCGGTGAGCTGGTGATCGAAGGGCAGTGGCGAATTCTGGGCGCGTTGGAAAGCTTCAATGGTTTCCTTCTGATCGGGTGGTCCACGGCCTTCATGGTCTCGGTCATCGGGCGTATCCGGACGATGGAGATGAACTGGCTGGACCGTTTGCGGAACAGCCCCGACTAGCCTGCTTGCTTGCCCCCCATGCTGCAAGCACGGTAAACGGTTTCAAACCCTTCATGAGGGGTGACACAAAAGGGCTTTCATGTTCGACAAAATTCTGATCGCCAATCGCGGCGAAATTGCCGTGCGCGTTATCAAGACCTGCCAACGGATGGGCATCCAGACGGTTGCCGTCTATTCCGAAGCCGATGCCCGCTCCAAGGCTGTCGATATGGCAGATGAAGCCGTCTTTATCGGCCCTCCCCCGCCGGGAGAGAGCTATCTTCTGATCGACAAGATTATCGCGGCGGCCAAACAGACCGGCGCGGACGCTGTGCACCCCGGTTTCGGCTTTCTATCGGAAAATCCGAAATTGCCGATTGCCCTGAAAGAGGCCGGGATTGAGTGGATCGGCCCGAATATTCATGCCATCGAGGCAATGGGCGACAAGATCACCTCCAAGAAGTTCGCGGCGGAAGCCGATGTCAGCACCGTGCCCGGCCATATGGGGTTGATCGGGGACGCAGATGAAGCGGCGCGGATTTCAGCGGAGATCGGCTTTCCGGTGATGATAAAGGCGTCGGCTGGCGGTGGCGGCAAGGGCATGCGGATTGCCTATTCGGAAGCTGAGGCCCGCGATGGATTTCAGTCTGCCCGGAACGAAGCCAAATCCTCTTTCGGGGATGAGCGTATTTTCATCGAGAAATTCATCGAGCGGCCGCGGCATATCGAAATCCAGGTATTGGGCGACCGCCACGGCAATGTGATTCACCTCGACGAGCGCGAGTGTTCGGTTCAGCGCCGCAATCAGAAAGTTTTGGAAGAAGCACCGTCCCCCTTCCTCGACAAAGCCACGCGCGAAGCCATGGGCGCGCAGGCCGTCGCGCTCTCCAAAGCGGTCAATTATGACAGCGCCGGGACGGTCGAATTCATCGTTGATGAGGACCGGAATTTCTATTTTCTGGAGATGAATACCCGCCTGCAGGTAGAACATCCCGTCACCGAAATGACCCACGGGATCGATCTCGTCGAGCAGATGATCCGGGTTGCGGCGGGTGAAAAACTCAAGCTGCGCCAGAAGGACGTCAAGATCAATGGCTGGGCGGTCGAGGCTCGGCTCTATGCCGAGGATCCCTATCGCGGGTTTCTGCCGTCCATTGGCCGCCTGAAGCGCTATACCGAGCCAGCCGAGGGTGCGCTGGGCGAGGGGGTTCTGCGCATCGATTCCGGCGTCCGTGAAGGAGATGAAATCTCGCTCTTCTATGATCCAATGCTTGCAAAAGTCGTGGCGCTCGGAAAGACCCGCGATATCGCCATCGACACGCTTCTGGAAGGGCTGGACCGCTATCATGTGGAAGGTCTGCAATCGAATGCGCCTTTCCTGGCGGCCTGCCTCGAAGAAGAGAAATTCCGTAAAGGCGATATCCACACAGGTTATATTGCCGAGACCTTTCCGGACGGATTTTCAGGAACGGCGCCAACCGAAGAGCAGACGCGTATCATCGCCGGAACCGCAGCTTTCATCCATACCGTCTATGCGCGCCGGGCCGCCCGCACGACCGGGCGGATGACGCCGCCGCCACGAATCCATGCGGAGGAATGGGAAGTGCTGATTGATGACAAGCGCATTCTTGTCGAGATCGAGCTACCGGATGAGGCGATTGGCGGGGGCACGCCCGCGAAAGTCTGGCTGCCGGAGTTCGGCGGCCAGCCCATCGAGTTCGAGAGCGCCTGGTTGCCGGGCGAGCATGTGTTTGACGCGACGATGGATGGCGATCATTTCGCCGTTGAATTCAAGAATCTGACGGAAGGCCTGCGCCTGCGCCATCGCGGCTATGCTACCACCGCAATTGTCGCCTCGCACCGGTCTGCCGATCTGCATGAATTACTGCCGGAAAGGGATGTCAGTGCCTCTGCCAAACAGATCACCAGCCCGATGCCGGGACTGGTGGTGAAGCTGGAGGCAGAAACCGGGCAGGATGTGAAAGCAGGAGAGCCGCTTCTGGTGGTCGAGGCGATGAAGATGGAAAATGTGATCCGGGCCGAAATGGACGGGGTGATCAAGTCCATCGAGGTAACAGCCGGTCAGTCGGTTTCTGCCGATGAATTACTGATCGAATTTGAATAGGCGGGACAGGGCAGACCACGGTCCCGCTTTTTTCGAAGGGCTTGCCCGGTTATCGACATGCGGGATCAATTATTCTGGACAGGGACATATCATGACTCCTCTTGCAATTGTAACGCCAGCTTCGCGCGTAGCGCCCATGGCCTTCTTCACAAGTCTGGTACTGCTGGCCGTGCTCGATGCGGCAAAAACCTGGTACGGGCTTTCGCTTGTGTCCTCCGAAGGCGGCGGCAGTTTCGGCTATATCTCCATGGGATTGTTTGTCCTCATGGTGCTTTTTGTATCTTTCCTCTTTATCAACCGCCGCCGCGATGCCGGTGAGGGCATCAAGATGTTCCTGTTGCCGGTTATTCTGGCGCTGGTGATCAGCGGCATCGCCATGGGGGTGATGTTGACGGTTGGCTCATTCAACCTCATGGGAATATATGCGGAAGAACAGGGGCGCGATGTCATGACCGTGGCGCAGGATCCTGCCTTCCAGGAGGCATTTCAGGCGTGGATGGAAGACCGACCTGAACTGGCTCTGCAAATGGCCGGCCCTGCCGCCTGGTCCGGGTTTGCCGGTTTCTGGGCGACCAGCTTTCTGTTCGGCTTCTGGTTCATGTCGATGAAGCGCGACGACTGATCATCGCCTATGACACGATTGACAAGGTGCGGTTTCCCCTCGCAGGGTAGGTAATTATCTATCTGGCAGGGGAGGCCTAACCTATGGATACCGCCAAGTTACAGTCGCTTTTGATCACATTCGAAGGCCGAATCGGGCCCAATTCCCTCATGCAGGGAACCGTCGCCGTGTTTGCGATCGCGATCGTCATCAACCTGCTGGCGATCGTTATTCCGTTTATCAGTATTCTCGGAATTGCATTGCTCTACCCGCTGTTCTGCCTTTACGCCAAGCGCTTCCATGATGGCGGAAAGCCGGCGATCTGGACGCTCGCAGTGCTAGCCGGTGTCTTTGTGGGCAGCATGATCCTGTCCGCCATTCTGACCCCGATATTTGTGGGCGATATGTTTGCGGCTGCGATACGCGGCGAAGCCGTTACCGGTATGGGCTGGCGGCTGAAAAGCTTTGTTCTCGGCGTTCTGATCAGCGGGGCGACCTATTTCGGGGCCGCCTTTATCGTCAACCAGCTGGTCAAAGGTGATCTGGCTCCCAATGCCTATGGCCTTCCTCCCACGGATGCCGGTTCGATCAATCCATTGAGCTGATCGACTCAATCGGGCAGTTTTTCATTGTGTCTCGCGGCGGAATTCTGCTTAGTATGCTAGGCAGAGCGGACCGCGATTTGCGGGCGCTCCGGTGATTATGGGCCTTGGTTCTGTGCGCCGGCGCCTGATTGAATTTAGTCGAGCAGGGAGGCTCAGCTCATGGCATTGGACACCCAACAGCAGATTTTGATCGAACAACGTATCACCAACGAATCCAAAAATATCGTTGTCGCCTACCTGCTGCTTATTTTCCTGGGAATTTTTGGCGCTCACAGATTTTATCTGGGCCGTACCACTTCTGGTATATTCATGCTGATTTTGACCATAACCTTCTTCGGTTTGATCATCTCTGGAATATGGGCGTTTGTTGATCTGTTTCTCGTTCCGGGAATGGTAAATGAAGATCGTGACAAGTTGCGTCAGCGCCTGACAATGGAAGCGATGGTCAATTCAGGCGGCACAAACCAGACTCAATCCCCTTCGGCCCAACCAGCCCCAGCAGCTCCGGTTCAGCCTGCACCAGCGCCTGAATCCCCGCCACAATCCTCCGGGGACAGCGAAACGTCAAAACCCTAAAGATCGGGCGCGGCGATCTTCCTGACCGGCCCGAAAACGGTTTCGAAGGATGTGAGGAAAGCCTCGTCGGTTTTGGCGAGGCTTTTTTCGATGCCGAGATCTGCAAGGCTGGTCACGCCATAGCGCGGATCAGAAATGCCGCAAGGCGTGATTCCTTCGAAATGGGACAGGTCCGGCGAGACATTGAGCGCAATGCCGTGAAATGACACCCAGCGGCGCAGACGCACGCCAATGGCGGCGATCTTGTCCTCATAGTCCTCGCCCTTGTCAGGGCGGTTGACCCAGACGCCGACGCGGCCGCAGCGGCGGTCCGCCTCCACACCGAAGCTGGCCAGAGCGCCGATAATCCAGTCTTCGAGACCGTGCACGAATTTGCGGGTATCGCGACCGCGTTTGGTCAGATCGAGCATGACATAGCCAACGCGCTGGCCCGGTCCGTGATAGGTGTATTCGCCGCCGCGGCCGGTCTTGAAAACGGGAAAACGCTCCGGATCTTTCAGGTCTGAAACCTTGGCGCTGGTGCCACCAGTATAAAGCGCCGGATGTTCCAGCATCCAGACCAATTCCTCTGCCTCGCCCGCAGCGATGGCCGCGGCGCGGGCCTCCATGAAGGCGACGGCCTCGGGATAGGGCACGAATCCCTCAGAGACGGCCCATTCAGTGCAGTTTGCACTCATTGTTTCCACTTTCCTTAACCCGCCGGAAAGGCGCATGATTCAACATCGCCATACCGCAGGCATGTTTCAAGCGCGGATGGGAGTAAGGCGTTGAGTCAGTTGGGGTCGGTGAAAGTCGAAATATCGGTTGTCCTCGGGCAATCGGCCATGCCTATTGCGCAATTTTTGCGCATGGGCAGAGGGGCAGTGATTCCGCTTGCCTGCAATGAAGACGAGCCGGTCTGGATTCTGGCGAATGGCCACCCGATTGCACGTGGTGAAATCATCATCCAGGGTGACCGTGTGACCGTACAAATCCTTGGCCCTGCTGACGCCAACGATTTCCAGGCAGTAGCTGCCTGATATTTGCGCATAATGATGCTTCACAATTGGATCGCGGCCTGCTATCCCGCGCGCCTTCCGGGGATGCGGCCGTGGCGGAACTGGTAGACGCGCAGCGTTGAGGTCGCTGTGGGGTAAAACCCGTGGAAGTTCGAGTCTTCTCGGCCGCACCATCCCTGATGGCGACTATCGTCAAAGGGGACATATCCATGACTACCATCGGGACACCACTCTCACCCTCAGCGACAAAAGTCATGTTTCTGGGCGCGGGAGAGCTTGGCAAGGAAGTCGTGATCGAGCTTCAGCGCCTTGGCGTGGAGGTGATCGCCTGTGACCGCTATGCGGACGCGCCGGGCATGCAGGTGGCGCACCGCAGTCATGTGCTCGATATGACAGATGCTGCCGCGATCCGGGCGCTTGTGGAACTGGAAAAGCCGGATCTGATCGTCCCTGAAATCGAAGCGATTGCGACCGAAGAGCTGGGCCGGATCGAGGCTGATGGTCTTGCCATGGTCATTCCGACGGCGCGAGCGACGCAATTGACGATGGATCGCGAGGGTATTCGCTGTCTGGCAGCTGATGAGCTCGGTCTCAGGACCAGCCCTTTTGCCTTTGCCAGTGATGGCGAGACTCTGGCGCGGGAGGCGGACCGCATCGGATATCCGGTGTTTGTGAAACCGGTCATGTCTTCCTCCGGCAAGGGCCAGAGCTTTGTGAAATCGGCGGATGACATTCAGAAAGCTTGGAACCACGCGCTGCGTGCCGGGCGGGGCAAGCAGGTCCGCGTCATCGTCGAGGGCGCTGTGGATTTCGACTATGAAATCACCTTGCTGACCGTGCGCCATGCCGGAGGCACGGATTTCTGTGCGCCGGTCGGGCATCGTCAAGAAATCGGCGATTATGTCGAAAGCTGGCAGCCACAGCCGATGAGTTCTGCCGCGCTGCACACCGCGCAGGATATGGCCCGCAAGGTCACCGATGCCTTGGGCGGGCGAGGCGTGTTTGGCGTCGAATTGTTTGTAAAGGGCGATGAGGTCTGGTTTTCGGAAGTCAGCCCGCGCCCGCATGATACCGGCCTGGTGACGCTATCCACGCAGGATCAGAGTGAATTTGCCCTTCATGCGCGCGCCATTCTTGGCCTGCCAGTGGATGTCAGCCTGCTGCGGCCGGGCGCGAGCGCTGTCATTTATGGCGGCGTCGATGCAGCCGGAGTCACATTTTCCGGCATCGATGAGGCGCTGAAGGTGCCGGGTAGCCAGCTGCGCCTGTTCGGTAAACCGGTGTCCTATGAAAAACGCCGTATGGGCGTCGCGATAGCCCGCGGGGCCGATATCGGGGAGGCGCGGGCGCGCGCGAAACTCTGTGCGTCCGCCATAAAAGTGTCTGAATTTACCGGCTAATACGGGTGGCGTCTGTCCGGCCAGTGGCTATGCTGTGCGCTATCCGTCTGCCGGGGCCGAAATGAACGACTTAGCACCAGAAATCGAGATTGAAGACGAGGCCCAGAGCACGGCTGATACCGATATTGCTGTTGT
This sequence comes from Rhodobacterales bacterium CG15_BIG_FIL_POST_REV_8_21_14_020_59_13, assembly GCA_002783385.1. Lineage (GTDB taxonomy): Bacteria > Pseudomonadota > Alphaproteobacteria > Caulobacterales > Maricaulaceae > Hyphobacterium. The sequence goes on along the minus strand of PFFX01000144.1, from coordinate 11,091 downwards.
TGCGCGCCTGGCGACCGCCATCGGTGACCGCGATGGCGGGGCGATCCGCGACATTCTGGCGGAATTACACCCGGCCGATGCCGCTGACGTTCTCGAACAGCTGTCCGCCGATCAGGTTCGGCAGGCGGCGAAGCTCGCGCCGGATGCCTTCACCGGTGAATTGCTGGCCGAGCTGCAATGGGACTTGCGCGACGATGTCACCGGGCTTCTTGAGCCCAGCCAGATCGCCGATGCGATCAAGGACCTTGACTCCGACGATGCGGCTCATGTGCTTGAGGAACTGGATGCTGATGTCCGCGAGCAGGTACTCTCCGAGGTCTCGGATGAAGACCGGACCATGCTCGAATCGCATTTCGAGCATGAAGAGGAAACCGCTGGCCGCCTTATGCAGCGTGACTTCGTTGCGGCGCCAGACTTCTGGACGGTGGGAGATGCCATCGATCATATGCGGCGGGCGGGTGAAGACCTTCCAGACATATTCTTCGATATTTATATCGTCGATGCCGCTTTCCATCCGATGGGGGCGGTGCCGGTCAGCCAGATCATGCGGTCACCGCGGAGTAAAAAACTCACCGAGTTGATGGACGAGGTGCATATCCGCATCGCGCCCGATGTTGATCAGGAAGAAGCCGCCTATCTGTTCGAGAAATACCATTTGTTCTCTGCACCCGTCGTGGACGAGGACGGCCGCCTGACCGGTATGCTGACGATCGATGATATGGTCGATGTCATCCAGGAAGAGAACAAGGAAGACATGCTGGCACTGGCCGGTGTGAATGATGCAGGCCTGTCTGACAGCGTGATTGACTCGGTGCGCTCCCGCGCGCCCTGGCTGCTGGTCAATCTGGCCACCGCCATTCTGGCCTCGGGTGTCATTGCGCTGTTCGAAGATGCGCTTACTGCCATTGTGGCGCTGGCGGTCCTGATGCCGATTGTGGCCTCCATGGGCGGCAATGCGGGCACCCAGTCACTGGCCGTCGCCGTGCGCGCGATTGCGTCTCGTGATCTGACGTCGGCGAATGCCCGCCGCGTCATCATCCGCGAGCTGGTGACCGGTATCGTCAATGGCGTGATCTTTGCCGTGGTGATGGGGCTGGTGGCAGCTGTCTGGTTCCAGAATGTGCCGCTGGCCGGAGTGATCGCACTGGCCATGATCATCAATCTGACCTTTGCGGGCCTCACCGGTATTGGCGTGCCGCTGGTGCTTCGCCGTTTCGGTGCCGACCCGGCGGTCGCGTCATCGGTTTTTGTGACGACTGTTACGGATGTGATCGGCTTCTTTGCGTTTCTCGGATTGGCTGCCATCATCCTTATGTAAATCCGGTTCACTGTGTTTGCGGGGGAAGGAGCGAAATTGATATGACTGTCTTGTGTTTTCTGATTGTGCTTTCCCTTGGTGTTGTGTCGGCCAGCGATGCTCTGGCAGAGGGTGACTGGCGGCAAGGGCCGGAATTGCTGGATGCCCGCGCCGGTCTGGCCGCTGTTGAATTGAATGGCCGTGTCTATGCTGCCGGAGGGTCGGGTTTGACCGTGCCCAACAGCACCGTTGAAACCTTTGATCCTTCGACCCTGCAATGGCGCGACGATTCAACGCTGCCCCGCGGGCTGGAACGTTTCGGTCTTGCCACTCTCAATGGCCGGCTCTATGCGGCAGGGGGCTATGCAGCATCAGATCCTTTGAGCAATTCGGGGAATGATCTGACCGGGTATCGCCGCCCGCAGTTCGAACCGCTGCGCCCCAGCGCGGAGATGTGGTCACTGGACCCGCTGGAAGGTGTCTGGCAGCGTGAAACCGCGATGCCCGGCCCGAAGGCCTCTTTTCAGCTGGTGGCACTTGACGGGCTGCTCTATGCGATTGGCGGCGAAGATGGAACCGATGGCGTTTTCATTTTTGATCCCACCACGAGAAGCTGGAACGTCATCGGCGCACCGGCCGAGATAACCCGCCGTGGCGCGGCTGCGGTCACGGTAGATGGACACATCTATTTCATCGGTGGTGTCGATGATGGTGTCGTCACCGGCCGTGTCGATATTTTTGATCCGGAAACCGGAAGCTGGACCATCGGCCCGGCTTTACCGGAGCCGCGCGCGGGACACGCGGCGGCTGTGCTGGAGGGTGAAATCCATATTGCTGGCGGCCGGAGTGAAAGCCTCTCCACGACGCTGTCGAGTCATCTGTCACTGGACCGCGATGGCGGGCGCTGGCTCGAAGAGCCGGCTCTGGAATCGCCGCGTACGGATGCCGCAATGGTGGCGATCAATGGTGAGCTGATGGTGATTGGCGGCGGGGCCGGCGGCGGATTTTTCGCTCCCTTTACAGCCATTGGCGCAACCGACATTTTCACACCCGCAAACGATTAATCCGTTCGGCGCTGCATTTGCAGGGCGTTCGCTGAACCACTGGCGGACCGTCTCGGAATGGAACAATCATGAAGCCGCGTTTGAAATCCACATCTGCTGCGCGTGCGCTGATCAAGGCTCACGAGCCCTTTGCTGCAAACGCTCATCAGAATGGTGACGGCAGCTGGGTTGTTGGATATGGCCATCATGCAGCGGCGAAGGCAGGTGCATCAGTCACGCCGGAAGATGCTGAACTTCTGCTGGTTTATGACGTGCTTCAAGCCGAGCAGGCGATTGATGAATCGATTGGTAACGATCTCGGCGCGCCGCAACGCGATGCGCTGGTGTCTTTTGCGCTGGGGATCGGCCTGGCGGCGTTCCGCCGGAGTGCTGTCGTCCGTCTGATCCGGAAACACCGCTGGCACGAGGCGGCGGATGCAATCGCGGCGTGGAATGGTGGCGGTGTGGCGCGCCATGAAGCCGAACGTGCGCTTTTTCTCAAAGACCTGCCTGAAGATGCCGATCGTACTCCGGTCGAGCTGATTATAGAGTTTGACCACCCGTCTGATGATGAGGATGCGCCGCCAGTTGTCGAAACAGAATTGACACCAGAATCAGTGCCAGAGCCGGAATCCCAAAGTGATCCTGAGTCTGATGAAGAGATAATGGCGGCCAAGGTAACGCCACCTGCGCCGGACGCTCCGGAACCTGTGCGGCTAATGCCTGGCCGGTCCGAACTGGCAGAGCGCGTGATCTTGCGGATGCGGACGCAATTGTCCGGCCCCGTGCGTGAGAGCGGCTATGCTGCGATGCCGCCTTACGTCGATACTCCTGCTCCCCCTTATGACCCGGCATCGGATGACGCGGCCATGGGTGTGTTAGGCTTTGCCTATACGCAATCGGTCTCGATTGATGACGATGATGCGGAGCCGGCTGATGCTGCAATGGGCGATGGGCCACCGATTGTTGGGGGTGCGTCAGCGTCAACAGATGGTGTGACCGGCGAAGTTGCGGGACCGGGCGGTGCCTCTGCGGAAATGCCAGCTGCCGATGATGAAGACGTACCGTTGGCCCCCTCCGATATTGATGCCGAATTTGCAGAAGAGACGGATGACGGCGCGGTAATGAATGGCTGGTCTAACGGAGATTCCGCTCCGGCTCCAGGCAAGAATGGCGGCCATCTGGGCGAAATTATCCTGCTGGTTGTCGGTGTTGTGCTGCTGGGTGTTGGCGCTTGGGATCTGTTGACCCGGCTGGGTAATGAAGCCCCGCAATCGAGCCTGTTTTTCGGTCTTTCGGCAGTGGTGGCCGGTTTCATTTTTGCTGCAGGTGCAGCGATCTGGCTGTTTGGTGCACAGAAGAAATAGCGCACCCGCTTTGCTTGACCTGACCGGGGGTTTGAGCCAAATCCCGGTCCATGATCCCGAACCAGTATCCTTCCATGAAATTCGACCTTGGCGACACGGCCGAAATGATCCGCGATACCGTCCGCAGTTTTGCGTCGGACGCGTTGGCCCCGCGTGCGGCAGAAATTGATGCTTCCGACACTTTCCCCGCCGACCTCTGGAAGAAGATGGGGGATCTCGGCCTTCTGGGCATTACCGTCGAGGAAGACTGGGGCGGATCCGGTCTCGGCTATGTTGAGCACTGCATCGCCATGGAGGAAATCTCCCGGGCCTCGGCGTCTGTGGGCCTGTCCTATGGCGCGCACTCCAATCTCTGTGTGAATCAGGTCCGCCGCTGGGCCAATGACGAGCAAAAAACGAAATACCTGCCCAAACTGGTCTCTGGTGAGCATGTGGGCGCTCTGGCGATGTCGGAGCCTGGGGCCGGTTCGGATGTTGTCGGCATGCGGCTGAAGGCCGTGAAGAAAGGCGGCCACTATATTCTCAATGGCTCGAAAATGTGGATCACCAATGGTCCGTCAGCTGATGTGATCGTGGTTTATGCGAAGACAGATCCGGATGCTCATTCCCGCGGGATTACGGCCTTCCTGATCGAGAAAGGCATGAAAGGTTATTCCATTGCACAGAAGCTGGACAAGCTGGGCATGCGCGGTTCGGAAACGGGCGAACTGGTGTTTGAAGACTGCGAGGTCCCGGAAGAAAATATCATGGGGCCGCTCAATGGCGGTGTGAACGTGCTTATGAGCGGGCTGGATTATGAGCGCACCGTTCTCGCCGCCGGCCCCATCGGTATCATGCAGGCGTGCATGGATGTGGTGCTGCCCTATATTCACGAGCGCAAGCAGTTTGACCGCGAAATCGGCTCTTTCCAGCTGGTGCAGGGCAAGCTGGCAGATATGTATGTGCGCATGAATGCGTCGCGCGCCTATGTCTATGAAGTCGCCAAGATTTGCGACCGGGGCGAAAAAGCCCGTAAGGATGCGGCCGGTGCGATCCTGTTTGCTGCTGAAGCGGCAACGCAAACAGCTCTGGATGCAATCCAGCTTCTGGGCGGGAATGGCTATATCAACGACTATCCGACCGGGCGGCTGTTGCGCGATGCCAAGCTCTACGAGATCGGGGCGGGAACGAGCGAGATCCGGCGCTGGCTGATCGGGCGTGAATTGTTCGAAGACAGTGCTTGAGCCTGGCCCGCTTGAATTGAATTTCATTACCGGTTCGGGCTGCTGGTCTTCCTGTGTCAGTCGAGGGAGAATGGCGCATGGCGAAAATTACCGGATTGGGCGGAATCTTCCACGTCGTGAAGGATCCGGTGGCGACACGCGCCTGGTACCAGGAATATCTGGGTATTGGCGGTGAACATGGCCCCACTCTGCACTGGTCAGAAGAGAGCGGTGATGCGCCATACAGCCTTATCGGCCCGTTCTCTTCCACCGATTATTTCAAGCCCAGCGACAAGGATTTCATGATCAATCTGCGGGTTGATGATCTCGATACATTTGTCGATCAGTTAAAAGCCAAAGGCATCGACATTCTCGGTCAGGATGATGAAGGCTATGGCAAGTTTGCCTGGATCATGGATTGCGACGGTGTGAAGATCGAGCTCTGGGAGCAGGTTGATCCTCCGCCTGCGGGCTGACCTATCGCCGCAAATGAAAGACGAAGATTCCGCGCGGCCGGAACCGCAGGCCAGAGATATCTGTTAGGCTCAGGAGATGCCGCAAGCGGATGGTGTGATCGCGCGAATGTGATCGCCATGATCTTCCGAACCGTTTAGTCTTGCCGATCTGGTTTCAAACAAGGTGACGCAATGTTTTCCAAAAAAAAAACTGACACGAAAACCGATTATTCCGGCCTCAAGGCACTGTTCATCGGGTGCACGCTGAAGAAATCACCCGAGATTTCCCATACCGAACTGCTGATGGCCAATGCCCGGACCATTATGGAAAAGCAGGGTGTCTCGACCGATCTGATCCGTCTGGTCGATCATGATATCGCCTTCGGGGTTTATCCCGATATGACGAAGAAGGGCTGGAAGCGCGATGACTGGCCAAAACTCTGGGAACGCGTGAAGGCTGCCGATATTCTTGTGGTCGGCACACCGATCTGGCTGGGTGAGGAAAGCTCGATTTGCCGGGTTTTGATCGAACGCCTCTACGCCCAGTCCGGCGGGACCAATGACAAGGGCCAGTATGTGTTCTACGGCAAAGCCGGGGGCTGTGTTGTGACCGGCAATGAGGACGGCATCAAACACGTCTCCATGAGCGTTCTCTACGCGCTACAACATATTGGCTACACCATCCCGCCCCAAGCCGATTGTGGCTGGATTGGTGAGGCCGGGCCGGGACCGAGCTATGGCGACGAAAAGGATGATGGCGAGGGCCATTTCGGATTCGACAATGAGTTTACCAAGCGCAACACCACTGTCATGGCGTGGAATTTGATGCATATGGCCTCAATGCTGAAACAGACTGGCGGCCTTCCTGCAGAGGGTAATTCGCGCACGGCCTGGGACGATGGCGCGCGCTTCGACCATCCCAATCCGGAATACCGCAAGTTAAATTCCGAATGAATCCAGTTCGTCGCGGCTGAGTCCAGATATTGCGAATTCAGCCGCGCGGCGTCCGGATTCGATGGTTTCGTCAAACTGTTTCCATTGCCGCAAATCCGTCTCGGTATCCGGCAATACCAGTAAATCCACGGCTTCCCGGAAAGCCTGATGCTGACCGACCATGACGCCTGCTGTTGCGGACCGCATCAACAAGGAGGCGATTGGTGGCAATTCATTGAATCCATGGTGCCTGACCCACCCGAAAAAACTGGGCGGATCGCGAAAATCATCCGGATTGACGCCGCGCGCACGGGTGACGTCGCTGCCGGCGCTGACACCGCGATGGAAAGCCTTCATCTGCTCGGACGGGAAATTGGTGAAGACTGCCCCGTCCACAAGCACGTTCTCTCCATCAATCACCGGGGGCAGAATACCGGGAATGGCGATGGTGGAACGCAATGCATCGCGCAAGCGTCCGCGGCGATGGACAAAGGGCCGGCCATTCGAGAGATTCGAGGAAACACAGAAGAAGGGCCGCGCCAGATCGGAGATTTCAATATCGCCGAAATGTTCTTTCAGCCGGTCATCGACTCGTTTGCCGCGCGCCAGGGAGATTACCGGCAATTGCCAGTCGCCGAGGGGGTTGGATAAAACAAAGGCTTCCCTTACCCGTTCAACCAGCTCTTCCTGCGTCCATTCCAGTGCCACGCCGGCAGCAATGACGGCCCCCATGGAGGCACCGCCGATGAAATCAAACTGCATTCCGGCATTGCGGAAGGCTGCGACGGCACCGATGTGCGCATAAGCCCGCGCGCCGCCGCCTGACAAAACCAGACCGACGGACCGTCCGGCCAATGTCCGGGCGAGGCGGGCGAGATCATCATCGCGTTCCTGACGCCAGTGAAACACGCGGGCGGCCTCGGCAGCATCGGCCCAGTCCTGAGGGCGTGAGGCCGGGCTTTTCCCGCCATCATGGACGAGTACGACATCGAGCAGTTTCAGACGTGCAGCAGGTGAGGGGTCATCCGGCAGCAGCGGGACAGACGGACGGGCGTCTCCGCGCGCCAGCAGCCAGACACGGTCGGCGCGTCCCATGGCGCGTCTCGCCCAGTTACTGTCTCCCAATCTGGCCGCCAGAAGCACAACATGATGATCGCGTTCATAGGCGTCCAGCTTGGGACCCTGCCAGTCCGTGGCCTCATCACCAACAATGGCGCAGGTCACGCCGATACGGGCGAGCGCTGTCTGCAATTCTTTGGCGCGGAATTCGAGATCAATGGTCGGCGAGCACGAGATCAGCGCGAAGACTCTCGGTTCGGAGCCGCCGCGCTGTGGCCCGGACCGGAGCCGCCGCAGCATCATCTTGGACAATTCGCGCATCAGCGAGGAATGTTGTTCGGCAATCCGTTCGAAAGATGCCGTCGGCAGGCGCACGATCTCGCTGTCGCGCATCGCATAAACGCTGGCAGAGTGCGGACGTTCTTCCAGCATCGACATCTCACCGACCGGCTCGCCTGCCCGGATATATCCGAGGAGGTTCGGCCGTCCCATGGCACCATCGCGAAATGCAGCCAGTGCACCGGATCGCAACAGGTAGAAGGCATCCGAAGGCTCACCTTCGGCGAAAAGCATGTGTCCCGCCGGCAGGCAGAACCATTCCACCTCATGTTCGACAGCTTTCAGGGCAGTCTTGCCGATATCGTCAAAAAAACCGAGGAAAGACAGATTCATTGCCATAGTTCTTTATTGCGCTGCGCCGGTCCTTGCACAAGACCATTAAGCCATGGGGCCATCACATTAATCCAGATAACACCAGCTATCCGCTCCGTTGAACAACCGGACCGGAATGCCTGCAGGCAGTTTGAAGTCAGCCATTGCAAAATTCAGCGTCAACTGGCGGGGCTCAATATGTTCGAGACTTTACCCACTGTGTGGTGCAGCTACATTTCCCTCAGGTGACAAAAGCCTGCGTCTTGTCGCCATGGATATAGCGAAGGATGCGTTCGGTTTCATATGTGAGGCGAATCTTGGAAAGGTCGGTGCAGCCCCAGATCGCTCCGCTTTTCCGGCACCAGGAACAGGTGCAGCGTGTGAACCAGCCCGGCAGGCGCGGTGCCTCCCAGCGGCTATTCCGGCAAGGGCAACTGCCCCGATAGCTCATGACCGGCCCATGCGGCGCACGGGTGTGAGCGGCGTGAAATCACCCTCGCGTTTTTCGCCCCGCGCGGTCATGGCCTCGCGAATATCATCTGTGTTCCACATCGCCGCCTGTAGCGTCATGGCGTGTTGCAGGCTGTCCGCTACCGAATGGTCGCGGGCATAGAGGAAGGAGCGCTTGGTTCCTGAAATCGTCAGCGGCGCTTTCGAGGCGATCCAGGCCGCCACCTTGTCGACGTGAGCGCGCAGGGCTTCGGCATCATCCAGAACAGCGTTATAAAGCCCCAGCTTTTCCGCGCGCTCCGGGGTCAGGTTTTCGCCGGTATAAGCCAGTTCGCGGGCTACACCTTCCGGGATCAGCTTCGGCAGGCGTTGCAGCGTTCCGACATCGGCGAACATGCCGATATTGGTTTCCTCGATTCGCAGCCAAGCGTCTGTTGTGCCGTAGCGGAGATCGCAAGCGCAGATCATGTCCACACCGCCGCCGACGCACGGCCCCTGTATGCTGGCGATGACCGGAAAGCGTGCGGTTTCGAAAGCGGTGAAACTGTCCTGCAGGGCGAGCGCCGCCGTCATGAACGCTTCCCGGTGCGAGGCGGTGCCGGTTGCCAGTGCGTTCGGGTTGGTGAAGACGGAAATGTCCATACCAGCGGTGAAAACCGGGCCTTCGGCTTCAAGGATGAGGACGCGGGCCTGGCCTTCATCAGACAATTTTCCTACGGCATCGGGCAGTTCCGCCCAGAAATCCGGGGTCATGGAATTGCGCTTGTCCGGCCGGTTCAGCGTGATCCGCGCAACAGGGCCGTCCTGGCTGAGGGCAAAGCTGGTGTAGGTCATGAACAGGCTCCCCCGATCTTTGCCTTGGAGCCTTTCCTGATGCGCTGAAGAAGGCAAGCAGTTCGTTCTCTTATCCAGCCGGCAGATAGTCCAGTGAATTCCCCCATTCAAACTCGATAGCATCCTGAAAGAACTGATCGGGCAGCATCACAGGCAATAGCAGGATATGGCTTATGAAAAGGTGCTGTATGAATATTTTTACCAGCTTGACCCCTTCTGGTTAGGGGCAGTGCATCTGCGCCTGGAACCGGATGCAGGCCCGGCATTGCGCCCGTCTCACCAGACGGCTTAATTGGCAGCAACCAACACGAGGCAAATTCATGAGCCGTCTGACGTCTTCAGCCGACCCCCATTCGGAAGCCTTCAAATCCAATCGCGCGGCCATGCTGGCGCTGGTTGAAGAATTGCGCGGCAAGACTGCGGAAGCCGCTGAAGGCGGATCGGAGCGCTCGCGGGAAAAACATCTTTCGCGTGGAAAACTGTTACCCCGCGACCGGGTGGAGCGCCTGCTGGATCCCGGCTCGCCCTTCCTGGAAATCGGGGCCTTGGCCGCCAATGGCATGTATGAGGGCAATGTCCATGGCGCCGGCATGATTGCCGGGATCGGCCGTGTTTCAGGCCGCGAGGTGATGATTGTCTGCAACGACCCGACCATCAAGGGCGGGGCCTATTATCCGATGACGGTGAAGAAGCATTTGCGGGCGCAGGAAATTGCCCTGCAGAACCGCCTTCCCTGCGTCTATCTGGTGGATAGTGGTGGCGCGAATCTACCGCACCAGTCCGACGTCTTTCCGGACCGTGAGCATTTCGGCCGCATCTTCTACAATCAGGCCCGGATGTCGGCGGCGGGCATTCCGCAGATTGCATCTGTCATGGGATCCTGCACGGCCGGCGGTGCCTATGTCCCGGCGATGTCGGATGAAACCATCATTGTGCGCAAGCAGGGCACAATTTTCCTGGGCGGACCGCCGCTGGTGAAAGCGGCGACAGGCGAGGTGATTTCGGCTGAAGATCTCGGTGGCGCAGATGTTCATGCCCGCCAGTCCGGCGTGGCCGATCATTATGCCATGGATGACGAGCATGCGCTTTTTCTGGCGCGCCGCATTGTCGGAACGCTGAATACCACCAAGTCTCACGCGCTGGATGCCACCGAGCCTCGCGAGCCGGAATATGACCCGGACGAGCTCAATGGTGTTGTCCCGCCCGATCTGCGCACGCCCTATGATGTGCGCGAAGTGATCGCCCGCCTTGTTGATGGTTCGGAATTTGATGAATTCAAGAAACTGTTTGGCGAAACCCTGGTGTGCGGTTTTGCGCGCCTGCACGGCATGCCGGTCGGCATCCTCGCCAATAATGGCATATTGTTTTCCAAAAGCGCCCAGAAGGGTGCGCATTTCATCGAATTGTGCGCGAAACGGAAAATTCCGCTCATTTTCCTGCAGAATATCACCGGCTTCATGGTCGGCTCGAAATACGAGGCCGGTGGGATCGCCAAGGATGGCGCCAAGCTGGTGATGGCGGTGTCCTGCTTTGCCGGACCGAAAGTGACGATCATCATCGGGGGCTCCTATGGGGCCGGGAATTACGGCATGTGCGGCCGGGCCTATTCGCCCCGATTCCTTTTCATGTGGCCGAATGCGCGCATTTCGGTCATGGGCGGTGAACAGGCCGCCAGCGTTCTTGCCACGGTCAAACGTGACGGGCTGGAAGCGCGCGGTGAGGACTGGTCTGCCGAAGACGAGGACAAATTCAAGCAGCCGATCCGCGATCTCTATGAGAAGGAGGGGTCGCCCTATTTCT